>NZ_CP117445.1:3658333-3971944 GCF_030687715.1 Pseudomonas sp. FP2196
CGGCATGTGAAAACCGTGCAACCAGCCTGCTTTTACAAAGACTGCGGTGATGATGATCGCCGTGAGCATGAACGGTGCCGGCACGCCGATCACCAGCAGCAATCGACCGAGCACGACGCTCAAGCCGATTACCGAGAAAACCGTCAACGCCATGCCAGTGGTCAACGGATCGCTTTCAACAGCAGCAACCGACACCTGCCCCGGAATCAAAAAACTCACCAGCACCGTGATCAGCAGTAACCGCATCAGGTGCACGATGATGACTTTGCTCGACGCCTTCTCCGACTCAAGCAAATCAAACACCGCCGCCAAAGCCCCCGGATACACCGCCAACAGCGCATCGGTGCGATTCCAGCCTGCCCCGCGCGTCAGCCACCAGCCGGCCAGGGCAATCTGCACCGTCAGACACAACAGCAATACGCCGAGGCTTGGAAGCATGCTCGACGCCGTCGCACTGTCCCACGCTTCGAACATCAATCCGGTGGCGATGCCCAGCGCGACCTGGATATAGCCCAAGCCATAAGGCGTTGCGGGGGCAAAACCCGATTTCGTCACGACCAGTGCCGTGACCAGGATCGACCCCAGCAGCAAGCCATGCGGCACACCGAGGGACTGCAGCACAGCGCCAAAACCGGCGGCAACCAACAAACACAGAATCGATTTCATATTCGCCTTCCTGGCAATTCAACTGACCCGACACGATCCCGTGCAGGAGCTGCCGAAGGCTGCGATCTTTTGACTTTGAATCCAAAAAACAAGATCAAAAGATCGCAGCCTTCGGCAGCTCCTACAGGGGCGTGTCCATTTTTATGAGCGCAACCGTCCAATCGCGCGCCGATACTTCTCGATCCGTTCCAAGTCTTCCCAACTCGGCGAGGCGATCCGTGAAAGATCGCTGTTCTCTTCCAGATCCGCCAGTTTTACCACCCGGCCGATCGGGTTCTGCGCCGCGCGCTCAACGAAATCCTCGTAAGACTCGCCCGGTACTTTGGTCACCGATGCAATGGCCGTCAGCACCTCTTCGCTGAAGCCTTCCTTGCGCAAATCATCAAGGCTGATATCGCAATCCTCGACCACGTCGTGCAGCACCGCGACGATGCGCTCCTCCAGCGTGGACATGCGCAACATCACTTTCAGCGGATGCAGAATGTACGGCGCCCCGCCCTTGTCCACCTGCCCTGCGTGCGCAGTGGCGGCAATGGCAATGGCGCGTTCCAGTGTTTGAGTCATTGGGGTTTCCTCGGGTTAAACGCCATACCGGCCGCCAACGTGGATATTGCGTTTGAGCCAAGCGACAATGGCCCTGAAGCGACCGACTGGCTTCGCTGGCTCGGTGTGACGCTTGAGAATCATCGACACCAATGTCGCTTGATCCACACCAGGATGCGCATCGATCAACTCAGCGACCCAGGCACAGCCAGATTTCTTCAAATGCTCACGCCACTCACCGGGCCAGGCTTCCAGTTCGTCCAGCGCCAACCATCGCGCACCGCCCTGCCCACCATGCCCTCCGGCCGTCGACTGTTCGAAACAGAAAGGCGTGGCCGCTCGGGACAGGTCGATGTTGAAAATGTAGACGTCATGGGTTGGGTGCTGCGACGTGGGGGCGTTGTTGCGACTGCCGATCTCAATCATGGGCAATATTCCAATCCTTGGGCGCTAGATGTGTCCGATTGTTTCGCAGTCTACGCGAACAGCGCAAATCAAAAACCTGATGGAACCTCCTTCTCCTACGCAACCTCGAAACCATAAGCGCCCGATCATTGATCAGAACCGGCGCCCTTGAAGAGGAAAGCCCGATGAACATTCGATTCCTGCTTCTGCTCGCCACGTTCTGCGTCATCCCCACCTGCGTCATGGCCGAAGGCTGCGACGTCGAAACCCGCTCCTCCAGCGCCTCCGTGCCTACCGTTTCCGGCCACAGCTGCTACGAATACGAAGGCATGCCCGTCAATTCCATCGATTGGTCGTGCAGCAACGAAAGCAAAGACATGGTCAACGCCGTCAAGAAAAAGGTCCAACAGTGCGACGACCACTATCAAGCCACCTGCATCGCCACCCTCACCCAGGAATCCCTGGCCAACCCGCACTCCACCAGCAAGGACAAGAACGCCAAGGCGTTGAATATTCCGGATGGCGCGCAGGTGACCACGTATTACTACGGAGCGGAGAATCTAGGGCAGGCGAAGATAGATTGTGAGAGTGGCGGTGGGCATTGGAAGGCGAAGTAATGGTTGTTTGCGCACATAAAAAGGGACACCGCTGGGTGTCCCTTTTTCGTGCATCAACACATCCACTGTGGCGAGGGAGCTTGCTCCCGCTGGGCTGCGGAGCAGCCCTCAATCAGCGCTTCATGGCTTCACACTGATTGCGCAGATCCCAATCGCCGATGCTCGCACAGCTACTGCCCTGCTTCGCTTCACAGAAGGCGCGCTGGTCACGATCCCCGATACCCGCGCATGAACCGCCTCTCTCCGCTTCGCAGGCCGTACGCAAATCGTAGTTGTCGATGGAATAACAACTACTGCCCTTCTTGGCGTCGCAATAGGCGCGCTGGTTACGATCCTCGATACTTGCGCATGAACCACCCTTCTCCGCTTCGCAGGCCGTGCGTAAATCGTAATCGCCAATGGAATAACAGCTGCTGCCTTCCTGCGTGGCCTGGCAATAATTGCGTTTGTCAGGATCACTGATGCTGGCACAACTGGCGGAAACGTAACCGCTGAACATCAACAACATCGCAAGAATCAGCTTCATCTCACACTTCCTTGGGCTTACCAGGAAACAGCCTGGCACTGCTTGATCCGTTCAAAATGAACGTCGCGACACATCAACGCTTCATGGCCTCGCACTGACTGCGCAGATCCGAATCGCCAATGCTCGAGCAGCTACTGCCCTTCTTCGCTTCACAAAAGGAACGCTGGTCATGATCACCGATGCTTGAACACGAACTGCCTTTCTCCGCTTCGCAGGCCGAGCGCAGGTCATGATCGCCGATGGACGAACAACTGCTGCCTTTCCTGGCCTCGCAATAGGAGCGCTGGTCATGATCGCCGATGCTTGAGCACGAACTGCCTTTCTCCGCTTCGCACGCCGAACGCAGATCATGATCGCCGATGGAAGAACAGCTACTGCCCTCCTGCGTGGCTTGGCAATAGCTGCGTTTGTCATGGTCACCGATACTGGAACAACTGGCAGACGCGTAACCGCTGAACATCAACAACATGGCAAGAATCAGCTTCATCTCACACTTCCTTGGGCTTACCAGGAATCAGCCTGGCACTGCTTGATCCGTTCAAAATGAGCGTCGCGACACGCCATCAAATTGACATCGGTTTTAAGGAAAGTTCCAAACGGGATGCAAAGCCCTGATCTGAGATTCGACCGAATTTGAAGTCTGAACAACGCGTAGGAAAACACCCCTTGTGGCGAGGGGATTCATCCCCGATGGGTTGCGAAGCAGACCCAACCCCGGCGAATCAATTTCTCCAGGCACGCCGCCCGCCCCGAATTACGACTGCGTCGCCGAGCGGGAGTAAGCGCCCTCGTTTGCGCCCTACAGATCGATTGTGGGTGCCGACAATCGCCGTCCTCAAATACATCGACGTCATCGCCCGCACCACCCTGTCCGACTACACCGAACACGACATCAACACCGTCACCAACATCGTCACCAACATCGCCAGAATCATGGTGCAGGATGTGAGTGATATGTTTCGGATGATTGAGCAGTGGGGGTTTGATATTTGAGCAGAACGCTCTTAGCGCCTCAGAAATAGTGTGCCAGGGTGACTGAATCAATTGAGCTAGTTGAATCTATCACCCCTTTTCTTTCACACCCACAAAGCACCTGGAACATCTTTAAACTTTGACAAAACACCTTCACGAGCGGCGTCTGGCAGAAAAAAGCATACAGCCTCAAACTCCCCATAAAAAAACATATGCAATAATTTGCCGTCAAACCCTTCGCCAGAGGAAAACGTATAGCTAAAAACGTCTTTATTTTGCCCCTTGCTCGAGTTGTACCGACTTATATCCAATAATAACTTATTGAAAGAAACAGTGTTATTCAGCATAACCCTGACCAAAAATAACGGAATAACAAACACCCCGCCACCCCAGGATTCCGAATTCTCTTTAAAGAAAATAGCCCTTGCCATTGCAGAAAAAAAACCGCCAATGCGTGAATAGTCGGGCTTGAGGACCACCTCTTTTGAAGCATTACGATATACGAGTTTTCCATCCATGATCCGCAGATCGTCCGTAAGGGTAGTCAGAATATGGCTCCTACGTAAAATCGTCGCCACCCCCTTGTCAACCAACCACTTACGAGCTGTTGGATCATCATTGAAGTTCGAAATTACATTAAACAACAGAAACATATACTGATCATCTGTTGACTTATTCGAATTATGAACATCGCAAGAAGGAACGGTGATTAGATTATTCCGGTAGTTCTTTTTTCCTTCCTGCGGAAAAAAGCACTTAGGTGGCACGTGCTCAACTCCCTTTTTCGGCTCCAGACAGTAATAGCACTTATCACTTTTCATCCGATCTGAATTTTTGCTTTCCATTCACTATCACGTCCTACCAAACAAATTGAACAGTTTTTTATCCGATCAAACTTTCAAATCCTGCAATTTCGAGAAAAGTCTCTAAAAATTCGCCGGCGTATTCGCACTAATAATCTCAGCCTCATCCGCCCCGATATTCCTGAACTTATGCGGCAACGTCGTAGGAAAGTAATACCCATCCCCCGCATTCAAAACACTCACCGACCCATCCACGGTCAACTCGACAGTCCCCCGCGTAACAAGCCCACACTCCTCACCTTCCGAGTGAACAATCGGCTCTTCCCCGGAGCTCGCGCCCGGTGCGTATTGCTCGCGCAGCAAACGCATCTGCCGGCTCGGCACGGAGGCGCCGATCAGCAGCAGGCGCAGGCCATGGCGGCCGAGGTCGGGCTGCTCATTAGCCCTGAAGACGTATTGATGCTCGCGCGGGGGCTGGTCGAAAGTGAAGAAGTCGGCCAAGGACATCGGGATGCCTTCGAGCAGCTTTTTCAGTGAGCTGACGGAGGGGCTGACGCGATTCTGTTCGATCAGGGAGATGGTGGCATTGGTCACGCCGCTACGCCGGGCCAGCTCGCGCTGGGAGAGTTTGTAGCTTTCGCGTACTAGTTTGAGTCGAGAACCCGTATCCATGACTGCCTTATGTGAAGAGTACTTAAGGGTAATGGGGGTGGGTGGCGGGTGACGCGCAGGACGCGCGGATCACGTTGCTCCCGTGTCCCGGAACCGTGAAAGGCGGCTATTAAATCACGTTTGGTGGTGTTGCTCAGCAGGTTCGATGGACGGTGGGGGAAATGAGCCTGCCGGTGGTAATTCTGGGCTGAACACAAAACCTGCAGGAGCTGGCTTGCCGGCGATGAGGTGGCATATTCAACATCCCTTTTGCTGAAAGGCCGCTATCGCTGGCAAGCCAGCTCCCACAGGGTACGTGGTGTTTTTGTGGGAAGGATGGTGGCTGGGCTGGCCTCATCGCGAGCAGGCTCACTCCTACATTTTGATCATTGGTGTGTCAGTGGGAGTTATGGCGTCTTTACAGGTGCCATCGCTGGCAGGCCAGCTCCCACATTTTGAACATTGCTGTATCAGGTAAAAAACCGGCGGGGTCTTGGGCCGCCGCCGGGGAGGTAACCTAGAGGCCGAAGCGGTCGCGCAGGGAGTAGTAGACGGCGCCGAGGGCTGTAAGTGGCGCCGAGAAGGTGCGGCCGCCGAGCATTGGCATGTGTGGCAGGGAGGCGAAGGCGTTGAAGCGTTCGGCATCGCCGCGGATCATTTCCGAGATCAGTTTGCCGGCCAGGTGCGAGCAGGTGACGCCGTGGCCGCTGTAGCCTTGCATGTAGTAGGCGTTTTTCTCGATGCGGCCGAATTGCGGCATGCGTGACATGGTCAGCAGGAAGTTGCCGGTCCAGCGGTAATCGATTTTCACGTCTTTGAGCTGCGGGAAGGTCTTGAGGATCTTCGGGCGGATCAGTTGTTCGATGTCGTCCGGTTCGCGCGCGCCGTAGACCACGCCACCGCCGTAGAGCAGACGGTTGTCGGCGGTGAGGCGGTAGTAATCCAACAGATAGTTGCAGTCTTCGACGCAGTAGTTGTTGGTGATCAGGCTGCGTGCCTGTTTCTCGGTCAACGGTTCGGTGACGACGATTTGCGAGCCGCACGGCATGCTTTTCGCGGTCACGCGGTTGTCGAGGCCTTGCGGCAGATAAGCGTTGCCGGCGATCAGCAGGTACTTGGCGCGCACCAGGCCTTTGGCGGTGCGCACGACATTTGGCTCGCCGTAGGTGATTTCCACGGCGGCGGATTGCTCGTAGATCTTGCCGCCCAGACGCGTGATGGCGGCGGCTTCACCGAGGGCCAGGTTCAACGGGTGAACGTGACCGCCCTGCAAGTCCAGCAGACCACCGACGTAGGCGTCGGAGCCGACTTCACGACGAATGTCGGCCGCATCGAGCATCTTCAGATTGCGGTTACCGTAGCGTTCCCAGTTTTTCTTCTGCTCGGCCAGGCCATTCAGTTGTTTCTTGTTCATCGCTGCGAAGATGCCGCCCGGGCGGTAGTCGCATTGGATGTCGTAGTCCTTGATGCGCGAACGAATGATGTCGGCGCCTTCGAAGATCATGCTGCCGAGGATTTCCGCCGTCTTGTCACCGTAGCGCTCTTCGATCACATCAACGTCGCGGCTGTAGGAGTTGACCAGTTGACCGCCATTGCGACCGCTGGCGCCGTAGCCGACTTTCGCCGCTTCCAGCACCGTCACTTTATAGCCGGCTTCAGTCAGGAACAGCGCCGAGGACAGGCCGGTGTAGCCGGCGCCGATAATGCAGACATCGCAGTCCACCGCTTCTTCCAGAATCGAGAAGTCGATGACTTCGTTGCGGGTGGCGGCGTAGTAGCTGTTTACGTGTTGTTGTTTCATTTTATTGTTCTCCGAGGGTCGCCCATTGAAGGCGACCACCGCTTTAGAAAAATCAGAGCTTGATCCAGGTCGCTTTCAGCTCGGTGTACTTGTCGAACGCGTGCAGCGATTTGTCGCGCCCGTTGCCCGACTGTTTGAAACCACCGAACGGTGCGGTCATGTCGCCGCCGTCGTATTGGTTGACCCACACGCTGCCGGCGCGCAAACCGCGAGCGAAGCTGTGCGCCTTGCTCAAGTTGCTGGTCCAGACGCCGGCGGCGAGGCCGAAGATGCTGTCGTTGGCGATTTGCAGTGCTTCTTCAGCGGTGTCGAAGGTGATCAGCGACAGCACCGGGCCAAAGATCTCTTCCTGGGCGATGGTCATGGCGTTGGTCACGCCGTCGAAGATCGCTGGCTGCACATAAAGGCCACCGGTTTCTTCGAGAGTGCGTTGGCCGCCAGCAATCAGCTCGGCGCCCTGCTCGCGGCCGATGCTGATGTAGCGCAGCACGTTGTCGAGTTGACGCTGATCGACCACGGCGCCGACGGTGGTGGCCGGGTCGAGGGCATGTCCCGGCTTCCACGCTTGCAGCGCTTCCACCAGCAGCGGAATGAATTGCTCGCGGATCGAACGCTCGACCAGCAGGCGCGAGCCAGCGGTGCACACTTCGCCCTGGTTGAAGGCAATGGCGCCGGCCGCCGCTTGGGCTGCCGCGCGCAAGTCCGGTGCGTCGGCGAACACCACGTTAGGGCTCTTGCCGCCTGCCTCGAGCCAGACGCGTTTCATGTTGCTTTGCCCGGCATAAATCATCAGTTGCTTGGCAATCGCCGTGGAGCCGGTGAAGGCCAGCACGTCGACGTCCATGTGCAACGCCAATGCTTTGCCGACGGTGTGACCGAAGCCTGGCAGGACGTTGAACACGCCTTTTGGAATGCCGGCATCCAACGCCAACTGCGCGATGCGGATCGCGGTCAGTGGCGACTTTTCCGAAGGTTTGAGAATGAACGAGTTGCCGGCAGCCAGCGCTGGCGCGAATTTCCAGCTGGCCATGATCAGCGGGAAGTTCCACGGCACGATGGCTGCGACAACGCCGGAAGGCTCGCGGGTGACCAGACCGAGTTGGTCGTGCGGTGTTGCAGCGACTTCGTCGTAGATCTTGTCGATGGCTTCGGCGCTCCAGCGGATCGCGTTGGCGGTCGCCGGGATGTCGATGCTCATGGAATCGCTGATCGGTTTGCCCATGTCGAGGGTTTCGAGCAGCGCCAGTTCTTCCTGGTGTTGCAGGATCAGATCAGCGAAGCGGATCAGGATGCGCTTGCGCTCGGCCGGGGCTTTTTTCGCCCACACGCCGGACTCGAAAGACTGGCGCGCGACTTCCACGGCAAGGTTGGCATCGGCTTCGTCGGTGCTGGCCACGGAGGCGAGGAAACGGCCGTCGACGGGGCTCAGGCATTCGAAGGTGTCGCCGCTGATCGCCGGGCGGTATTCACCGTTGATGAACGCGCGGGATTCGAGGGTCAGGGACTGGAAGCGTTGTTCCCAGTCGTTGCGGGTTTTGGTCATTGTTATGGCTCGACGAGGGGGTGGTGAGCAGCGGACGAACGCCGCCGATCAAAATCTGGTAACCCGATGCCCTGTAGGAGCTGCCGAAGGCTGCGATCTTTTGATCTTGATCCTGAAAAACAAAGTCAAAAGATCGCAGCCTTCGGCAGCTCCTACAGGGGATGGTGCTGGGCTTTAAACGGTATGCAGATACCAGTTGTACTCAAGGTCAGAGATCGAGTTCTCAAACTCGGCCAGCTCGCTTTCCTTGCACGCGACGAACACGTCGATGTACAGCGGGTCGATGTAGCGGGCCATGACTTCGCTGTCGTCCAGCTCGCGCAGTGCGTCGCGCAGGTTGTTCGGCAGGCTTTGCTCGTTCTGTTCGTAACTGTTGCCTTCGACTGGCGCGCCTGGTTCGATCTGGTTGGTCAGGCCGTGGTGAATACCGGCCAGCACCGAAGCCATCAGCAGGTACGGGTTGGCGTCGGCACCGGCGACACGATGCTCGATGCGCACGGCGTCGGCGGAACCGGTCGGCACTCGTACCGCAACAGTGCGGTTGTCGATGCCCCAGCTCGACGAGTTCGGCACGTAGAACTGTGCGCCGAAGCGGCGGTACGAGTTGACGTTCGGGCACAGGAACGCCATTTGCGCAGGCAGGGTCTCCAGCACACCGCCGATGGCGTGTCGCAACGCGGCGTTCTGCTCGGGATCCTCGCTGGCGAAGATGTTGTTGCCTTCTTTGTCCAGAATCGAAATGTGCACGTGCAGACCGTTGCCCGCCTGGCCCGGATACGGCTTGGCCATGAAAGTGGTGTCCATCTCGTGGTCGTAGGCGATGTTCTTCACCAGACGCTTGAGCAGGACGGCGTAGTCGCACGCCTTGATCGGATCGGAAACGTGATGCAGGTTGACTTCGAACTGCGCCGGGGCGCTTTCCTTGACGATGGCGTCAGCCGGGATGCCCTGCTCTTTCGCACCTTCGAGGATGTCTTGCAGGCAGTCGACGTATTCGTCGAGGTCATCGATCAGGTAGACCTGAGTCGACACAGGACGCTTGCCCGATACCGGTGAACGCGGCGACTGCGGACGGCCGTTCACGTTGTCCTGGTCGATCAGGTAGAACTCGAGTTCGAACGCGGCGCAGATGGTCAGGCCCATGTCATCGAACTTGCGCACGACATTGGCCAACACTTCACGCGGGTCAGCAAAGAACGGCTGGCCTTCCAGTTCGTGCATGGTCATCAGCAATTGTGCGGTTGGGCGCTTCTGCCACGGCTCGATGCTCAGGGTGCCGGGGATCGGGTAGCAGATGCGGTCAGCGTCGCCGATGTCCAGACCCAGGCCGGTGCTTTCCACCGTGGAGCCATTGATGTCGAGGGCGAAGAGCGAGGCCGGCAGGTTGATGCCTTTCTCGTAAACCTTATGAAGACTGGTGCGTTCGATGCGCTTGCCGCGCACCACACCGTTCATATCCGCAATCAGAAGGTCGACGTACAAAACCTCAGGATATTTCTTAAGGAATGCGTTTGCTTCGTTGAGTTGAACGGTACGCAGAGGGACCGACATGATGCACCTATTTAGCTGTTAATTATTATGTTCACTGCTGTTTCGCCGAGCCAGTCAACCCGAACGGCAAAGTGAAGTCAATAGCGAACAGCTGGCCGCTCAGCCTTTATTTTTAGGGCTTTTTTTAACACCTGCCTGCCAATACAGGCGCCAGACCCGCGGAAACCGTGACGACTTGATGAACGGCGTTTAGAATTTTTTACATGGCGGTTGTTAATTAAAATCAACGAGGCTAAGCTCCGGAAAAGCTCGTTCAAGTGTCAAACTTCGAGGTGAATAAAAATGGCATTCAAGCCATTGATCGGCGTTACAGCGTGCGTCAAACAGATTGGCCTGCACCCCTATCACATCAGCGGCGACAAGTACGTACGTGCTGTCAGCGTTGGCGCTGAAGGGTTACCGGTGGTCATTCCTTCCCTTGGCAACCTGACTGAAATCGAAGACCTGCTCGGTCAACTCGACGGTCTGCTGCTGACCGGCTCTCCATCGAATGTGGAACCTTTCCACTATCAAGGCCCGGCCAGCGCTCCCGGTACGGATCACGATCCGGCGCGGGATGCCACCACCCTTCCTTTATTGCGTGCAGCCATTGCGGCGGGCGTTCCGGTGCTCGGCATTTGCCGGGGCTTCCAGGAAATGAACGTGGCATTTGGCGGCAGCCTGCATCAAAAGGTGCATGAGCTGCCGGGCATGCTTGATCACCGCGAAGCCGACAGCCCGGACGTGGCTGTGCAATACGCACCGGCTCACGCCGTCACGGTGCTTGGCGGCGGCGTGTTCGAAGCGCTGGCGTTGCCGGGCGAGTTCCAGGTCAACTCGATCCACAGTCAGGGCATCGACCGCCTCGCCCCCGGCTTGCGCGCCGAAGCGGTGGCGCCAGATGGCCTGATCGAGGCGATCTCGGTGGAGCACAGCCCGACCTTTGCCCTCGGCGTGCAATGGCACCCGGAATGGCAGGTGCTGGACAACCCGAACTACCTGAAGATTTTTCAGGCCTTCGGCGAGGCTTGCCGGCAACGGGCGGCGCGACGCAACCAGCGCTGACACAACCCAGGATTTTTAAAACTGTTTACTGCCCCCACGGGGTCGGCGGCTGTGCGTTTGCGCATCCGTCATCCGTGAAAACAACACACCGTAATAACAACAAGTACGACCCAGGCAGCCAGGACGGCGGCGCCGAACAAGCCGGATCGGTATGAGCAGTACCCGTTGGATCAATGCAAAACCCTGTGGGAGCTGGCTTGCCAGCGATGGCGGTGGGTCAGTCCCCCTTTATGTTGAAGGTGACGGCCTCATCGCTGGCAAGCCAGCTCCCACAGGGTTTTGCGGTGATCCGAACGGGAATGTGCTTACAGGCTTGCAATCCACTTAAGCCAGGCCACATTGGCCCGGCGACTGAAACCTGTTGGGAGTTTCACATGGCAAACGCCTCCAGCACTTACAGGAAGGCTCTTGAAGGTCATCAGCAACCGAAAAAGGTTCTGGTGAAAGTTGATCGCGTGACCAAGAAGTTCGACGAAACCACTGCGGTGGACGATGTGTCCCTGGAGATCCATCAGGGTGAAATCTTCGCCCTGCTCGGCGGCTCCGGCTCGGGCAAATCGACGCTGCTGCGCATGCTCGCCGGTTTCGAACGGCCGACTGAAGGACGCATTCTGCTCGACGGTGTCGACATCACCGACATGCCGCCGTACGAGCGGCCGATCAACATGATGTTCCAGTCCTACGCGCTGTTCCCACACATGACCGTCGCGCAAAACATCGCCTTCGGCCTCAAGCAGGACCGTTTGCCGGCCAGCGAAATCGACGCCCGGGTCGAAGAAATGCTGCGCCTGGTGCACATGACCCAATACGCCAAACGCAAACCCCATCAGTTGTCCGGCGGTCAGCGCCAGCGCGTCGCCCTCGCCCGCTCGCTGGCCAAGCGTCCGAAGCTGTTGCTGCTCGATGAGCCGATGGGGGCGCTGGATAAAAAGCTGCGCTCGCAGATGCAGCTGGAACTGGTCGAGATCATCGAACGCGTCGGCGTGACCTGTGTGATGGTGACCCACGATCAGGAAGAAGCCATGACCATGGCCGAACGCATCGCGATCATGCACCTGGGCTGGATCGCCCAGATCGGCAGCCCGGTCGACATTTACGAAGCACCGGTCAGCCGCATGGTCTGCGAGTTCATCGGTAACGTGAACGCCTTCGACGGCACCGTGGTGGAAGACCTTGAAGGCCACGCCATCATCCACAGCCCGGATTTGCAGCAGAAGATCTACGTCGGTCACGGCGTCAGCACCTCGGTACAGGACAAGTCGATCACCTACGCAATCCGCCCGGAAAAAATGCTCGTCAGCACCACCCAGCCGGAGTTCCGCTACAACTGGTCCGAAGGCAAGGTGCATGACATCGCCTACCTCGGCGGTCACTCGGTGTTCTACGTCGAATTGCCTGGCGGCAAAATCGTCCAGTCGTTCATGGCCAACGCTGAACGCCGTGGCGCGCGACCGACCTGGGACGACAAGGTTTACGTCTGGTGGGAAGACGACAGCGGCGTGGTACTGCGCTCATGAGAACTTTCAATCAGCAATTCCTGCGCCTGGTGCCCAGCGGACGAAAACTGGTGATCGGCATTCCGTTCATCTGGCTGTTTCTGTTCTTCATGCTGCCGTTCTTTCTGGTGATGAAGATCAGCTTCTCGGAAGCCGCGTTGTCGATCCCGCCGTACTCGGAGATCTACACCTACGCCGAACAGAAATTCCAGCTGCTGCTGAACATCGGCAACTACACCCTGCTCGGCGAAGACGAGCTGTATCTGTCGGCCTACCTCGGTTCGTTGAAGGTCGCCGCACTGAGCACGTTGATGTGCCTGGTGATCGGTTTCCCGATGGCCTACGCGATCACCAAGACCGGCAAGGAAACCCAAAACGTCCTGCTGCTGTTGATCATGATGCCGACCTGGACGGCGATCCTGATCCGCGTTTACGCGTGGATGGGCATTCTCAGCAACAACGGTTTGCTCAACGGTTTTCTGATGTGGACGGGGCTGACCGATCACCCGATCGAGATCCTCAACACCAACACCGCGGTGTATATCGGCGTGGTCTATGCCTATCTGCCATTCATGGTGTTGCCGCTGTACGCCAACCTGGTGAAGCACGATGGCAGCCTGTTGGAAGCCGCGTCGGACCTGGGTTCGAGCAACTTCAACAACTTCTGGAAAATCACCGTGCCGCTGGCCAAGAACGGGATCATTGCAGGCTGCATGCTGGTGTTCATTCCGGTGGTCGGTGAGTTCGTGATTCCGGAACTGTTGGGCGGCCCGGAGACGCTGATGATCGGTCGCGTGCTGTGGCAAGAGTTCTTCAATAACCGCGACTGGCCGGTGGCGTCTGCCCTGGCGGTGGTGATGCTGTTGATCCTGATTGTGCCGATTCTGCTGTTCAACCGCAGCCAGGCCAAAGAGATGGAGGCACGGGGATGAAACGCTTCGGTTTTTCCAAGTTCATGTTGATCTTCGGCCTGATGTTCATTTATCTGCCGATGCTGATTCTGGTGATCTACTCGTTCAACGCCTCGAAACTGGTGACGGTGTGGGGTGGCTGGTCGGTGAAGTGGTACGTCGGCCTGCTCGACAACACGCAACTGATGGGCTCGGTCCTGCGCTCGCTGGAAATCGCCTGCTACACGGCGATCGCTGCAGTGGCGTTGGGCACCCTCGCCGCCTTCGTGCTGACGCGCGTCACGCGCTTCAAGGGCCGCACGCTGTTTGGAGGTCTGGTCACCGCGCCGTTGGTAATGCCTGAGGTGATTACCGGTCTGTCGCTGTTGCTGCTGTTCGTGGCGATGGCGCAGTTGATCGGCTGGCCGCAGGAGCGTGGCATCGTCACGATCTGGATCGCCCACACCACGTTTTGTGCCGCCTATGTGGCGGTGGTAGTCTCCGCCCGCCTGCGTGAACTGGATCTGTCGATCGAAGAAGCGGCGATGGACCTGGGCGCGAAGCCGTTCAAGGTGTTTTTCCTGATCACCATTCCTATGATTGCGCCGTCACTGGCGGCGGGCGGGATGATGTCGTTTGCCTTGTCGCTGGATGATCTGGTGTTGGCGAGCTTCGTTTCCGGGCCGGGTTCGACCACCCTGCCGATGGAAGTGTTCTCGGCGGTGCGTCTGGGTGTGAAGCCTGAGATCAACGCGGTGGCCAGCCTGATTCTGCTGGCGGTGTCGCTGGTGACCTTCCTGGTCTGGTACTTCGGCCGCAAGGCCGAAGCCAACCGCAAACGTGCGATTCAGGAAGCGATGGATCAGACGGCGAACGAGTCGTGGCAACAGCCGCAACGCGCCGCCACCGCCTGACTGTGTAGGAGCTGCGGCACGCTGCGATCTTTTGACCTTGATCTTTGGAAGCAAGATCAAAAGATCGCAGCCTTGTTTCACTCGACAGCTCCTACATAAACGAGCGCAGTCGACCAGGTTTTGGCTTTGTGTTTTTTGAATAAAAAGAATGGAGTTGTACCGATGAAAATGTTTGGCAGGACTCTGCTGACACTGTCCTTAATGGGCGCAATGGTCATGGGCGCCCAGGCCAACGACAAGGTGCTGCGTGTTTACAACTGGTCCGATTACATCGCGCCGGACACCGTCAAGAAGTTCGAAGACGAGACCGGCATCCGCGTGACCTACGACGTCTTTGACAGCAACGAAACCCTTGAGGCGCGCTTGCTGGCGGGCAAATCCGGCTACGACCTCGTCGTGCCGTCCAATAGTTTCCTGGCCAAGCAGATCAAGGCCGGCGTCTATCAGCCGCTGGACAAATCGAAGCTGCCGAACTGGAAAAATCTCAACCCGGTGCTGCTGAAAAACGCCGCCGCCAGTGACCCGGACAACGCTCACGCGTTTCCGTACATGTGGGGCTCGATCGGCATCGGTTTCAACCCGGACAAGGTCAAGGAAGTGCTCGGCGCCAATGCCCCGACCAACTCCTGGGACTTGTTGTTCAAGCCTGAGAACGCTGAAAAGCTCAAAGCCTGCGGCATCAGCTTCCTCGATTCGCCGACCGAAATGCTCCCGGCCGCCCTGCACTACCTGGGTTATCCGGTGAACGACAAGGACAAGGCGCACATCCTCGAAGCCGAAGCGCTGTTCATGAAAATCCGTCCATCCGTGGCGTACTTCCATTCCTCGAAGTACATCTCCGATCTGGCCAACGGCAACATCTGCGTGGCCGTGGGTTATTCCGGTGACGTGCTGCAGGCCAAGGCCCGCGCGGTGGAATCGGGCAACAAGGTGAAGATCGACTACAGCATTCCGAAGGAAGGTGCCGGCAGCTTCTACGACATGGTCGCCATCCCGCGCGATGCGGCGAACGTCGACAACGCGTACCTGTTCATGGACTTCCTGATGCGTCCGGACATCATCGCCGAGATCACCAACAGCAACGGCTACAGCAACGCCAACTCGGCGGCCACGCCGCTGGTGGACGAGGCGATCCGCAACGACCCGGGCTCGTACCCGTCGCAAGCGGTGATGGCGACGTTGTATGCGGTGCCGGATCAGCCGATAGCGACCCAGCGCATCATGACCCGTGGCTGGACCCGGGTAAAACTCGGCAAGTAAGCCTACGGAGTTGGAGTTCCAACAACACTGATGAACATGTGGGAGCTGGCTTGCCAGCGATGACGGTGGGTCAGGCAAAGGTGATTCGGATGTGCTGACCCCATCGCTGGCAAGCCAGCTCCCACTGGGTTTTGAGATCACATTCAGACAGTGCCAGGCCCAGGATTTTCTTAGCTTAAATAATTCAATGATTTCCCGTTCACGCAGCGCCTTACCACCGCTGCACCTTGCAGATGAACGGCCTCACCTGGCTCCCTCGGCTCGGGTGAATTTCAGGCGCCCTCGGGCGCCTTTTTTTGTACCTCAGGTCAGCGACCAATCCTGCACAATCCGGTAGCGGCCCTTGTGCGATTCGAACAGCGCAAAACGCTCGGCGCGCAGCAAGAACTCAGGCGGTGTGGTGGACTCCGGCTCTGGTGCCCGGAAGTCCCGCGCCAGGGTCAGATGCGGACGAAACTCGTGCGACGACTCTTCAAAACCAAATGGCAACATGGCCTGTTCCAGCCCATAGACCAAACGCAGTAACGCCTGCGGTGCCTGCTCGGGCGCCAATGACAACACCCCGGCGCGGTGCCAGACCTGCAAACGATCCAGTGAAATCCGCAAAGGCTCACCCGGCGTATGCACTTTGCCGGCGGCTTCGCAGACTTCGCCGATCTGCGCCAACGGCACTGCGCCGAGAAAC
Organism: Pseudomonas sp. FP2196; assembly: GCF_030687715.1. Lineage (GTDB taxonomy): Bacteria > Pseudomonadota > Gammaproteobacteria > Pseudomonadales > Pseudomonadaceae > Aquipseudomonas. Next base: position 3,674,701 of record NZ_CP117445.1, read on the forward strand.
AGTAACGTCAGATGAAAGTTATCCGCCGGCACTGACTTGCCGGCTCGCAGGCTCAACTCGCTGCGCCACTGAGCAATCGCCTTGCGCTGCGCCGGTGGGCAGTCGAGGGCAAAGAACAGCCGCTTTTCATCCGTCATGGCCTGGCTCCTTTAAGGTTCGTGATCGCCGATTCTACCCGTCCCTTTCTGACGACTCGCCACACAAGTCTATAGTTCAAGGATTGCCATCAACCGGAGGACGCCATGCGCGAGATCCTCAGCAAAGAACCGTGGTGGGCCAGACCACCGAACCCCGGGCAGGATGAACAGGAGCTGGAATGGGGCTGGCTAGTGCATTACAGCGAGGGTGAGCCGCGATTTGAGTTTGTCCGTGAACGGCCAACGGACGAGCAGATTCGCAACCGCAAAGGCTGCCGGATAACCCCTTCCTCCGACTGACCTCCGAATAACTGTAGGAGCTGCGGCACGCTGCGATCTTTTGATCTTGATCTATCAAAAAAGGATCAAAAGATCGCAGCCTCGTTTCACTCGACAGCTCCTACAGGGATTTCAAGGTTCGATGAGGTATTGGAAGCCGCCATAGATCATCCGCTGCCCATCGAACGGCATCGGGTTGACGTCCGGTTGCATGCGGGGGTCCTCCATCATCTTCGCCATGCCCGCATCGCGGGTGGCCTTGTCCGGCCAGATCAGCCAGCCCGACGCCACGGTTTCGCCGTCCTTGAGTTTTACCGCCATCGGGAACGAGGTGATTTTGCCGTCGGGGACATCATCGCCCCAGCATTCCGCCACACTCAGGACGCCGTACTCCTTGAAGATTTTTGCCGCGATTTCGGCGTGTTTTTTGTACTGTTCGCGATTGGCAGTCGGGACCGGCGCTACAAAAATATCGATGTAAGCCATGTTCATTCTCCTTGTACGGTGGGATCGATCTGCTGGGTAGTCGATTGCGGCGGTTGCCATTCGACACGATTGACCCCCAGCCCGACCGACGGCTCTTCTCCCCCACCCAGATTGCGCTCGACCTGTCCAGCCATGTGCAACGTGCCGGCCATCACGCCGGTGGTCGGGTTTTGCACCAGTTTCAGCCAGGCCTTGTCGAAGGTGTTGCCCAGGCTGCTGCGGATCAGCGCTTCACTGTCGGGGCGGTCGTTGGCCTGGATAATGGCGCGGATGCCCATCACCCCCACGGAAATCATCGCCCCGGCCAGTTTGCCCGCCGCTGCGGCCACCGCACTGGCGGCGCCGCGCGGGGCCATTTCCGCTTCGATGCGTTGGCTCGCGCGTTTGGCCACCGGCGCCATGCCGGCGTCGGTCGAGGCGATGCCTTTGGCGCCGCCGTCGGTGTGAATCTTGTCGATCAATGCCGCATAGGCCGGCAATGTGTTCAACGGCTCGGTACTGATGACCTTGTACAACGAGGCATCCCGCGCCGCTGGCGGGCCGAGGGCGATGGCCGGGATTTTCTGCAAGCGACCGTTGAGCTGGGCAACCGGCACGCCGTGACGCTGGGCGATGAGCGGCATTTGCTGCGCCATCAGTTGCGCATAGAACGCCGTGGCCTGACTGAGGATCGCGTCCGGATCGATCTCCACGGCGACCGGCGCCAGTACCTTTTCCTGATATTTATCAAGTAGATACTCCGCCAGCTTTTTGGCCGAGGCATCCTGCTCGCCGCCGGCACTGATCGTGTACCAACTGACCTTCATCGACAGCCATTCCTGGGTCCAGTAGCTGCTGAACCACGGGATGAAATTTTCTTCAGTTTGCTGATAGACGCGAGTGCGCCAATGTTCCATCGAGCCACGGGCGAACAGCTTGACCTGCTCGGTGGACTGTTGCGAAGCGCTGACGATCTCGCGGTCGATCCGCTGCCAGGTCGCTGGCGACACCACCACGGCAGGCGCAGTTACCGGGGCCCGCACCGTAGAGGCACAGCCGGCCAGCAGACACAGTGCGGCGACGACCAGCGCGCGCAGGTTCACGGTGGGGGTGTCCTTGAAACAGGAGAGACAGATTTGAGTATAGGTGCCGGTGGTGGGCCGTTTGTCTGGTTGTGGCTGGGCGGGCCCCTTCGCGAGCAGGCTCGCTCCCACAGGGGAACGCATTTCAAATGTGGGAGCGAGCCTGCTCGCGATGGGGGCCAGCAAAACCACCAAAAATCCCGACCATCAATGCCGTCGATATTCACCATCGCGACGATTGCCTTCCGCTCGCAGGCGCGCGAAGGCACGATTGCACCATCCGAACCGCAACGAGGAGTACACATCATGATTCACACCATCGCACTCTCCGTGAGTTTTCCGGTGTTCGGCAGCAACTACTACGAACAACACGTCGTAAACCGCAAAGCGCAGACGTTGGTGTTCAACGAAGATTTCGAAGATCTGCTGATGCCCGCCGCCACTAACCATTTCAGCAATGAAGTGGTCGGCATCAACGATCAGTTCCGTTTTCTGAGCGACATTCTCGCCACCCATTTGCTGGACATCGAGGCCTCAGTGCCTGCGCGATCCCGCGTCCAGGCGAGCGCTCATTTTTCTTAATGACTGAGGGCGCTCCTTTACGGGAACGCCCTCTCTTGTTCAATCAGTCGTCATCCCGATCGCGGTGATAGCGACGGCCATCGCGGCGGTCATCGCGGTCATCCCAGCGTCGGTCATGGTCGTAATAGCGGCCATGATCGCGGTCGTAATGCCGGCCATGACGGTGATCATCATCAAAGTCCGCAATACAGCCACCCAGCAGTACGGCGGCAGTCACGGTCAACAGCATCGTTGTAGCGCGCTTCATTCAATACTTCCCTAAAACCAAGGTTTTGACGACGGAATCGGCCAACGCTACCCTCGCCTCCGGGACTCGGTGCGCGCTGCCGCAAATACGACCGGGCAAAACGCCTTTGATTCAGTGCCCGCCCACGACCGTTTATCGCCTCGTTTTGAACGGCCAAACGGCGGCGTAATGCCACCTATACTGCTTGCAACCCATCACCACGCAATGGAACTGCGCCCTCAATAACAAAAAGCAGAGGTGCACCATGGTTTGGCAGCAGATTTACGACCCGTTCGGCAATCCGATGATCTCCACGCTCATGGCCGCTGTGCCGGTGGTCGTGATGCTGGCGGCGCTGGCGTTCTTCCACGTCAAGGCGCATCTGGCCGCCCTGTTGGCGCTGGCGTCGGCCTTGTTGATCTCGATCTTCGCCTTCGGCATGCCGGCGAGCATGGCCGGTTCGGCGGCGTTGTTTGGCGCGGCCAACGGTCTGCTGCCGATCGGCTGGATCGTCCTCAACATCATCTTTTTGCATCGCCTGACCACCGAGAACGGTTCCTTCAAAGTGCTGCAGGATTCACTGGCGCGAATCACCGATGACCGACGTTTGCAGTTGCTGCTGATCGCCTTCTGCTTCGGTGCGTTTTTCGAAGGGGCGGCCGGTTTCGGTACACCGGTGGCAGTGACCGGGGCCATTCTGATTGGTTTGGGCTTCTCACCGCTGGCGGCCTCCGGTCTGGCACTGATCGCCAACACGGCGCCAGTGGCGTTCGGCGCCCTCGGCACGCCGATCATCACCCTGGCCAAAGTCACCGGGCTGGATGAGATGGAGCTGTCGATGATGGTCGGTCGGCAGTTGCCGTTCTTCTCGGTGCTGGTGCCGTTCTGGCTGATCTGGGCCTTCGCCGGGTGGCGCAAGATGCTCGAGATCTGGCCGGCGATTCTGGTGGCCGGTGTCAGTTTCGCCGTGCCGCAATTCCTGGTATCGAACTATCACGGGCCGATGCTGGTGGATGTGATTGCTGCGCTGATTTCCATGGCCAGTCTGACGTTATTTTTGAAGGTCTGGAAACCGGCGACGATCCATACCTCGGCGGCGCTGTCCGGGCGGGTCGACAACTCCAAAGTCGACGAAGAGAAAGTCACCGCCAGCGCAGCGTTCAGCGATCAGGCGCGTCCGGCGGTGATGCGCGCGTGGATGCCGTGGATCATCCTCACCGTGTTCGTGTTCGCCTGGGGCACTCAGGGCTTCAAGAACCTGTTCGACACCCGCCCTGCGATCGATCCGGTCACGCAATCGGCCAAGCTTGATCCGCAGGGCAAACCGCTGCGCGAGGCCAACCCGATTTTCGCTCCGGCCATCACCTTCACCAATCTGCACCTGCAAATCGAAAAAGTCCCGCCGGTCGTGGCGGCGCCGAAAGCTGAAGAAGCCGTCTACAAGTTCACCTGGCTCACCTCCACCGGCAGCGGCATCCTGCTGGCGGCGATTGTCGGCGGCTTGCTGATGGGTTACTCAATCCCGCAACTGATCAAGCAGTACCTGCGCACGCTGTGGGTGGTGCGGTTTTCGCTGATCACCATTGCGGCGATGCTGGCGCTGGGGTTCCTCACGCGCTACTCGGGGCTGGACGCAACCATGGGCCTGGCGTTTGCGGCGACGGGGATTTTCTACCCGATGTTCGGCACCTTGCTCGGCTGGCTTGGCGTGGCGTTGACGGGCTCGGATACCGCCTCGAACGTGTTGTTTGGCGGCTTACAACGGGTGACGGCGGAACAGCTCGGGATCAGCCCGGTACTCATGGCCGCCGCCAATAGCTCCGGTGGGGTGATGGGCAAAATGGTCGATGCGCAGTCGATTGTGGTCGCCTCCACCGCGACCCGATGGTACGGGCATGAGGGCGAGATTCTGCGCTATGTGTTCTTCCATTCGATCGTGCTGGCGATTCTGGTCGGCGGGTTGGTGACGCTGCAGGCGTATGTCGCGCCATTTACCCACATGGTCGTCGGCGGGCACTAGACGCCCCCCTGTAGGAGCTGCCGAAGGCTGCGATCTTTTGATTTTGTTTCTAAGATCAAAAGATCGCAGCCTTCGGCAGCTCCTACAGGGGATTTTGTGTACCTCATGATTCATGAGCCATGCGCATAACTCTATAGCGCAAATCCGCAAAAACCTTTTCCTCCCTCCAGCGGTCATTCCTAGAACGAGACTGGCAAGCATGCCGGCGCGCCCTTATGGGCTATTCGCAACCCTGCCGCCTGATTGAGAGAAAAAGGAATCGAACCATGCCGATTTCCCGACGTAGATTTTTGATCCTCGGCGCCGTGACCGCGACGGCGTTCGCGATGCCCCCCTTCATCAGCCTCAAGGCCTATGCGGCCAATCTGGAGCAACCGGCCATGAGCAAAGTGACCATTCAAGTCAATGGCAAGCCTCAGGCCCTTGAAGTCGACAACCGCACCACGCTGCTCGACGCCCTGCGCGAACACCTGCACCTGACCGGCAGCAAAAAAGGCTGCGACCACGGCCAGTGCGGCGCTTGCACCGTGATCGCCGATGGCCGGCGGATCAATGCCTGCCTGACCCTGGCGGTGATGCAAGAAGGCAGTGAGATCACCACCATCGAAGGCCTCGGCATGCCCGACAACCTGCACCCGATGCAAGCCGCGTTCATCAAGCACGACGGCTATCAGTGCGGTTATTGCACGCCGGGGCAGATCTGTTCGGCGGTGGCGGTCATCAAGGAAATCCGCGATGGCATTCCCAGCCACGCCAGCGCCAGCCTGACCGAGCCGCCGCAACTGATCGCCAGCGAATTCCAGGAACGCATGAGCGGCAATATCTGCCGTTGCGGTGCCTACTCGAACATCATCGAAGCCATCACTGAAGTCGCGGAGGTGCCGGCATGAGAGCGTTCAATTACAGCCGCGCCGACTCCCCCGCCGCAGCCGCTGCGCAAGCCGCGCAAGTCGAAGGGGCGAAGTTCATTGCCGGCGGCACCAACTTGCTGGACTTGATGAAACTCGACATCGAAACCCCGTTGCACCTGATCGATATCAATCACCTGGGGCTGGACCAGATCGAAGCCACGCCCGAGGGTGGTTTGCGTATCGGCGCCATGGTGCGCAACACCGATCTGGCCGCCGACGCGCGCGTGCGAAAAGACTACGCCCTGCTCTCCCGCGCCTTGCTCGCCGGTGCTTCCGGGCAGTTGCGCAACATGGCGACCACCGCCGGCAACCTGCTGCAACGCACCCGCTGCCCGTACTTTTACGACACGAATCAAGCCTGCAACAAACGCAAGCCCGGCAGTGGCTGCGCGGCGATTGGCGGGGTCAGTCGACAACTGGGGATCATCGGCGTCAGCGACGCCTGCATCGCCACCCACCCAAGCGATATGGCGATTGCGATGCGCGCCCTCGATGCGCAGATTGAAACGGTCAGACCCGATGGCAGCACTCGTAGCATCGCCATGGTCGATTTCCATCAGTTACCGGGCAACACGCCCAATATTGAAACCAGCCTTACGCCCGGCGAGTTCATCACTGCCGTGACGCTGCCAGCGCCCGTGGGCGGCACCCACGTTTATCACAAGGTGCGTGATCGTTCGTCCTACGCATTCGCGCTGGTCTCGGTCGGTCTGATCCTGCAAAAGGACGGCAGCGGCCGCGTTGCCGTCGGCGGTATCGCGCCGAAACCGTGGCGGGTCGAAGCCGCCGAAGCGCTGTTGCCAAAAGGCGCCAAAGCCGTCAGCGAACTCCTGCTCGACGGTGCCACGCCGACCCACGACAACCAATTCAAACTGACCCTGGTCGAGCGCACACTCGGCTCGGTGCTGGCCCAAGCGAGGGACGAAGCATGAAATTCGACACGCCCGCCACCACCAACCCGATCGACCAATTGAAGGTCATCGGCAAACCCACTGACCGCATCGACGGCAAACTCAAAACCTGCGGCCAGGCGCCGTACGCTTACGAGCAGCATGAAGCGGTGGCCAATCAGGCTTACGGTTTCATGGTCGGTTCGGCCATCGCCAAGGGCGGCATCAACAACATCGATCTCGACGAGGCGAAAGCCGCACCCGGGGTTCTGGCCATCGTCACCGCAGCCAATGCCGGCAAACTCGGCAAGGGCCAATACAACTCGGCGCATCTGCTGGCCGGGCCGCAAATTCAGCACTATCACCAAGCCGTTGCGCTGGTCGTTGCCGAAACGTTTGAACAGGCCCGCGCCGCCGCACAATTGGTCAAAGTCGATTACGTCACGGCCAAAGGCGAGTTCGATCTGGCCAGCGTGCGCGATCAGGGCGTCGAGCAGAAAGAGGAATTGCCGGACGTCAAACACGGCGATTTTGCCACGGCGTTCGCTGCCGCACCGGTGCAGTTCGACCAGACCTACACCACCCCCGATCAGTCCCACGCGATGATGGAACCGCACGCGACTCTGGCCGCGTGGAAAGGCGATCAGCTGACCCTGTGGACGTCCAACCAGATGATCGCCTGGAGCGTCGGCGACATCGCCGAAACCCTTGGTCTGCCCAAGGAGAAAGTCCGTTTGATCTCGCCATACATTGGCGGCGGTTTCGGCGGCAAACTGTTCATCCGCGCCGACGCGATCCTCGCTGCCCTCGGTGCGCGCATGGCCAACCGACCAGTGAAAGTCGCCCTCGCGCGGCCGCAGATCGCCAACAACACCACCCATCGCCCGGCGACCATCCAGCGCATCCGTATGGGCGCTACAGCGGACGGCAAACTCACGGCCATCGCCCACGAGGGTTGGTCGGGCAATCTGAAAGACGGCAAGGTCGAAGTCGCAGCACAACCGAGTCAACTGCTCTACGCCGGCGAAAACCGCATGGTCACCATGCGCCTGGCACCGCTGGATCTGCCCGAAGGCAACGCCATGCGCGCACCGGGCGAAACCCCGGGCCTGATGGCACTGGAAATCGCCATGGACGAAATGGCCGAACAGCTCAAACTCGACCCGGTGCAATTCCGCATCCTCAACGACACCCAGGTCGACCCGGTGAAAACCGAGCGGCCGTTCTCACAGCGACGGCTAATCGAATGCCTGCAAACCGGCGCCGAGAAATTCGGCTGGGACAAACGCAATCCCAAGCCCGGCAGCCGTCGCGAAGGTCGCTGGCTGATCGGTATGGGCGTCGGCGCGGCGATTCGCAACAACCTGCTGGTGAAATCCGGTGCGCGGGTGCGACTGGAGCGTGACGGCAAGATCACCGTAGAAACCGACATGACCGACATCGGCACCGGCAGCTACACGATCATTGCGCAAACGGCGGCCGAGATGATGGGCGTTGGTATCGACGATGTCGTGGTGCGACTGGGCGATTCGAACTTCCCGGTATCGGCCGGCTCTGGCGGGCAATTCGGTGCCAACTGCTCGACGGCCGGGGTGTATGCCGCGTGTGTGAAACTGCGCGAAGCGGTGGCCGGCAAATTGGGTATGGCGGCCGGTGAAGCCGAGTTTGTCGACGGTCAGGTACGGGTCGGCAGCAAAAGTGTGCCGTTGCGTCATGCGGCGGAAAATGGCGAGGTGCAGGCTGAAGACAGCATCGAATTCGCTGACCTTGCCAAGCAGTATCAGCAGTCGACGTTTGGCGCGCATTTCGTTGAAGTCGCAGTGGACGCTGCGACCGGTGAAGTGCGCGTGCGACGGATGCTGGCGGTGTGCGCGGCCGGGCGGATTCTCAATCCGAAATCGGCGCGCAGCCAGGTGATTGGTGCGATGACCATGGGTGTTGGTGCGGCGTTGATGGAAGAGCTGGCGGTGGACAAGAAGCTTGGATTTTTTGTCAATCACGACCTGGCCGGGTATGAAGTGCCGGTGCATGCCGATATTCCGCATCAGGAGGTGATTTTCCTCGATGAGACGGATCCGATTTCTTCGCCGATGAAGGCCAAGGGTGTCGGTGAGTTGGGGATTTGCGGCGTGAGCGCGGCGGTGGCGAATGCGATCTATAACGCTACCGGGGCCAGGGTGCGAGAGTATCCGATTACGCTGGACAAGATTCTTTCGTCACTGCCCGAAATGATCTGACCCCAACGCCACTGTAGGAGCTGCCGCAGGTTGGGATCTTTTGATGTTGGTCTTTTAAAAAACAAGATCAAAAGATCGCAGCCTGCGGCAGCTCCTACATGGGTCGGACTTAATCAATGTGCGGATACTGCGCCTCGCTCACCTGCTCCATCCACTCCACCACGTTTCCATCCAGCACTTCAGCAATCGCGATATGCGTCATCGCCGTACTCGACGCCGCACCATGCCAATGCTTAGCACCGGGCGCAATCCACACCGTATCCCCCGGACGAATCTCACGCACCGGCTGCCCCCACTCCTGCACATACCCCGCCCCCGCCGTCACAATCAACGTCTGCCCCAGCGGGTGGGTATGCCACGCCGTGCGCGCGCCCGGTTCGAATGTCACCGTGGCGCCACTGACCCGCGCCTCATCGGAGCCCTTGAACGGCGCATCGACCCGCACAATTCCGGTGAACCAGTCCGCCGGGCCACGGGCCGAAGGTTGTGATCCATTGGGCGTGACGGTCACTCGCGGCGCTTCATTGGCCTGAGCGTCGGCGGCGAGCAAGGAAAGGGTCAAAGCAGAAGCTGCAATCGGGTTCATGGCGATATCTCCAAAAGTGATGCCTGAACTTTAACGACGTCGACTCTTCAGATAATCAACTAGAATTCGAAAAAACTTATGCAGGAAACTCATTAATGCTTCGGGAAAACGCCAGTGACCTGCTCGCCTTCCTCGCCGTGGCGCGCGAGCGCAGCTTCACCAAAGCCGCCGCTAAACTCGGCGTCTCGCAATCGGCGCTCAGCCATACCATCCGCGCCCTGGAAGCACGCCTCGGGCTGCGCCTGCTGACCCGCACCACCCGCAGCGTTTCGCCCACCGAGGCCGGTGAACATCTGCTGCAAACCGTCGGCCCACGCTTTGAAGAGATCGAGCAGGAGCTGGCGGCTTTGAGCAACCTGCGCGAAACCCCGGCGGGCAAGATCCGCATCAGCGCTACTGACCATTCACTGGACTGGCTGCTGCACCCGGTGCTCAAAGAGTTTTTACCAAAGTACCCGGACATCGCCGTCGAAGTCTGTTGCGATTACGGTTTCGTCGACATCGCAGGCCAAGGTTTCGATGCCGGTATACGTCTGGGCGAGGATGTCGCCCAAGGCATGATCGCCACGCGCATTGGCCCGGACATGCGCATGGCCGTGGTCGGTTCGCCCGCCTACTTCGCCAGACGTCCCGCCCCGCAAACGCCTCGCGACCTGACCGACCACGCCTGCAACAATCTGCGCCTGCCCACCAATGGCGGGCTGTACACCTGGGAGTTCGAAAAGGATGGCGAGAGCCTGAAGGTGCGGGTATCCGGACAGGTCACATTGAATGGTGTCTACCCATTGCTCGACGCCGCGCTGGACGGTTTCGGCCTGAGCTATATCCCGGAAAACCTCGTCGCGACGCATCTGGCAGATGGCAGTCTGGTGCAGGTGCTGGAAGACTGGTGCCCGATATTCGCCGGTTATCACCTCTACTACCCGAGCCGACGCCAGGCGGCGCCAGCATTTGCGTTGTTGCTGGAGGCGTTGCGCTATCGCGGTTGAGCGCCGTCTACCAGACCGATTACCCCGCCAACGCAATCAACTGATGCCGCTGCGCATCAGTGAGCATCGGCCCGAACCCTGCCTTGACGTTATCGGCCATATACCGTGGATTGCCGGTACCCGGAATCACGCAGGTCACCGCCGGGTGCGCCAGCAAAAACTTCAGCGTCAGTTGCGGCCAACTGTTGACCTGCACGTCCGACACCCACGCCGGCAGCGGTTTGCCCTTGAGCCGGGCAAGCAAACCACCGCCGCCAAATGGCCGGTTACAGATCACCGCCACACCGCGCTCACGGCATAGCGGCAGGATGCGTTTTTCCACGCCTCGGTCATCAAGGGCGTAGTTGATCTGCAGGAAATCCAGTTGTTCAGTCTTCAGCACCGCTTCAACTTCGTCATAGGCTGAGGGCGTGTAATGGGTGATGCCGATGTAGCGAATGCGCCCTTGCTCCTTCCATTCCCGCAGCGTCGGCAAGTGGGTTTGCCAGTCGAGCAGGTTGTGGATCTGCATCAGGTCGATGCGCTCGGTGCGCAGCAGGCTGAATGACTGCTCCATCTGCGCGATGCCCTCCTGACGTCCGCGCGTCCACACCTTGGTCGCCAGAAAGGCCGGTGAGCGCGGTTCGTGGATCGACAGCAGTTCACCGGTGGTTTCTTCGGCGCGGCCATACATCGGCGAGCTGTCGACCACGGTGCCACCCTTGGCGAACAGTTCGTCGAGCACCGCTGGCAATTGCTTGTAAGCCGGATCACCAGGGGCGACGTCAAAGCCGCGATACGTGCCCAGCCCCACCATGGGCAGTGGCTCGGCGCTTGATGGGATGACACGAGTCTGCATGGCTTGGCCTCCGGTAGCAGCGGACGATGTGGCAGTGGCCAGCGCCCGATCAAAGGTGAAGACCGCCGACACCCCGGCAGCCAGCGTGATCAATCGGCGACGGGAGTAACCCTCAGTGTGGCTCATGCTGGTTCCCCTGCTCCGTGGATCTGTTGCACGTTGTGTTCGAACGCTAGCCGCACGAAGCGCTGGACTACACTGCGACAACTAACCCGCACACCCCGTTAAAAGTAGCCGAATGTCCCGAACCCTGATGTCACTCGTCGCATTGATCGTTGCCGTGTACCTGGTGCTGTGCGTGGCGCTGTTCTTTTTTCAGCGTTCGCTGATCTGGTTTCCTCAGCCCAGTGCGGTCAGTGCCACCGATTCGCGGCTGAAACTGTCGATGCCGGATGCCGATATCTGGGTCAGCACCCGAGAGCGCGTCGGGCCACGGGCGCTGATCTATTTCGGCGGCAACGCCGAGGACGTGTCGCGCAATCTGCCGGAGTTTGCCCAAGCGTTTCCCGATTACGCGCTGTACCTGCTGAACTACCGGGGATTTGCCGGCAGCGGCGGCTCACCCTCTGAAGAGGCGATTGCCGAGGATGCGCTGGCGTTGTTTGATCAGGTATCTGCCAGCCATCCGCAGATTGCCGTGGTCGGGCGCAGTCTGGGATCGGGTGTCGCGGTGCGCCTGGCCAGTCAACGGCCGGTGCAGCAGTTGATACTGGTGACGCCATACAACAGCCTCGAAGAAATCGCCGCGCGACAATATCCGTGGGTGCCGGTGAAGTGGTTACTCAAGGATCGCTTTGAGTCGGGCAAGTATGCCGAGCACATCCGCGTGCCGACGTTGCTGCTGGCGGCCAGTGATGACGAGGTGATTCCCCGGTCCAGTACCGAGCGATTGCTGGAAAACTTTCCCAAAGGCGTGGCCGAACTCAAGGTTGTGCCGGATTCGGGGCACAACTCGATTTCCGAGCGCAGGCAGTATCTGCAGTGGATGGGGGATGTGTTGAATCGGTGAGGGTTGCCTGCCTGCGAGCCTTGTGTGGACAGAGCGGCTCTCATCGCTGGCAAGCCAGCTCCCACCGGGTTCTGCGGTGTACACAAATGCTGTGAGCGACATCCAGCTTGTGGGAGCTGGCTTGCCAGCGATGAGGCTCGTACAGGCAACATCAAATCCAGAGCAAAGTAATCACCCGCCTGCTGAACCAAGTCAAAAAACCCCAGTCCTATTCGCGCCGCTCTCTGCGGCCAACCCACTCAAGCACCGTCCCTCTCCAGAGCTGCCCGTCCCATGCGCCACGCCGTTCGTTCGTCTCGCTTCGTTTCGCTGTGCCTGCTGATCCTCTCGCCCTTGCTCGCCGAAACTGCCCATGCCGGCGCCGAGCGCCAATTGGTGGCGGCCATCAACGACTACCGTGCCCACCCGCAACGCTGCGATCGGCGTCCGGCGCAACGGCTGGCACCGTTGGCGTTGAAGTCGAACCTGGCTTTGCCGGTCGGCTATCGCTATGGCGGTGGCTTGCGCGAAGCGTTGAAGTCGTCTGGCTACTCGGCTGTGGCGGTGCGCAGTATCCGCATCGTCGGGGCGCAGGATGCCGAAGAGGCTTTCGACATGCTGCAAAGCGACTACTGCGGTGCGTTGCTCGATACTCAATACGCCGACATCGGCATCAGCCGTGCGCGCAGTGAATGGCAAGTGGTGTTGGCGCGACCGGTGCTCGACAGCCGTGTCGGCGATAACCGCAGCGTCGGCAAAGCCCTGCTGGCCGAAGTCAACGCCGCCCGCGCCCGGCCACGGATGTGCGGAGGCCGGCGGTTCGCTGCGGCGCGGCCGTTGAGCTGGAATGCCGCGCTCGGCGCTGCTGCACAAGGGCACAGTAAAGCCATGGCCTACGGCAACTATTTCGCCCACCGCGACCCGGATGGCGACCAGCCCGCTGATCGCGCCCGGGCGGCGGGCTATCGGGGTCGGCAGATCGGCGAAAACATCGCTGCCGGGCAGAGCTCTCCGGGCAAGGCGATGGCCGGATGGCTGGCCAGCCCCGGACACTGCGCCAACCTGATGAACCCGATGTTTACCCAGGTCGGTGCGGGATTCGCCACTGAGGCGCGCAGTGATCAGGGGACTTACTGGACGATGCTGTTCGGCACGCAGTGATGAGTCGCCATGCAGACCGATGAACCGCGGGCGCGCCGCTTATGAAACTGCCGACAAACCCAGTTTCAAAAGCTCTTTGCGCAGTATCGAAGGCTCTACAACAGCTATGCCTGCCTGCCATTCAAGTGCCAGCAAGTTATTCAGTTTTTTTTGGCTGACGGTGGCGTGAGCCACAATGCAACTTTTCCGCTCACGGATGCCGATGACATTGAGCATGGCGTCTTCGCCCTGCTCCGCCATCCAGCCGGTGATCGCTGGATGGTGTTTTTGCAGTAATGCGTCGGCATCCCACACGGTCATTTGCGCGAAGATCTGCGGCAGATTGCTGTCGGGTTTCATGCGTTTCAAATCGGCAGCCAATGCACCGATGAGGTCTGCCTCGATGCTGGCCTGGCATTCGAGGAAATACTGTTGCGGCCAGTCCGCGCTCAGCTTTGCTGTTGCCGCGAGCTCGGCATACGCCTCGATATCGGCCGTCGTGGTCATCTGCCCGGTGAAGTTCAGCGTGTTATCCAGAATCGCCGTGGCCAATAATGCGGCGCTTTGCTCACTGATCCGCGGCAACAGGCCTGCCGTCTGCCAACGTTGAAACACCTGGGTGGCGGCGGCGCCTATTGGGCGGATATCCGCGGCTGATCGCAGTTTTTCCGCCCAGTAAGTCTCGTAGCCCGGATGATGGTCAATAACCTCCACCACCTGATCGAGCACCACCATTGGATCAAAATGGTGATAGTCGGATACGTCGACCAGCACGAATTCGTCGTGCGGTTTCGGGGCATAGTCATGTAGACCGGTGCCCCAACCGAGTACGGTTTTCGACACACTGGCGTTGGTTTGCGCGCTACTGATCGCGCGGGCGGGAATGCCTTGCAGGTTCAACAGTTCGGCGTAGGCAATGCAGCAGGCGTAGGCGTCGATATCCAGATAGGCCGCGCCTGAAGTGATGATTTTCATGGGCGGCAACATCGCACGGATTCATTACAGTTGGGTGACAGCAAAAAGATCGCAGCCTGCGGCAGCTCCTACAGAGGAAACACACATCCCGTGTAGGAGCTGCCGCAGGCTGCGATCTTTTGATCTTCAAGCCGCCCGCTGCCCTCCCGCGACCATTGCCGAAGCCGCCAGCATCGCCCGCAACAACACCGCACACCCCGCCGCCAGATCATCCGGCGCGGCGTTTTCGATTTCGTTGTGGCTGATGCCGCCCTCGCACGGCACGAAGATCATGCCGGCAGGGCCGAGCTCGGCGAGGAAGATTGCGTCGTGGCCGGCGCCGCTGACGATGTCCATGTTCGACAGGCCCAGGCCTTTCGCGGCGCCGCGCACGGCTTCGACACAGCCTTTTTCGAAGTACAGCGGCGGGAAGTCAGCAGTAGGCGTCAGTTCGTAGGTCAGGCCATGTTCTTCACACGTGGCGTCGATGACTTGCTTCACCTCGGCAATCATCGAGTCGAGGCGTGCCGGTTCCAGATGGCGGAAGTCGAGGGTCATGCGCACCTCACCGGGGATGACGTTGCGCGAACCGGGATAGGCTTGCAGGCAACCAACGGTGCCGCAGGCATGGGGTTGATGGCCGAGGGCGGCGCGGTTGACGGCGCCGACGATCACCGAAGCGCCGACCAGGGCGTCTTTGCGCAGGTGCATCGGGGTCGGGCCGGCATGGGCTTCGACGCCGCGCAGCTTGAGGTCGAACCACTTCTGCCCCAATGCGCCGAGCACCACGCCGATGGTTTTCTGTTCGTCTTCGAGGATCGGGCCTTGCTCGATGTGCGCCTCAAAATAAGCGCCGACCTTGTGCCCGCTGACTTTACGCGGGCCGGCATAGCCGATGGCGTTGAGCGCTTCACCGACGGTGACGCCATCGGCATCGACTTTGGCGAGGGTTTCTTCGAGGGTAAATTTTTCCGCGAACACCCCGGAGCCCATCATGCACGGGGCGAAACGCGAGCCTTCTTCGTTGGTCCAGACCACCACTTCCAGCGGCGCTTCGGTTTCCACGCCGAGGTCATTGAGGGTGCGCAGCACTTCAACGCCGGCCAGTACGCCGAAGCAGCCGTCGAATTTGCCGCCGGTGGGCTGGGTGTCGATGTGGCTGCCGGTCATCACCGGGGGCAGATTCGGATTGCGCCCGGGCCGACGGGCGAAGATGTTACCGACTGCGTCGATCGTGACGCTGCAGCCGGCGTCCTTGCACCATTGCACGAACAGGTCGCGGGCCTGGCGGTCGAGGTCGGTCAGGGCCAGGCGACAGACCCCGCCCTTGACCGTGGCACCAAGTTTGGCCAGTTCCATCAGCGACGCCCAGAGGCGATCACGGTTGATGTGCTGATGGGTCGATTGCAGAACGTCTACGGCTGCGTTCATGGGGATCTCCTCAGGCTGTTTCTTATGAGTTTCTTCAGGCATTTTTTAGTGATCTGGAGACCGCTATCGCGAGCAGGCTCACTCCTACAGGGGAACGCATTCCAATCGTAGAAGTGAGCATGCTCGCGATGAGGCCCGCCCTTACACCGCTGATTTCACGACCGAAGGCTGCGCGCGCATCACGCACAACACGTAATAAATCACCCCGCCCAGCGCCGAGCCGGTAAACCAGCCATAGCTGTAGAACCAACTGAACGCATCGCTACCCAGCGACAGCAGGGTCAACACCACCGGAACGCCGAACGCGAGAAAACCGGCCCAGTTCCACGCCGGATAGACGTCGTCGCGGTACAACCCGGCGAGGTCCAGTTGCTGTTTCTTGATCAGGAAATAGTCGACCACCATGATCCCGGCAATCGGCCCGAGCAGACTCGAATAACCCAGCAGCCAATTCGAATACACGGTTTCCAGGCTGACATCGGAGACGATCAACCCGAGCTTTTTCAGTAGCTCATGCCCCATCAGCACCAACCCGACCAACCCGGTCAGCAGCACGGCTTTGGTGCGGTTGATGACCTTGGGCGCGATGTTCTGGAAGTCGTTGGTCGGCGACACAATGTTGGCCGCGGTGTTGGTGGATAGCGTGGCGATGATGATCAGCGCCATCGCCACCGCAACCCACACCGGGCTCTGGATATGGCCAATCAACGTGACCGGATCAGAGACCGTCACGCCGACCAGTTTCACCGATGCCGCGGTCATGATCACGCCGAGGGAGGCGAAGAGAAACATGGTCAGCGGCAGGCCGAAAATCTGCCCGAGGATCTGATCCTTCTGGCTTTTGGCATAACGGCTGAAGTCAGGAATGTTCAGCGACAGCGTGGCCCAGAAGCCGACCATCGCCGTCAGTCCGGCGGCGAAGTAACTGACCACGCTGGCGCCTTCAGGACGTTTCGGCGGGATCGCCAGCAACTCGGTCATCGACACATTGGGCATCGCCCACACCAAAAGTCCGATGCCAACCGCCACCAGCAACGGCGCGGACAGGGTTTCCAACCACTTGATCGACTCGGCGCCGCGAATCACCACCCACAGGTTCAGCGCCCAGAAAATCATGAAGCCAATCACCTCCCCCGTGCCGCCAAGGGATTTCCAGCCCTCGAATACCGAGCCGAGAAACAGGTGAATCGCCAGGCCGCCAAACATGGTCTGAATGCCGAACCAGCCACACGCCACCAGCGCGCGAATCAGGCACGGCACATTGGAACCCAGAATGCCGAACGAAGAGCGCAGCAGTACCGGGAAGGGAATGCCGTACTTGGTGCCGGGAAAGGCATTAAGCGTCAGGGGAATCAGGACGATGATGTTGGCAAACAGAATCGCCAGAAGCGCCTCGCCGACGGACAGGCCGAAGTAGGCCGTCAGCACACCGCCGAGGGTGTAGGTCGGCACGCAGATCGACATGCCGACCCACAGCGCGGTGATGTGCCATTTGTTCCAGGTTCGTTCGTGCACCTTGGTCGGTGCCATGTCGTGGTTGTAACGGGGACTGTCGAGGACGTCGCTGCCGGCTTCAAGCTCGAACAAGCCGTCGCGCTCGGTCACTTGCGATCTGATCTGTTGCATGGCCGCTCCACTGTTCTTCTGATTATTTTTTGCTCATCAGGCGGCTGCACATGACGGTGCGAGCCGGACGATGGCCGGAGGAACTGACAACTTTCATGCACCGGCCATGGTGTCAGCGGCGGCATCAATAAACGTGCCGGGTGCCCCGCTCAACGCTCGGGCCGTGCTTTAAACGCTTTGCAACTTTCTGATATTTATCAGTTTTAATTATTTACCGGGTGAGTCCTCGAAAACTTGTCTGAACGCTCAGGCTAAACGCCGGGCAAGTTGTCCGAACTGTCAGGACTCAAACTGGTGCACTGCACTTTTTTTCTTCCTTGGCGATCAACCGCAGCTCAACTTCAAGCGGCTGATTTCACATAGGAAATCTTGCTCATATTTCCATCCTGTCAAGTGCGTCAAAATGGTGAGCAGCCTCACCATTTTGGTGATTTTCATTTTTTATCTTTATTTTTCAATAGCTTAAAACAGTCATAAGCTTATAAAAAATAATCTTGATCTATTGCAAAACTGCGACTAGTTTCTATTCCTGACAGCGATGACAGGAATACGCCCTTCACCGCCGTACATCAATAAAACATTTAGAACCGGCACAAGTCGGTCATGCCTGCGAGGAACTCGGAATGTCTCTGTTGATCCGTGGCGCCACCGTTGTTACCCATGATGAAAGTTATCGCGCCGACGTCTATTGCGCCGACGGCGTGATCAAAGCCATTGGTGAAAACCTCGATATTCCCGCCGGTGCCGAAGTGCTCGACGGCAGCGGTCAATACCTGATGCCTGGCGGCATCGATCCACACACCCATATGCAACTCCCGTTCATGGGCACCGTGGCCAGCGAAGACTTCTACAGCGGCACTGCTGCGGGTCTGGCCGGTGGCACCACGTCGATCATCGACTTCGTGATTCCCAATCCGCAGCAGTCGTTGATGGAAGCGTTTCATCAGTGGCGCGGCTGGGCGGAAAAGTCAGCTTCCGACTATGGCTTCCATGTCGCTATCACTTGGTGGAGCGAACAGGTGCGCGAGGAAATGGCCGAACTGGTCAGCCATCACGGCATCAACAGCTTCAAGCACTTCATGGCCTACAAGAACGCGATCATGGCCGCCGACGACACGCTGGTAGCGAGCTTCGAGCGCTGCCTTGAACTCGGCGCGGTACCGACCGTGCATGCGGAAAACGGCGAACTGGTTTACCACCTGCAACGCAAATTGATGGCCCAGGGCATCACCGGGCCGGAAGCACATCCGCTGTCGCGTCCTTCGCAGGTCGAAGGCGAAGCGGCGAGCCGGGCCATTCGGATTGCCGAAACCATTGGTACGCCGCTGTATCTGGTACACGTTTCGACCAAGGAGGCGCTGGACGAAATCACCTATGCGCGCAGCAAGGGTCAACCGGTGTACGGCGAAGTCCTGGCCGGACACCTGCTGCTCGATGACAGCGTCTACCAACACCCGGACTGGCAGACCGCCGCCGGTTACGTGATGAGCCCGCCGTTCCGCCCGCGCGGGCATCAAGAGGCGCTGTGGCACGGTTTGCAAAACGGCAATCTGCATACCACCGCGACCGATCACTGCTGCTTCTGCGCTGAGCAAAAAGCCGCCGGCCGCGATGACTTCAGCAAGATTCCCAACGGCACAGCCGGCATCGAAGACCGCATGGCGGTGCTGTGGGATGAAGGCGTGAACAGTGGGCGTTTGTCGATGCAGGACTTCGTCGCCCTCACCTCCACCAACACCGCAAAAATCTTCAACCTCTATCCGCGCAAGGGTGCGATCCGGGTCGGCGCCGATGCCGATCTGGTGCTGTGGGACCCGCAAGGCACCCGCACGATTTCCGCCAAGACCCACCATCAGCAGGTGGACTTCAACATCTTCGAAGGCAAGACCGTGCGCGGCGTGCCGAGCCACACCGTCAGCCAGGGCCGCGTGGTCTGGGCCGATGGCGACCTGCGTGCCGAGCGCGGGGCCGGAAGGTATATCGAACGGCCGGCGTATCCGGCGGTGTTTGATTTGCTGAGCAAGCGGGCGCAATTGCACAAGCCCACTGCTGTGAAACGCTGAAATCCAGGCCTTCGGCCTTCGCGAGCAGGCTCGCTCCCACATTTGAAATGCATTCCCCTGTGGGAGCGAGCCTGCTCGCGAAGAGGCCCTCCCTAACGACACAAAAACCACTGCCCATCAGAGGCAGAGCACCTCAATAACCGTGAGGCAAAAAACCGTGATCGAGACCCTGAACCATCTCCCGCACCCGCACGAAAGTGCGGCCGCCCTCGCCGGCCATTTCACCGATCTGGCGCCGCCGCTCAACGCCCGACAGGCGCATCTGGAAGCCTCGCGCTGCCTGTATTGCTACGACGCGCCGTGCGTCAATGCGTGCCCGAGCGAGATCGACATCCCTTCGTTCATCCGCAATATCCATCAGGACAACGTGCCCGGTGCGGCGCAGAAAATCCTGTCGGCGAACATCCTTGGCGGCAGTTGCGCGCGAGTCTGTCCCACTGAAATCCTTTGCCAGCAAGCCTGCGTGCGCAACAACGCTCAGGAATGCGCGCCGGTGTTGATCGGCCTGTTGCAGCGCTACGCCGTGGACAACGCGAATTTCACTGAACACCCGTTCCAGCGCGCCGCCGCCACCGGCAAACGCATTGCCGTGGTCGGTGCCGGCCCGGCGGGTCTGTCCTGCGCGCACCGCAGCGCCATGCACGGCCACGACGTGGTGATTTTCGAAGCGCGGGACAAGGCTGGCGGCCTCAACGAATACGGGATCGCCAAGTACAAACTGGTCGATGACTACGCGCAGAAGGAACTGGATTTCCTCCTGCAAATCGGTGGTATCGAAATCCGTCACGGGCAAAAACTCGGCGACAACCTGACCCTCAGCGAACTGCATCAACAGTTCGACGCGGTGTTCCTCGGCCTCGGCCTCAATGCCAGCAAACAGCTCGGCCTGGCCCACGAAGACGCCCCCGGCCTGCTCGCCGCCACCGACTACATCCGCGAACTGCGCCAGGCCGATGACCTCACCCAACTGCCATTGGCCGAGCGCTGCATCGTCCTCGGTGCCGGCAACACGGCGATCGACATGGCCGTGCAAATGGCTCGCCTCGGTGCCCGTGATGTGAATCTGGTGTATCGCCGCGGCGCCGCGGACATGGGCGCAACCGGCCACGAACAAGACATCGCCAAGGCCAATCAGGTACGCCTGCTGACCTGGGCGCAACCGGAGGAGGTTTTGCTCGACGATCAAGGCAAGGTGCGCGGCATGCGTTTCGCCCGCACCGATCTGGTCGAGGGTCGCCTGCAAACCACCGGGGAAACTTTCGAACTGGCCGCTGATGCGATCTTCAAAGCCATCGGCCAGGCCTTCGATGACAGCGTCCTCGCCGACCCGTTGGCCCGCGAACTCAAGCGTCAGGGCGAACGGATTCAGGTCGACGAAAACCTGCACACCAGCATCCCCGGCGTGTACGCCGGTGGTGATTGCACCAGCCTCGATCAGGATCTCACCGTGCAAGCGGTGCAGCACGGCAAACTGGCCGCCGAGGCCATTAACGCTCAACTGATGCTCAACGTGGAGGCTGCATAAATGGCCGATCTCTCGATAGTCTTCGCCGGCATCAAAGCGCCTAACCCGTTCTGGCTGGCGTCCGCGCCGCCGACCGACAAGGCCTACAACGTGGTTCGTGCCTTCGAGGCGGGCTGGGGCGGTGTGGTCTGGAAAACCCTCGGTGAAGACCCGGCGGCGGTCAACGTCTCGTCGCGTTACTCGGCGCACTACGGCAACAACCGGGAAGTGCTGGGCATCAACAACATTGAGCTGATTACCGACCGCTCGCTGGAGATCAACCTGCGTGAAATCACCCAGGTGAAAAAGGATTGGCCGGATCGCGCCCTCATCGTTTCGCTGATGGTGCCGTGCGTCGAAGAATCGTGGAAACACATCCTGCCGCTGGTGGAAGCCACGGGTGCCGACGGCATCGAGCTGAATTTCGGCTGCCCCCACGGCATGCCCGAACGCGGTATGGGCGCGGCGGTCGGCCAGGTACCTGAGTACGTCGAGCAGGTGACGCGCTGGTGCAAGACCTACTGCTCGTTGCCGGTGATCGTCAAACTGACGCCGAACATCACCGACATCCGCGTCGCCGCCCGCGCCGCCCATCGCGGTGGTGCCGATGCAGTGTCGCTGATCAACACCATCAACTCGATCACCAGCGTCGACCTGGAACACATGGTTGCCCTGCCCACCGTCGGCAGCAAAAGCACCCACGGCGGTTACTGCGGTTCAGCGGTCAAACCGATTGCGCTGAACATGGTCGCGGAAATCGCTCGTGATCCGCAGACCCAAGGTTTACCGATCTGCGGGATCGGCGGCATCGGCAGTTGGCGCGATGCGGCGGAATTCATGGCACTGGGCAGCGGCGCGGTGCAGGTGTGCACGGCGGCGATGCTGCATGGCTTCCGTATTGTCGAGGAGATGAAGGACGGCTTGTCACGGTGGATGGACAGTCAGGGCTACGCCAACATCGCCGAGTTCTCGGGACGCGCGGTGGGCAACACCACGGACTGGAAGTATCTCGACATCAACTATCAGGTCATCGCGAAGATTGATCAGGAGGCGTGCATCGGTTGCGGGCGCTGCCACATTGCCTGCGAGGACACTTCACATCAGGCGATCAGCAGTCTGCGGCAGGCGGATGGGACGCATAAATATGAAGTGATTGATGATGAATGTGTGGGCTGCAATTTGTGCCAGATCACCTGTCCGGTGGCGGATTGCATCGAAATGGTGCCGATGGAAACGGGCAAGCCGTTTCTGGACTGGAATCATGATCCGCGGAATCCTTACCACGTCAGCCCTTGAGGTCGACGGCCTCTGAACCAACGCTTTCGCGAGCAGGCTCGCTCCCACATTTGGAATGCATTTCCCTGTGGGAGCGAGCCTGCTCGCGAAGAGGCCAGCCCGGTCACCACAAGACTCAAGGTTCCAGACCGATCCCGCGCAAAATCACACTGGTCACCGTCTGCACCGCCCGCTCGAACTGCATGTCCGACAACGGCTGGTGATCATTCAAGATATTCACCTGATGATCGAAGTCGGCGTAGTGCTGGGTCGAGGCCCAGATCATGTACAGCAGGCTCGACGGCTCAACCGGCAGGATGCGCTTGTCCTCGACCCACTGGCGGATCTTCGCTTCCTTCATCTTCGCCCAGTCATACAGGCTGACATCCAGCGCCTCGCCCAACGTCGGCGCGCCATGAATGATTTCATTGGCCCAGACTTTCGAGCCGTACGGCCGGCTGCGCGAGTGGTTCATCTTGGCGCGGATGTAGCTGCTCAGCACCACACGCGGATCGTCGAACATCTCGAAGCACAGCGCGTCCTGTTTCCACACTTCCAGCAGATCGAACAGCACCGCGCTGTACAGCTCGCTCTTGGTTGAAAAGTAGTAATGCAGGTTGGAGCGCGGCAGTTGCACTTCGGCAGCGATGTCGGCCATGGCGGTGCTGCCGAAGCCTTTTTCGGCGAAAACCTTTTCCGCGGCGAGGAGAATTTTTTCGACGTTACTGCGACGAATCTCGATCTTGTGATTGCCCATGTGGGCTCCCTGACAACAACGTTGTTGAAGACTAGCACCCGCTCTATCACCGAGGCGACCGCTGAAAACAAAACTTCGTACCGGCAAGGACGGATGGCTAAACTGGCGGCTTCTTCGATCCTGCCTCAGAGGTACCCGCGATGCTGTTCAAGAATGTCCTGACCACCACTGCCCTGCTCGCCTCGCTGTTCGCCGCTTCCTCGGTATTTGCCCACGCCCACCTGAAAAGCCAGACCCCGGCGGCTGATAGCTCCGTCGCGGCACCGGCCGATTTGCGCCTGACGTTCTCCGAAGGCGTGGAAGCCAGTTTCACCAAAGTCATCCTGACTCACGATGGCGCTCCGGTTGCGGTCAAACCATTGACCACCGAAAGCGACAAGAAAGTCCTCATCGTTACGCCAGCCGCGCCATTAAGTGCAGGTGAATACAAAGTCGAATGGCATGCGGTATCGGTCGACACGCACAAAAGCGAAGGCGCCTATCAGTTCAAGGTTGGCCAGTAATTCATGAGTGAAGCGCTGGTGCTGTGCCGGTTTCTGCATTTCACCGTGGTGTTGCTGCTGTTCGGCATCTGGCTGTTCCGGCCGCTGTTGCTCAAGAGTGAAGCGCAGGCGCTGGACCTGCGTATCGCGCAGCTTGCCCGGTGGCTGGCTGCCGTTGCGATGATAAGTGGCATCAGTTGGGCGTTGCTGATCACCGCGAGCATGGCCGGTTCGGCAGCGGCAGCGTTTGATCCGGACACGGTTGCGCTGGTGCTGGGCAATACGTTTTTTGGTCAGGTCTGGCGCTGGCATCTGTTGATCAACGCAGTGTTGCTGGCGTTGCTGTTTACGCCATGGCGTTCGAACCTGCCGCTACGCCTGGGCCTGAGCGCGCTGCTGTTGGCGACACTGGCGCCGGTCGGGCATGGCGCGATGCTGGATGGTCTCAGCGGCCAACTGCTGATCCTCAACCAGATCGTCCACCTGACCTGCGTGGCGGCGTGGCTTGGCGGGTTGTTGCTGCTGGTGATGATTCTGCGCGAGCCGAATGAACCAATGCGCGAGATTCTGCGACGCTTCAGCGGGATCGGCTATGCGCTGGTTGCGGGCCTGCTGATCACCGGGTTGATCAACGTTCGCGTGCTGACCAGTCAGTGGTGGCCGACACCGCTCTTCACGGGGTTTGCGCTGATTCTGTTGATCAAGGCGATGATCGTGCTGGGGATGCTCGGGCTGGCGCTGTTCAACAGACTGCGGATCGACGATTGCGAACAACGCACAGGCGCGCTCAAGCGCAGTGTGCTGATGGAGTGGTTGCTCGGGATTGGCGCTGTCGCTGCCGTTTCACTGCTCGGCACACTGCCACCGATGATCACAGCCTGAAAAGCAAAAGATCGCAGCCTTCGGCAGCTCCTACAGGGGATTGCATTTCAATGTAGGAGCTGCCGAAGGCTGCGATCTTTTGATCTTAATGTGGTTGGGTATCGCCCGCCGCCGTATCGATACTCACCACCACCGACATCCCCGGCCGCAGTCGTTCCTCTTCCTGCTGATCCGGATCAATCGTGATCCGCACCGGCACCCGCTGGGCGATTTTGACGAAGTTGCCGGTGGCGTTATCCGCCTGCAGCAAGGCAAATTCCGAACCGGTGCCCGGCGAAATATGCTGCACATGCCCGGTGAATTTACGGTGGTTCAACGCATCGACGGTGAATCGCACCGGCTGCCCGACCCGCACGTTGTCCATCTGGGTTTCCTTCATGTTGGCGATCACCCATTTCTGGTTTGGCACCAGCGCCATCAACTGCGCCCCGGAGTTGACGTAGGCGCCGAGGCGCACGCCGATCTGCCCGAGTTGGCCATCACGTGGGGCAACAATTCGCGTGTTGGACAAGTCGATCCGCGCCAGTTGAACCGCCGCTTCGGCGCTGGCCACCGCCGCCTCCAGCGAACCGCGATTGACGATCACTGTTTGCAGGTCCTGACGGGCGATTTCCAGATTGGCCTTGGCCTGCGCCACCGCAGCAACGCTTTGCGCATTGGCCGCCAGCGCCACGTCCATCTCGCGTTTGGACACCGAACCGTCGCTCACCAGCTCCTTGTTACGCCGCAGATCCGCTTCGCTTTTGCGTAACTGCGCTTCGCTGTCGGCAACAACCGCCTGACGCAATTTGATCGTTGCTTCGGCGCTGTTGCGTTGCTGCACTACGTTGGCCAATGCGGCTTTCTGCACAGCCAGTTGCGCCAGCGACTGGTCGAGGCGCTGCTGGTAGATGCGGTCGTCCAAACGCACCAGCAAATCACCGGCTTTCACGAACTGGAAATCCTGCACCGGCACTTCATAGACATACCCGGCAAGCTGCGGGCCGATGATCGTCACCTGCCCGCGCACCAAGGCGTTTTCGGTGGTTTCGACGGCGCTGCTGAACGGTGGCAGTTGCCAGGCGTAGAGCACGATCAGCACGCCGACGATGGCAATCGCGGCAAAACCCAGCGACGAGATAATCCGCACCCGCAGCGAGCGTGGCTCGGTATTCGGTGAAGACGGCGGCGCGACACCCTCGGGTGTGGCGGCGATGGCGTTGGTCGTTGTGGTGGTCGGTTCGGTCATGAAGAAGTGGCACCGCTGTTAGTTACGGAAGGCTGAACGGGGGTAGCGGCGACGGCTTTGGTGGTGCTCATCAGCCACAGCGCGCGAATGGACAGCCAGATCATGGTCAGTACCGCGATCACGGCGATCAGCATGAATACATCGTTATAGGCCAGCACGTTGGCTTCGCGAGTCGCGGCATTCGACAGGCTGCGAATCCCGGCCAGATTGCGCAAGCTCGGGTCGGCCAGCAAGGAGCCATAGGCCGAACCGCCACTCTGAACACGGGCGGCAACCAACGGATCGGACAGCGTCAGGTGTTCGACCAGATGACTGGAGTGGAATTTTTCTCGCACGATCTGGAACGTGCCCAACAACGCCGCGCCGAGCAAGCCGCCAAGGTTGTTGCAGATCCCGAATAACACCGAAAAACTCACCAGATTACGCGGATTGGTCAGCACATTGCGGGTGCCGAAAACCATGGTCGGCCCCAGAAAAAACGTGCTGCCGAAGGCCAGCAGGAACTGACTGAAATAGAGGTTCGCCGGGCGGGTCAGGTTGTTGGAAAAACTGTCCATCACCGAGCCGGTCGCCATCAACGCCAGCGAGATGATCAGCGGCATCAGCAGGTGTTTGGGGTCGATGGTCAGCGCGCTGGTCGCCAACCCGGCGATGCTGCCGATCAGCATCACCACGTACAGGCTGTGCAACTGCTCATAACCCATGTTCAGGTTCTGCATGAACCCGACGGCGCCGGTGGATTGTTCCGAAGTGACCATACGAATCAGAGTCACCGCCAGCGCCAAGCGGATCATCGTGCCACTGCCGAGCCAGCGGGTCATCAGCATCGGGTTGCTGCGATTGTGCTCGATCGCCAGGCCCGCGAGGATCAGGGCAATCGAGCCCGCCAGCGCATAGCCGATCCAGTTTGCTTCCAGCCACCAATCGATCCGTCCCAGCGACAACACCGCGCAAAGCAGTGCCACGCCGCTGGCGAGAATCGCGAAGGTGAGAAAGTCCAGCGGTTCGAAGGTTTTGAAGCGGTCACCGGGCGGCAACTTGAGCAGCAGCACGCAGCCCAACGACAACAAGGCCATGCCCAATTCGAACAGGTACAAGCCGCGCCATTCGGCGATCTGCAACAGGTCTTCGGAGAACAAGCGCGCCAGCGGCAGGGCCAGTTGCGAGGCGCCGAGGCCCAGCACCAACGCCTTCAGCCGCCACTTGGCCGGAAACGCCTGGACCATGTAATACAAGCCCAGCGAACTCAATGCGGCGCCGACCATGCCGTGCGCCGCGCGCACCGCAATTGCCGAGTTCAGGTCGTTGACGAACAAATGGCCGAAGGTCACCAGCGCATACAGCACCAGAAACACCTCGGTGAATGCGCGCAAACCGAACTGTTGGCGAAACTTCACCAGCAGCAGGTTCATCGACACGTTGGTCATTACATACGCCGCCGGCAGCCAGGCCATTTCCGCGGTGGTGGCGCCGAGCGCGCCTTGCAGATAAATCAGGTTGGCGACCACTAGCGAATTACCCAACCCACCGGTCAACGCCACCAGCAACCCGACCAGCGCATAAGCCAGGCGCTTGGGGTTGGAGTGCAGCGGCGTCGAGGGGGAACCGGGCAGACTGGGCTTCTCGTGAGGCTGCCAGTCGCGCGGGGCGTATCGATCCATTAAAAGGCCTTGAGCTGGAGGTTGCTGAAGTTTGCCGTAAATCGTCCTGCAAACCCATATCCCCTGCAGGCTCACGCCTACAGGGGATTGGTATAAATCCGGATTCGTAAAATTTGTTTAAAAGTCATCTCGCCCGCAGCGGATTTTTCCCAAGCGTAGCGGATGCCACCCTTGAGCCACTTCTCAAACCTCAAGGTGACCGTTATGACCATTGCACACCGACAACGCTCCCCGCGTCTGTTCAAAAACCTCTTGGCTGCCGCCCTTCTAATGCCCGCCCTCGCGTTCGCCCAGGAACGACCATGGCCCGATGGCTCGCAACTGGTGATCTCGGTATCGATGCAGTTCGAAACCGGCGGCCAGCCCGAGGGCGCCGAAAGTCCTTTCTCCGGCACGCCGCTGCCCAAAGGCTATCCGGATCTGCCGGCGCAGACCTGGTTCGATTACGGCTACAAGGAAGGCTTGTGGCGGATGCTTGATCTGTGGGATCGCACCGGGATCAAAGTCACTTCCCACGTGGTCGGCGAAGCCGCGCTGAAACACCCGGAACTGGCCAAGGCAATCGCCGAGCGTGGCCATGAACTGGCCGCCCACGGCATGCGCTGGGCCGACTCCTACAACATGAGTTACGCGCAGGAAAAACAGTTCATCGGCGATGGTGTCGCGGCGGTGGAAAAACTCACCGGTCAAAGGTCGGTCGGCTACAACGCCAACTGGCTGCGGCGCAGCCCGAACACCCTGAAAGTCCTGCAGGATCTGAACTTCACCTATCACATCGATGATGTGAGCCGCGACGAGCCGTTCGTGACGATGGTGCGCGGCGCCAAATTCGCAGTGGTGCCTTACACCCTGCGCAACAACGATATCGTCCTGGTCGAGGGCCGGCATTTCTCCGCCGACCAGTTCTACCAGCAACTGGTGCTGGAATTCGACCGCCTCTACGCCGAAGGTGCAAACAAGCGGCGGATGATGTCGGTGAGTCTGCACGACCGCATCGGCGGTACACCGGCGATGGTCGAGGTGATGGAGCGGTTCATCCGTTATGCACAGTCGCACCCGAAAGTCAGCTTTATGCGAAAGGATAAAATTGCGCAGATCGTACTGACCGAGAAAAACCCGCTGATCGATAACAGCGAAGCGCTCTACAACAACTGATTGCACCGAAAGCAGCCCCCTTCACGCCTTGATGAGGGCTGCCGAGGCCCAAAAAGTCATCGTATAACTTCCAGTTGACTTTCCACGAAAGCTCCGTAAATATCGCCCCCAATGTTGTACGACAACGCACAACACTAATAAAAACAAGAACAATAAGGGAGCGTCACAGTGAGCACACTCGTCTGCAATTCCGTCCGCCATTCCCGATTCTCCATTACCCGCCCTCGTACCACCCTAAGCCTGATCGGCTGCAGCAGCCTTGCCCTGGTCTTGCCGATGAGCGCCGATGCCGAAGGCTTTCTCGAAGACAGCAAAGCCACGCTGAATCTGCGCAATGCGTACTTCAACCGCAACTTCGTCAATCCCGCCAACCCGCAAGGCAAGGCCGAAGAGTGGACGCAAAGCTTTATTCTCGACGCCAAGTCGGGCTTCACCCAAGGCACCGCCGGCTTCGGCCTGGACATCCTGGGGCTGTACTCGCAGAAGCTCGATGGCGGCAAAGGCACCGGTGGCACGCAATTGCTGCCGATCCACGATGACGGGCGGCCCGCTGACAATTTCGGACGCATGGGTGTGGCGCTGAAAGCCAAAGTGTCCAAGACCGAACTGAAAGTCGGCGAATGGATGCCAGTGCTGCCGATTTTGCGCTCGGACGATGGCCGCTCCCTGCCCCAGACCTTTCGTGGCGGTCAGATCACCTCCACCGAGATCAACGGCCTGAGCCTCTATGGCGGCCAGTTCCGCGGCAACAGCCCGCGCAACGACGCGAGCATGGAAGACATGTCGATGAACGGCCGCGGTGCGTTCACCTCGGATCGTTTCAACTTCGGCGGCGGCGAATACACCTTCAACGACAAGCGCACGATGGTCGGCGTGTGGTACGCCGAACTCTCTGACATCTACCAGCAGCAGTACTTCAACCTCAGCCACAGTCAACCGCTGGGCGACTGGACCCTGGGCGCCAACCTCGGTTTCTTCACCGGCAAGGAAGACGGCAGCGCCCAGGCCGGCGAACTCGACAACAAGACCACGTTTGCCATGCTCTCGGCCAAGTACGGCGGCAACACCTTCTACGTCGGCCTGCAAAAACTCACCGGCGACAGCGCCTGGATGCGGGTCAACGGCACCAGCGGCGGCACCTTGGCCAACGACAGTTACAACGCCAGCTACGACAACGCCAAGGAACGCTCCTGGCAGTTGCGCCACGACTACAACTTCGTCGCGCTCGGCATTCCCGGGCTGACCATGATGAACCGCTACATCAGCGGCGATAACGTCCACACCGGAACCATCACCGATGGCAAGGAGTGGGGCCGCGAATCCGAGTTGGCTTACACCGTACAGAGCGGGCCATTGAAAAATCTCAATGTGAAATGGCGTAACGCGACGATTCGCCGGGACTTCAGCACTAACGAGTTTGATGAGAACCGGATCTTTATCAGCTATCCGATTTCGTTGTTGTGAGTTCCTGCAACACCACAAATCCCCTGTAGGAGTGAGCCCGCTCGCGATAGCGGCCCGTCAGCCGCCATCGTGATGACTGATACACCGCTAGCGCGAGCAGGCTCACTCCTGCAAGGGATCGAATGCAGCCAAGAACTGGCCCTTCCGTCATTTACACCAAAAGTCGCGTTGACAAGATCCAGAAACCCTACCGATACTTCAGCGCAGTCATACGACAACCTACAACAACCCTAAAAACAATACGTGTAAGGGATTGCCATGACGTCTACCTCTACTCCACGCGCGCCATTCAATCGGCTGCTGCTTACCGGCGCCGCCGGTGGCCTGGGCAAAGTGCTGCGCGAACGCCTGCGCCCCTACGCCAATGTGCTGCGACTTTCAGACATCGCCGCCCTCACCCCGGCCATCGATGATCGCGAAGAAATCGTCGCCTGCGACCTCGCCGACAAACAGGCCGTGCATCAACTGGTTGAAGGTGTGGATGCCATCCTGCATTTCGGCGGCGTATCCGTGGAACGGCCGTTCGAGGAAATCCTCGGCGCCAACATCTGCGGCGTATTCCACATCTATGAGGCTGCACGCCGCCATGGTGTGAAACGGGTGATCTTCGCCAGTTCCAACCACGTCATCGGCTTCTACAAACAGGACGAACAGCTCGACGCCAGCTCCGCCCGCCGCCCCGACGGTTACTACGGTTTGTCCAAGTCTTACGGCGAAGACATGGCCAGTTTCTATTTCGATCGCTACGGCATCGAGACCGTCAGCATCCGCATCGGCTCTTCGTTCCCCGAACCCCAGAATCGCCGAATGATGCACACCTGGCTGAGCTTCGACGACCTCACCCAACTGCTCGAACACTCGCTCTACACCCCGAACGTCGGCCACACCGTGGTCTACGGCATGTCCGACAACAAAGACGTGTGGTGGGACAACCGCTTGGCCAGCCACCTGGGTTTCCAAGCCAAAGACAGCTCGGAAGTGTTTCGCGAAAAAGTCGAAGCGCAGCCGATGCCGGCGGCCGATGACCCGGCGCGGATCTATCAGGGTGGTGCTTTCGTTGCGGCCGGTCCGTTCGGCGACTGACCGCTCTGCTGTCCACTTGATCCCCCTCCAATAAAAACCAAGGGAATGAGTATGCAAGCCGAATTGATCGTCGACGCCCGCAACGCGGTCGGTGAGAGCCCGGTCTGGGTCGCGCAGGAAAACGCCCTGTATTGGGTGGATATTCCCAATGGCGGCCTGCAACGCTGGAGCGCCGACACCGGCCATGTCCACGCCTGGAAAACGCCTGAAATGCTCGCCTGTATTGCCCGGCACAGCCGGGGCGGCTGGATCGCCGGCATGGAAAGCGGTTTCTTCCATCTGCACCCGCATAACGACGGCAGTCTCGATTGCGAGTTGCTCGCCACGGTTGGACACAACCGCGCCGACATGCGCCTCAACGATGGCCGCTGCGATCGTCAGGGACGGTTCTGGGCCGGCAGTATGGTGCTGAACATGGGTTTGAATGCGCCCGAAGGCCGGCTCTATCGGTATAGCGCCGGCCAGACGGGTGCGATTGAAGCGCAACTCGACGGTTTCATCGTGCCCAACGGTCTCGGCTTCAGTCCCGACGGCAAGACGATGTACCTGTCCGACTCGCACCCCAACGTGCAATTGATCTGGGCGTTCGACTACGACACCGCCAGCGGCACACCATCAAACCGCCGCGTGTTCGTCGACATGAATCACTACAGCGGCCGCCCCGACGGCGCCGCCGTGGATGCCGACGGTTGCTACTGGATCTGCGCCAACGACGCCGGTCTCATTCACCGTTTCACCCCCGACGGACGCCTCGATTGCTCGCTGGCGGTACCGGTGAAAAAACCGACCATGTGCGCCTTCGGCGGTAGCCGGATGGACACCTTGTTCGTCGCCTCGATTCGCCCCGGTGACGATCACGATCCGCAGTCTCTGGCCGGCGGCGTGTTCGCGCTGACACCCGGCGTCAAAGGCCTGCCGGAACCCTTGTTTGACGATTTGCTTTAACCCGCCTCTGCTGCACCGCTGTGCCTTGAACACAAAAATAACAAGACTGGAGACACCCCCATGGACTTCAAACGCACGTTGCTCGCCGCCGCTTTGCCCCTCGCGTTAACCCTCAGCAGTGCCGCTCAGGCGCTGGAAATCAAATTCGCCGACATCCACCCCGCCGGTTATCCGACGGTGGTTGCCGAGCAAAGCATGGGCAAAGCCCTGACCAAGGAAACCAATGGCGACCTCACCTTCAAGTACTTCCCCGGAGGCGTGCTCGGCTCGGAAAAAGAGGTGATTGAGCAGGCACAGGTCGGCGCAATCCAGATGACCCGTGTCAGCCTGGGTATCGTCGGCCCGGTGGTGCCGGACGTGAACGTATTCAACATGCCATTCATCTTCCGCGACCAGGCGCACATGCGCGCGGTGATCGATGGCGAAGTCGGCGATGCGATTCTCGACCGGATCACCAACTCTGAATTCGGCCTGGTGGCCTTGGCGTGGATGGACGGTGGTACGCGCAACATCTACACCAAAAAACCAGTGCGCAAACTCGAAGACCTCAAAGGCATGAAGATCCGCGTGCAAGGCAACCCGATGTTCATCGAGACCATCAACGCCATGGGCGGCAACGGCATCGCCATGGACACCGGCGAGATCTTCAGCGCCCTGCAGACCGGCGTGATCGACGGCGCGGAGAACAACCCGCCGACCCTGCTCGAACACAACCACTTCCAGAACGCCAAGTTCTACAGCCTGACCGGGCATCTGATCCTGCCCGAGCCAATCGTGATGTCGAAAATCACCTGGGAAAAACTCACCCCCGACCAACAGACGCTGGTGAAGAAAGCCGCCAAGGCTGCCCAGCTTGAAGAGCGCGCACTGTGGGATGCGAAATCCGCCAGCAGTGAAGAAAAACTCAAGGCCGCCGGCGTCGAGTTCATCACCGTCGACAAGAAACCCTTCTACGAGGCCACAGCCTCGGTTCGCGAGAAGTACGGCGCGCCTTACGCCGACCTGATCAAGCGCATCGAAGCCGTGCAGTAACCCTCCCAGCCCTCAATGAAAGGCCCGGCCGCGCTGGCGTCACTCGACGTCCGCGCGGCCCGGTTACGGTGGAACCCGATGAAGAATTTGCTGTTGCGCATCAATGACCGAATCTACATGGCTTGCATCTGGGTCGCCGGACTGTCCGTACTGGCCATCGCCCTGATTATTCCCTGGGGTGTTTTTGCCCGTTATGCCCTCGGCACCGGCTCGAGCTGGCCGGAGCCCACCGCCATCCTGCTGATGATGGTGTTCACCTTTATCGGCGCCGCCGCCAGCTACCGTGCCGGCGCGCACATGGCCGTGGCGATGGTTACCGACCGCTTGCAACCCAACCTGCGCAGAACCATGAGCATCGTTTCGCAATTGCTGATGGGCACCATTTGCCTGTTCATGACCATCTGGGGCACCAAGCTCTGCCTGTCGACCTGGAACCAGTTCATGAGCGCCCTGCCGACTCTGCGCGTGGGTATCACCTACATGCCAATCCCGATTGGCGGCGCCTTGACCCTGATTTTTGTGCTGGAAAAACTCATTCTCGGTGACCAGAGCAACCGTCGGGTTGTGCGGTTCGATCTGGTTGAAGAAAGCGAAGGGGCTGCCTGATGGACGCATTGATTCTGCTGGGCAGTTTTATCGCGCTGATCCTGATCGGCATGCCGGTCGCTTACGCTCTAGGGCTGTCAGCGCTGATCGGCGCATGGTGGATCGACATTCCGTTCCAGGCCCTGATGATTCAGGTGGCCGGTGGGGTGAACAAGTTCTCGCTGCTGGCGATTCCGTTCTTCGTCCTCGCCGGGGCGATCATGGCCGAAGGTGGCATGTCACGCAGGCTGGTGGCGTTCGCCGGGGTGCTGGTGGGTTTCGTGCGGGGCGGTCTGTCGCTGGTCAACATCATGGCCTCGACGTTTTTCGGGGCGATTTCCGGTTCCTCGGTGGCCGATACCGCGTCGGTGGGTTCGGTGCTGATTCCGGAAATGGAGCGCAAGGGCTATCCACGGGATTTCTCCACGGCGGTAACGGTCAGCGGTTCGGTGCAGGCCTTGCTGACGCCGCCGAGCCATAACTCGGTGCTCTACTCGCTGGCGGCTGGCGGCACGGTGTCCATCGCCTCGCTGTTCATGGCCGGCGTGGTGCCGGGCCTGTTGATGAGCGCGTGCCTGATGGTGTTGTGCCTGATCTTTGCGCGTAAACGCGACTATCCCAAAGGTGAAGTCATCCCGCTGCGTGAAGCCCTGAAAATCTGCGGCGAAGCGTTGTGGGGGCTGATGGCGATGGTGATCATCCTCGGCGGCATCCTCTCCGGGATCTTCACCGCGACCGAGTCGGCAGCCATTGCCGTGCTGTGGTCATTCTTCGTCACCATGTTCATCTACCGCGATTACAAGTGGAGTGAACTGCCAAAACTGATGCACCGCACAGTACGCACGATTTCGATCGTGATGATCCTGATCGGTTTCGCCGCGAGTTTTGGCTACATCATGACCTTGATGCAGATCCCGGCGAAAATCACCACGCTGTTCCTGACCCTGTCGGACAACCGCTACGTGATCCTGATGTGCATCAACGTCATGCTGCTGTTGCTCGGCACGGTGATGGACATGGCGCCGCTGATCCTGATCCTCACGCCAATCCTGATGCCGGTGATTCTCGGCATCGGCGTCGACCCGGTGCAGTTCGGCATGATCATGCTGGTCAACCTCGGGATCGGACTGATAACACCGCCAGTGGGCGCGGTGCTGTTTGTCGGTTCGGCGGTGGGCAAGGTCAGCATCGAAAGCACCGTGAAGGCGCTGCTGCCGTTTTATGCGGTGCTGTTTCTGGTGTTGATGCTGGTGACCTACGTTCCGGCGATTTCGCTGTGGTTGCCGCATTTGGTGTTGTAACGCAGTAACTGTGGTGAGGGAGCAGGCTCCCTCACCACAAGGTTAACCTCACGCCCGCAACAACATATACCCCGCCACCACCAGACACACGCTGGCAAACCCCACCTGCAACGCCCGCGCCGGCACCCGTGCGCACAGCTTGCGACCGATGATCATGCCGACGACGCTGGCAACAATGAACGCGGCGCCCTGACTGTCGATCCGCACCCCGGCATGAAACGCGCCGATCACCCCGATCGCGGAAATCAGACTGATCACCATCAGCGACGTGGCAACGATGCCGCGCATTTGCACGTCGGTCAGTTGCTTGAACGCCGGCACGATCAGGAAACCACCGCCGACACCGAGCAGTCCGGATACCACACCGGTGACCGCGCCCAAGGCTGCCAGAGTCGCGGTGCATTTGGCGGTCCAGTCGAAACGCCCGGTCTCTGCATCGAGCATGCAGTTCTTCTGCCCCCAACTGGCGTGACCGTGGTCACTCGGGCCTTGCGCCTGACGCTCACGCCGCAGCATGCGCCAGGCAACCATGACCATAAGCAGGCTGAACAGCATCATCAGGATCTTCTCGGGCAACTGATGCGCGAAGTAGATCCCCAGCGGTGAAAACACTGCACCGAGTGCCGCAATCAACAACGCCGCGCGATAACGCACCAAACCATGGCGCAAGCCATCGATGGCCCCGACCGCCGCGGCACTGCCCACCGCAAACAACGCCACCGGCGCTGCCTGGGTCATCGTCCAGCCCAGCCCGAGCACCAGCGCCGGCACCGCGAGAATCCCGCCGCCGGCCCCGGTCAAGCCGAGAACCAGTCCCATCACCACACCAAACAGGCTTGCCAGCAACATAGGGTTTTCTCAGTCGACCTTGGACAGACTTGTCAGCCACTCGCGGCCCTTGAGCATGCCGTTCCAGTAGAACCACGGCAGCAACGTCGCCTTGAGCAACCATGCCGAGCGGCGCGGTACGGTCGGGTCCAGCGGAAAGGTCGGCAGC
The DNA here is from genome assembly GCF_030687715.1 of Pseudomonas sp. FP2196. Taxonomy (GTDB): domain Bacteria; phylum Pseudomonadota; class Gammaproteobacteria; order Pseudomonadales; family Pseudomonadaceae; genus Aquipseudomonas. Next base: position 3,710,496 of record NZ_CP117445.1, read on the forward strand.
AATTTGCCGGCATAGCCAAACTCGGCGAGGATCACCTTGCCCTTTTCTACCGTCAGCGGGCAGGAACCGTAGCCGTCGTACTTCAGCGGCAACGGCTGCTGCTTGCGCAGGGCCAGCAGGTTCTCCGCCACCACGACGATTTGCTTGCGCACGGCCGCCGCGGTTTTCGCATTGCTGGTGCCACAGATATCGCCAAGCGCAAACACCTGCGGATAACGCGGATGTTGCAGGCTGTGCGGATTGACTTCGCACCAGCCGGCAGCGTCGGCCAAAGGGCTTTGCGCGATGAAATCCGGCGAGACCTGCGGCGGCACGACGTGCAGCAGGTCAAAGGTTTTCGCTTGTTGGCTGACGTTGCCGTCGGCGTCCTTGACCTCGAACCACGCAGTTTTCGCCGGGCCGTCGACCTTGACCAGATTCGAGTTGAAGGCCAATCGCGCGTTGTATTTTTCGATGTATTTCATCAGTGGCGGGACGAATGTCGCCACGCCGAACAGCGCAGCACCGGCCAGGTTGAACTCGACCTCGACCTTGTTCAACACGCCGCTTTTGCGCCAGTAATCGCAGGACAGATACAGCGCTTTTTGCGGCGCGCCGGCGCATTTGATCGGCATCGCCGGTTGGGTGAACAGTGCCTTGCCACCGCGCAGTTTCTGCACCTGATCCCAAGTGTATTGCGCGTGCTGATAGCTATAGTTGGAGGTGACGCCGTGCTGGCCGAGGCTTTCCTGCAAGCCTTCGATTTTCTCCCAGGCCAGGCGCAGGCCGGGACAGACGATCAGGTTTTGGTAGCTGACGGTGCGCTGATCGTTGAGAGTGAGTTGGCGATTGTCGGGATCGATTGCGGTCACCGCGGCCTGAATCCAGGTGGCCTGACGCGGCATCACTTTGCTCATCGGCCTTACGGTGTCTTTGACGTCGTAAGCGCCCCCGCCGACCAGCGTCCACGCCGGTTGATAATAGTGCTGGGCACTGGGTTCGATCACGGTGATCTTCAAGTGCGGATCGCGCTTGAGCAGACTGGCGACGAAGCCGATGCCGGCAGTGCCACCGCCGATGACCACGATATCTGCACTGATGGATGGGCCCCAGTGTTGATCGTTCATTGCTTGTTCCTTATGGCTGCACGCAAGGATTTTCGGCCATAACACAAATCCCAATGTGGGAGCGAGCCTGCTCGCGAAGGCGGACTATCAGTCGAATAAAGTATTGACTGAACCGCCGCTTTCGCGAACAGGCTCGCTCCCACAGGGTTGATGTGTTCTGGCAGGCATTTATTGGTGACCGAGGCTTTTGAGTACTGCCCCACAGTAGAGTCCGGACAGGGTTTTCATTACCTGGATGACTTCAGGACTGGCCAGGCCGTAAAAAATGTACTTGCCTTCACGACGGGTCGCGACAAGCCCTTCATCGCGCAAGATGCCCAATTGCTGGGACAGCGTCGGCTGACGCACGCCGGTCATTTTCTCCAGCTCGCCAACGTTGCGTTCGCCCTGGGTCAACTGGCACAGGATCAACAGACGATCCTCATTGGCCATGGCCTTCAGCAGCGCACAGGCCTTGGAGGCCGAGGCGCGTAATTGGGCGACTTCACATTCGGTCAGACTGGATTGCATTTGCAGGATGCCTTCAACGTCACTTAAGCTGCGAACATTATGTTTTTACATAAAGTGTTGCAACCGACTTTTCTTCCCCTGCACAGGTTCATGTCCATGCCCGCGCTGATTGAAGCTTTCCTCGACCCCGCCTCCTCGACCTACAGCTACGTGGTCTATGAAGCAGACGGCGGACAATGCGCAATCGTCGATCCGGTGCTCGATTACGACGGCGCCGCCGGCCGCACCGGCACGGCCCAGGCCGACAAGCTCATCGCCTTCGTCCGCGCGCACAACCTGCAAGTGCAATGGCTGCTGGAAACCCACGCCCACGCCGATCACTTGTCCGCCGCACCGTATCTGCGCCGGGAACTGGGCGGCAAGATCGCCATTGGCGAGTCGATCAGCAAAGTGCAAAACGTGTTCAAGGCATTGTTCAATCTGGAGCCGGAGTTTTGCGTCGATGGCTCGCAGTTCGATCACCTGTTCGCGCCGAACGAGTCGTTCATGATCGGCAACCTCAAGGCCACCGCGCTGCACGTGCCTGGCCACACCCCGGCGGACATGGCCTATTTGATCGACGGCGAACAGATCCTGGTCGGCGATACGTTGTTCATGCCTGACGTCGGCACCGCGCGCTGCGACTTCCCCGGTGGCAACGCTCATCAACTGTTCAACTCGATCAAGAAACTGCTGGCCTTCCCGGCCGGCGTGAAGCTCTACGTGTGCCACGATTACCCGCCGGAGGGGCGTGAGTCGCAGTGCCAGAGTACTGTCGGTGAGCAGCGCAAAAGTAACATTCACGTGCATGACGGCATCGACGAGGCGGCGTTTGTCGAGATGCGCACAAAACGCGATGCCGGATTGGGAATGCCGACACTGTTGTTGCCGGCGATACAGGTGAATGTTCGGGCGGGGAATTTGCCGGCGGCCGAGGATAACGGCGTGGTCTACCTGAAGATCCCGATCAACAAGCTTTAACGTCAAGATCGCAGCCTGCGGCAGCTCCTTGGAGAAATGCGAATCCAATGCAGGAGCTGCCGCAGGCTGCGATCTTTTGATCTTCACGCCCCCAGCGTCAACCCATTTGCCGGCAACGGCAACGCTGTCTTATAGCGCACCTGCTTGAGTGCAAAGCTCGACCGGATATTCGCCACCCCCGGCACCTTGGTCAGAAAGTCCATCATGAAGCGCTCCAGCGACTGAATGGTCGGCACCAGCACCCGGATCAGATAGTCCGGGTCGCCGGCCATCAGGTAGCACTCCATCACCTCGGGGCGATCGGAAATCGCTTCCTCGAAATGCTGCAATGCCTCCTCGACCTGTTTCTCAAGGCTCACGTGAATGAACACATTCACATGCAGCCCCAGCAGATCGGCGTCCAGCAGGGTCACCTGTTCGCGAATCAGGCCTAATTCTTCCATCGCCTTGACCCGGTTGAAGCACGGCGTTGGCGACAGATTCACCGAGCGTGCAAGGTCAGCGTTGGTGATGCGCGCATTCTCCTGAAGGCTGTTGAGAATGCCGATGTCGGTACGGTCCAGTTTGCGCATGAGACAAAACCACCTGTTTTTTATGCTTATGCAGAATTTCTATCTGCAAATGATCGCCAGCGCAACGAAACAGAGATAAATATTCTTCTTGCCCGGGCCTATGATTGTTGTAGGACAAGATTTCTTTTATCGAAGAATGACTGCCAGCTCACTACAAGAAATTCACAAGATCGAGCGTAGAAGCCATGACCCAAGCGTATGAACCGCTGCGTCTGCACGTCCCTGAACCTTCGGGCCGCCCAGGCTGCAAAACCGACTTCTCCTACCTGCATCTGACCGATGCCGGCACGGTGCGCAAACCTTCCATCGACGTAGAACCTGCCGACACCGCCGACTTGGCCCGTGGCCTGATTCGCGTGCTTGACGATCAAGGCAACGCCCTCGGCCCGTGGGCCGAGAACGTTCCGGTCGAGATCCTCCGCAAGGGCATGCGCGCCATGCTCAAGACGCGCATCTACGACAACCGCATGGTGGTCGCCCAGCGCCAGAAAAAAATGTCGTTCTACATGCAAAGTCTTGGCGAAGAAGCCATCGGCAGCGCCCAGGCCCTGGCGTTGAACATCGACGACATGTGCTTCCCGACCTACCGTCAGCAAAGCATTCTCATGGCTCGCGAAGTACCGCTGGTCGACCTGATCTGCCAACTGCTGTCCAACGAGCGCGATCCGCTCAAGGGCCGTCAGTTACCGATCATGTATTCGGTCAAGGAAGCCGGTTTCTTCACCATCTCCGGTAACCTCGCCACCCAGTTCATTCAAGCGGTTGGCTGGGGTATGGCCTCCGCGATCAAGGGCGACACGAAAATCGCCTCGGCATGGATCGGCGACGGCGCCACCGCCGAATCGGACTTCCACACCGCCCTTACCTTCGCTCACGTTTACCGGGCGCCGGTGATTCTCAACGTGGTCAACAACCAATGGGCGATCTCGACCTTCCAGGCCATCGCCGGCGGTGAAGCCACCACTTTCGCCGGACGCGGCGTCGGTTGCGGCATCGCCTCACTGCGCGTCGACGGCAACGACTTCTACGCGGTCTACGCCGCGTCTGCCTGGGCTGCCGAGCGCGCCCGGCGCAATCTCGGCCCGACCATGATCGAGTGGGTCACCTACCGCGCCGGCCCGCACTCGACCTCCGATGACCCGTCCAAATACCGTCCTGCCGATGACTGGAGCCACTTCCCGCTGGGCGATCCGATTGCCCGCTTGAAACAGCACCTGATCAAGGTCGGCCACTGGTCGGACGAAGAGCACGCCGCCGTCAGCGCCGAGCTTGAAGCCGAAGTGATTGCCGCGCAGAAACAGGCCGAACAGTACGGCACCCTCGCCGGCGGCCAGATCCCGAGCGCAGCGACCATGTTCGAAGACGTCTACAAAGAGATGCCGGAGCACTTGAAGCGCCAGCGTCAGCAGTTGGGGATCTGACATGAACGATCACAACAACAATATTCAGTTGGAAACCGCCATGACCACGACCACCATGACCATGATCCAGGCTCTGCGCTCGGCCATGGATGTGATGCTTGAGCGTGACGACAATGTGGTGGTGTTCGGTCAGGACGTCGGTTATTTCGGCGGCGTGTTCCGTTGCACCGAGGGCTTGCAGACCAAGTACGGCGCTTCCCGGGTGTTCGATGCTCCTATCTCCGAGAGCGGCATCGTCGGCGTTGCCGTCGGCATGGGCGCTTACGGTCTGCGTCCGGTGGCTGAAATCCAGTTCGCCGACTACGTCTACCCGGCCTCCGACCAGATCATTTCCGAAGCCGCGCGCCTGCGTTATCGCTCGGCCGGCGAGTTCACCGCCCCGATGACCCTGCGCATGCCTTGCGGCGGTGGTATCTACGGAGGCCAGACCCACAGCCAGAGCATCGAGGCGATGTTCACCCAGGTCTGCGGTTTGCGCACGGTCATGCCGTCCAACCCGTATGACGCCAAAGGCCTGCTGATCGCGTCCATCGAAAACGATGACCCGGTGATTTTTCTGGAGCCGAAACGCCTGTACAACGGCCCGTTCGATGGCCACCACGATCGCCCGGTAACCCCGTGGTCGAAGCACCCGCAAGCCCAGGTTCCGGACGGCTACTACACCGTGCCGCTGGACGTCGCCGCGATCACCCGTCCGGGCAAGGACGTGACCGTGCTGACCTATGGCACCACCGTTTACGTGTCGCAAGTGGCGGCTGAAGAAAGCGGCGTCGACGCCGAAGTCATCGACCTGCGCAGCCTGTGGCCGCTGGACCTGGAAACCATCGTCAAATCCGTGAAGAAAACCGGTCGCTGCGTGGTGGTCCACGAAGCCACTCGCACCTGCGGTTTCGGCGCCGAACTGGTATCGCTGGTGCAAGAGCATTGCTTCCATCACCTGGAAGCGCCGATCGAGCGCGTCACCGGTTGGGACACCCCCTACCCGCACGCGCAAGAGTGGGCGTATTTCCCTGGGCCGTCCCGAGTGGGCGCGGCGTTGAAACGGGTCATGGAGGTCTGAATGGGCACGCACGTTATCAAGATGCCGGACATTGGCGAAGGCATCGCAGAAGTAGAACTGTCGCAGTGGCACGTCAAGGTTGGTGATCTGGTGGTTGAGGATCAGGTGCTGGCGGACGTGATGACCGATAAGGCGATGGTCGATATTCCGTCGCCGGTCCATGGCAAAGTCATTGCGCTGGGCGGCCAGCCGGGTGAAGTGATGGCGGTTGGCAGTGTGCTGATCAGCATTGAAGTCGAGGGTGCCGGTAACCTGAAAGAGTCTGCCGCGCCAGCGCCGGTCAAAGAAGCACCTGCGGCGCCGAACGTTGAAGCAATTGTTGAACGTAAACCTGCTCCAGCCGCCTCGCGTCCGGCTACGGTTTGCCAAGGCCCGATGGTTGTCCGCGAAGCGGATGAACGCCCACTGGCCTCCCCGGCCGTGCGCAAACATGCGCTTGATCTGGGGATTCAATTGCGTCTGGTGCGCGGTTCCGGCCCGGCCGGTCGTGTGCTGCACGAAGACCTTGAAGCCTATCTGGCGCAAGGTCAGTCCAACGCTTCAGCACCAGTCGCCGCCGCTTACGCCCAACGTAACGACGAAGAACAGATTCAAGTGATCGGCATGCGCCGCAAGATCGCCCAGCGCATGCAGGACGCCACCCAGCGCGCCGCGCACTTCAGCTACGTCGAGGAAATCGACGTTACCGCGATTGAAGAGCTGCGCACGCACCTGAATGAAAAACACGGTGCGAGCCGTGGCAAGTTGACCCTGCTGCCGTTCCTCGTGCGCGCTCTGGTTGTGGCCCTGCGTGACTTCCCGCAAATGAACGCCCGCTATGACGACGAAGCCCAGGTCATCACCCGTCTCGGCGCGGTACACGTCGGCGTCGCCACGCAAAGCGATGTCGGTTTGATGGTGCCAGTGGTTCGCCACGCCGAGGCGCGCAGCCTGTGGGACAGCGCCGCCGAGATCTCACGTTTGGCCAATGCCGCGCGCAATGGCAAGGCCAGCCGCGATGAGCTGTCAGGCTCGACTATTACCCTGACCAGCCTCGGTGCGCTGGGCGGCATTGTCAGCACGCCTGTTTTGAACCTGCCGGAAGTGGCGATCGTCGGCGTGAACAAAATCGTCGAACGCCCGATGGTCGTCAAAGGCCAGGTGGTGATCCGCAAGATGATGAACCTCTCCAGTTCCTTCGATCACCGCGTGGTCGACGGCATGGACGCGGCGCTCTTTATCCAGGCCATTCGTGGCCTGCTCGAACAACCCGCGACCCTGTTTGTGGAGTGATGGAATGCAAACCTTGAACACCACGCTGCTGATCATTGGCGGCGGCCCCGGCGGCTACATCACGGCGATTCGCGCCGGGCAACTGGGCATTCAGACCATTCTGGTCGAAGGCCAATCGCTGGGTGGCACTTGCTTGAACATCGGCTGCATTCCGTCGAAAGCGCTTATCCACGTGGCTGAGCAATTTCATCAGACCCAGCAGCACAACCAGCATTCGGCACTGGGTATCAGCGTTTCGGCGCCGACCCTCGATATCAGCAAAAGCGTCGAGTGGAAGGACGGCATCGTTGATCGCCTGACCACCGGCGTTGCCGCATTGCTGAAGAAGAACAAGATTCAAGTCATCAACGGCTGGGCCAAAGTCATCGACGGCAAAACCGTGGAAGTCGGCGACACCCGCATCCAGTGCGAGCACCTGGTGCTTGCCACCGGCTCCACCAGCGTCAATTTGCCGATCCTGCCGATTGGCGGGCCGATCATCTCCTCCACTGAAGCGTTGGCGCCGAAAAGCGTGCCGAAACGCCTGATCGTGGTTGGTGGTGGTTATATCGGTCTGGAGTTGGGCATTGCTTACCGCAAGCTCGGTGCCGAGGTCAGTGTGGTCGAGGCGCAGGATCGTATCTTGCCCGCCTATGACGCGGAACTGACCCAACCGGTGCATGACGCATTGAAGCAACTGGGCGTGAAACTGTATCTCAAGCACAGTGTTTTGGGCTTCGACGGTACATTGCAGGTGCGTGATCCGAACGGCGAAACCCTCGATCTGGAAACCGATCAGGTGCTGGTGGCCGTTGGTCGCAAACCCAACACACAAGGCTGGAACCTCGAAGCACTGAGTCTGGAAATGAACGGCTCGGCGATCAAGATCGACAACCGTTGCCAGACCAGCATGCGCAATGTCTATGCCATCGGCGATCTCAGCGGCGAGCCGATGCTGGCTCACCGCGCCATGGCTCAAGGTGAAATGGTTGCCGAGTTGATCAGCGGCAAGACCCGCGAATTCAACCCGACCGCCATCGCAGCCGTGTGCTTTACCGACCCGGAACTGGTGGTAGTCGGCAAGACGCCGGACGAGGCCAAGGCTGCCGGGCTCGACTGCATCGTTTCCAGTTTCCCGTTTGCCGCCAATGGGCGGGCGATGACGCTGGAATCGAAAAGCGGCTTCGTGCGCGTGGTCGCTCGTCGGGACAACCATGTGATTGTCGGCTGGCAGGCGGTGGGCGTGGGTGTTTCCGAATTGTCGACAGCGTTCGCGCAAAGCCTGGAAATGGGCGCGCGGCTGGAAGACATCGGCGGCACCATCCATGCGCACCCGACCCTGGGTGAAGCGGTGCAGGAAGCGGCGTTGCGTGCTTTGGGGCATGCGTTGCATCTGTAATTCAGGACTTTTGCGGATGGCCATGAAGGCCCCTTCGCGAGCAGGCTCGCTCCCACATTTGAAATGGGTTCTACCTGTGGGAGCGAGCCTGCTCGCGAATTCCTGAGGGCAACACGAATTATCTGTCTGTCATCCGATAGTCCGGGCTGCGAAACCGCTCAAGAATGAAGTATTGTTGTGCCCATCCAAAAAACGTCAGAAGCCTTGAACCGTTTCGACGGTTGTTCAGTGATAGAGGGTGTCATGGGTAACGAAAGCATCAATTGGGACAAGCTGGGTTTTGACTACATCAAGACCGACAAGCGCTATCTGTCGTACTTTCGCGATGGCGAGTGGGACAAAGGCACCCTGACCGAAGACAACGTGCTGCACATCAGCGAAGGCTCGACTGCCCTTCACTATGGTCAGCAGTGCTTCGAAGGCATGAAGGCCTATCGTTGCAAGGACGGCTCGATCAACCTGTTCCGCCCGGACCAGAACGCCCTGCGCATGCAACGCAGCTGCGCGCGCCTGCTGATGCCGCTGGTCGACACCGAGCAGTTCATCGAAGCCTGCAAAGCAGTGGTACGTGCCAACGAGCGCTTCATCCCGCCATACGGCACCGGCGGCGCGCTGTACCTGCGTCCGTTCGTGATCGGCGTGGGTGACAACATCGGCGTGCGCACCGCCCCCGAGTTCATCTTCTCGATTTTCTGCATTCCGGTTGGCGCCTACTTCAAGGGCGGCCTGACCCCGCACAATTTCCAGATCTCCAGCTACGACCGCGCCGCCCCACAAGGCACCGGCGCTGCCAAGGTCGGCGGCAACTATGCAGCCAGCCTGATGCCGGGATCGAAAGCGAAGAAAGCCAACTTCGCTGATGCGATCTACCTGGACCCAATGACCCACACCAAAATCGAGGAGGTCGGTTCGGCCAACTTCTTCGGGATCACCCACGACAACAAGTTCGTCACCCCGAACTCGCCGTCAGTACTGCCGGGCATCACCCGTCTGTCGCTGATCGAACTGGCGAAATCGCGTCTGGGCCTGGAAGTGGTTGAAGGCGACGTGCTCATCGACAAACTGTCGGACTTCAAGGAAGCCGGCGCCTGCGGTACTGCTGCGGTGATCACCCCGATCGGCGGCATCAGCTACAACGATCATCTGCATGTGTTCCACAGCGAAACCGAAGTCGGCCCGGTTACCCAGCAGCTCTACAAAGAGCTGACCGGTGTGCAGACCGGCGACATCGAAGCGCCAGCGGGCTGGATCGTCAAGGTTTGATCTGACGCTCTCTGAGGTGCGAAAGCCCTCCATCGAGCAATTGATGGGGGGCTTTTTTATTTCTAGCAGAATCAAAAGATCGCAGCCTTCTGCGACTCCTACAGGTGGAAAGCGAAACCCATGCAGGCGCTACCGAAGGCTGCGATCTTTTGATCTTTCATTTCAACGCGATGCGTTTTCCGGAGCGCCCGGCAATCCCGCTTGCCTGCCCATTCTGCTGCTTGCCCATCCGCGCCTGAGTAATCAACCCGGGGATCAACTCCCCCTCCGGCAAGTTCTTCCAGAACCGTACCGGCAAATGCCCCTGCATGACTTTCGGATTCAACCGCGCCGGATTGAAGATGTGGCTGTAATAGGTCAACCACAGATCACCATGCGGGTCGTCGACGTTCTGCGCCATCTGCTGCCATTCAACAGGGCATTGGCGCTCATGGATCAGTTGTTCACCGTCGTAGTAAACGCCGTCACGCGGTGTGGCGATCATCCAGCGGTGACGGCCCATGCGGGCGACGAAATGCTCGCTGGCGCTGTGCAGGATGTCGTGAGCCGGTTCGTGCCATGCCACATATTGCGGGCCTGGCGAATCTTTAGGCCGTTCGATGAAGCGCACGAATGCATGCAGATGATGGGCTTCGCGGCTGACTTGTTTGATTCGCCGCTGCAATTCGCTGCCCAGTTTGTCGCCGGCCATCATTGCCGTGCGGTCGCCGTGACTGACTCGCCACAGCACTTCATACAGCAGGCTCCAGCGTTGATCGCCACGGTATCGCGCGGCTTGCTCCAGGGTGTCGAGTAACGCACGCGGAATGCGGGCCTGAAACGGGCCGTGCCCCTCGGGCACTTCATGGTCGCTGACAAACAAGTCGCTGACGCCCTCCGAAGCCCAACTCACCAGACTCGGGTCGACCTCATGACTGAGTAGCCAGCGTGCCTGTTGGCGCCAGGTGTCGAACAGGTCGTCGCAATCAAGATTGATCATCCCCACAACCCCATCTGCTGCGGCTGCGGCCGGTCGCGCAGTTGCTGATAGAGCATATGACTGGTGACCTCGGCCTGCTGCGGGTGATAGTCGCTGGTGATGATGAACGGCTTGGCCTTGGCCAGCACACAGCGCATGCGTGCAACATCCTCGTAGCGGATCCGCCGCTGGCGGCGCAGCTCCACCAGACGTTCGGTGGTACGCAGGCCAATGCCGGGGATGCGTGCGATCAGTGCGGGCTCGGCGCGGTTCAGATCCAGCGGGAACACCTCGCGATTCTGCAGCGCCCACGCCAGTTTCGGATCGATGTCCAACGCCAGATTCCCCGGCCCCTTGAGCAACTCTCCGGCGCTGTAGCCGTAACTGCGCAAGAGAAAATCGGCCTGATACAAGCGGTGCTCGCGCATCAGCGGCGGCGCGGCCAGCGGCACGCTTTTGGGGCTGTCGGGGATCGGGCTGAACGCCGAATAGTAAACCCGGCGCAGGCGGAAGTTGCCGTACAAGGCCTGGGCGCCATGGAGGATTGTGCTGTCGTCGGTGTCATCGGCGCCGACGATCATCTGAGTGCTCTGCCCGGCCGGCGCGAACTTCGGCGCGCGTGGCTCGTTGAGCACGGTCTGCTCGCCGGTGTAGATGGTCTGCATGGCCTGCTTGATCGTGCCGATCTGTTTCTCCGGGGCCAGGGTTTGCAGGCTGGCATCGGTGGGCAGTTCGATGTTGACGCTCAGGCGATCGGCGTAACGTCCGGCCTGCTCGATCAACGCAGGATCGGCTTCGGGGATGGTCTTGAGGTGAATGTAACCGCGAAACTCGTGCTCTTCGCGCAACAGCTTGGCGACCCGGACCAGTTGCTCCATGGTGTAGTCCGCCGAGCGGATGATCCCGGAGCTGAGAAACAGGCCGCTGACACAGTTGCGCCGGTAGAAGTCCATGGTCAGCGCCACGACTTCCTCGGGCGTGAAACGCGCGCGCGGCACATCACTGGAGCGACGATTGACACAGTATTGGCAATCGTAAAGGCAGAAATTGGTCAGCAGAATCTTCAACAGCGAAACGCAACGCCCGTCCGGCGTGTAGCTGTGACAAATGCCCATGCCATCGGTCGAGCCCAGGCCGCTCTTGCCCTCGGAGCTTCGCTTGGGCGCACCGCTGCTCGCGCAGGAGGCGTCGTACTTGGCGGCGTCGGCGAGAATGCTGAGCTTGTCGATGATTTGCATGGCGCGGGCTCTTTACTGGTTGCATATACAGTATAGGGTCAACTGCGGTGGCACAAGGTGGCAAATGCGCCCCTCGTCGGCCAGACGCTCAAGATCAAGAGATCGCAGCCTTCGGCAGCTCCTACAAGGATTCGGCAGGGTCGGAATTTATCGGGTGTACACACTTCCTGTAGGAGCTGCCGAAGGCTGCGATCTTTTGATCTTTGCCTGCATCGGCAATTCGACACCAAACCGAACCCCGATTTCTTTGCACCCCACCGCCGTCAGCGCCAACGCCCGACTGTCCAGATCCTGCGTCACCCACTTACGCTTCAACGCCGTTTGCAGCAATGCCGCGCCCAGCGAACCACCCAGATGCGGCCGGCGCATGCTCCAGTCCAGACACGGGCAGGCGAACTTGCGGCGCAAAGTGCTCAAGTCCTGCACCTCAATGCCCAGCCCGGCAAACAAGGCCTCACCACTGTCACTCAGGCGATATGCCTGCTCGTCGGTTTTCACCAGCCAACCCGCCTCGATCAAGCGGTCATGCAGCAACACCGCCAGTGTCCCGGCCATATGGTCGTAGCAGGTGCGGGCGAACTGCAGGCGATCCGGCGTGTGCGCCTTGAACGTCGGCGCGGTGTTCTGGCCGATCACCATCAAGGCTTCCAGCGCCTGAGCGACGCGTTGGTCAGCCAGGCTGTAATAACGATGGCGGCCCTGCACGTGCAGACGCACCAGCGCCAGGTCCTTGAGTTTGGCCAAATGCGCGCTGGCGGTGGAAGCGCTGACTTCGGCAACAGCTGCCAACTCGGTGCTGGTGCGGGCATGGCCATCCATCAGCGAGCAGAGGATTTTTGTGCGTGCCGGCTCGGCGATGGCTGCCGCCACTTGCGAGACGCCGATATCTTGATGTTCTGCGTGCATATTTCGCTCCCGGACGAATCGTCGCCGCTACGGACTGGAGATAGTAGCAACACTTTCCCCATCGACAAGGCTGCGAACCATGGACCCGATCACCGCTGCGACTCATGCCGATCCCTACCCCTATTACGAAAAACTGCGCGCCGAGGGCGGACTGACGTTTCATCCCGAACTCAAATTGTGGGTCGCCAGCACGGCGAGCGCTGTTTGCGCCGTGCTGGCGCATGCCGACTGCCGGGTGCGTCCGGCGCAGGAACCGGTACCCAAAGCGCTTGCCGAGGGCATGGCAGGCAAGGTTTTCGCGCAGTTGATGCGGATGAACGATGGCGAAAGCCAGCGCTGCCCGCGTTCGGCATTCGAGCCGCCACTGCTGCTGATTGATCAGGACGAAGTCCGCGCGCGAGTGAGCGCACGACTGCTCAACACGGATGCGGACGGCTTGTACAACGCCATGTTCCGCGGCCCGGTGTCCGTGGTGGCGGCGTTGCTCGGGTTTTCTCCGGCGCAGAGTCGGGCGATCAGTGCGCTGACGGCGGATTTCGCGGCATGCCTGTCACCTTTGAGTAACGATGTGCAACTGACGGCTGCCCACGCCGCCGCCGAGCAGTTGCGCGGGCAGTTCATCGAGTTGTTGGCCGAGCCTGGCGTAAGCAGCGCGTTGCTTGCGGGCATCCGACAGCGCTTTGAAGGGGATCAGGAGAACCTGATCGCCAACCTGATCGGCCTCTGCTCGCAGACGTTTGAAGCCTGCGCCGGGCTGATCGGCAATGCGCTGCTGACGTTACATCGTCAGCCCGAGTTGCGTGGCGAATCAGTGGAAGCCCTGCTGAGTGAAGTCCAGCGCTTCGACCCGTCGATACAGAACACCCGGCGCTTTGTCGCCGCGTCCTGCGAAATCGACGGTGTGCGTGTCGAGGCTGGCGCGGTGATTCTGGTGCTGCTGGCCTCGGCCAACCGCGATCCGGCGCTGAACGACAACCCCGACCAGTTTCTACTGGAGCGCCCGAACCGCCGCAGTTTCAGTTTTGGCAGCGGTCGGCATCAGTGTCCGGGGCAGGCGGCGGCGATGAGTATTGCCAGTGCGACGGTCAGGGAAATTCTCGCTCACGGCATTGAACTGGAGCGCCTTAACTGGCACTACCGCCCTTCGCTCAACGGACGCATCCCACTGTTCAGCGACGTGGTTGCGTGCCGCAGCTCCTACAGGGATTTGCTCACACTGCCATTTGCAAAATCAACCAGCTATTGGCCCCGCTGATCAGCACAAACAACCCCCAGGCCAGCACCCGGGTCGGCCAGCGGTTCACGAACGGCCCCATCAGTTGTTTGTCGTTGGTCATACGGATCAGCGGATACAGGGCAAACGGCAGTTGCAGGCTCAGCACCACCTGACTGAGCACCAGCAGTTTGCCCACAGCGTTGTCGCCCATCAGCCACACGCCGATAAACGCCGGAATCAACGCCAGGCCACGAGTGATCAGGCGCCGTTGCCAGCAGGGAATGCGCAGATTCAGATAGCCCTCCATGATCACCTGACCGGCGATGGTACCGGTGAAGGTCGAACTCTGCCCTGACGCGAGCAACGCCACGCCGAACAACACGCTGGCCAGCGCACCGCCGACCAGCGGATCAAGCAGGTGGTAGGCGTCCTGGATGTCCACCACGTCGGTATGCCCGGACTGGTGAAACGCAGCCGCCGCGAGAATCAGAATCGCCGCGTTGACCATCAGCGCCAGCGCCAGCGAGCCGATGGTGTCGATGCGCGCCAGCTTCACCGCGTCCTGTTTGCTCGCCAGATCCTTGCCGATCATCCGCGTTTGCACGATGGACGTGTGCAGGTAGAGGTTATGCGGCATCACCGTGGCCCCGAGAATGCCGATTGCCAGATACAACGGCGCGGCATCACTGATGGCTGACAGGGATGGCTTGAAGCCTTGGGCGACGTCCGGCCAGTACGGTTTGATCAGCACCAGTTCAACGAAGAAACACACACCAATGGTGGCAACCAGCACCAGCATGATCGCTTCCAGTCGGCGGAATCCACGATTTTGCAGAGCCAGTACCAGCAATGTATCGAACGCGGTCAGGGCAATGCCGAAGGTCAGCGAACAGCCAAGCAACAAGTGAAACGCCAGCGCGCAACCGAGAACTTCGGCAAGGTCGGTGGCAATGATCGAGATCTCCGCCAACACCCATTGCAGCCGCGCGGTCGGGGTGCTGTAGCGTTCGCGGGACAATTGCGCCAGATCGCGCCCGGTGGCAATACCCAGCCGCGAACACAGGCACTGCACGACCATGCCCGCCAGACTCGCCAGCAACACCACAAACAGCAGGCTGTACCCGAAACGCGAGCCGGCTTCGATGGCCGTCGCCCAGTTGCCCGGATCCATATAGCCGATCGACACCAGCAAACCGGGGCCGGCGAAGCGCAGCACACGCTTGAAAAACGCGGCGTTGGGATCTACCGCAACACTGCCTGCCACTTCCGGCGGGCAAAACGGCGCGGTGGCGATTTTGGGCAAACTGAATTTCACGCACACATCCAGAAACAAGTCGAAAGACGCAGCTTAGACGTTTCGGCCCCTTTGATGAAAGCTCAAGACCCCGTCACGCCCAGCAACTGCTGGCGCAGTTCAGGATTGCGCGTACGTGGATTCAACCAGATATCAAAAAACGCGCGGGCGAACTGCGGGTCGGCGATCTCATGCTGCAACTGCTGGCCAACAAAAAAACGTGCGCCCTGCCCCGGTAAATACACTCCGGTGATGCGCGTGCCCGCCTGGACATCGACGAACGCCTGCTGCATCTGCGTCTGCCAGCCGGCCAGTTGCGCCGGGGTGACGGAGGCTCCATTCAGACGCTTGATTTCATCAACGCTGGCTTCGACCAGATCGTCGCGAGAAATCTGTCGGCGATAGATCAACTCCAGCGCGAAAGGCTGCCCGTCCGCCAGAGGCTGCGCCGTACTCCACAACCTTGCGTTATAAACGTCGAAACCAAACACACTGAAATCGCCGCTGCCGATGATCCTGGCGCCGGGCACTTCGTCCTGCCAGTTGGCCCAGGCCGGCGCAACCAGCAAGGCCCACAAGCCGATGGCGCAGCACCCTCGCAAGACACCCTGTGTTCTGTTCATCACGCCATTGACTCCGGTAAACCCTGACAGGCAAAGCATAGCCTGTATCGCTTCGATACTTTGTATACAAAAATCGCTCACATACGCAGCAAAACGTTCTTAGCAATGCTACCGTGGCCCCCTCTCACCCGACGGAGAAACCTGCGTGCTGATCCTCAAACTGCTGCTGATTCCCGGTTTTCTGCTGCTGATCTCACTGGCAGGCAAGCGTTGGGGGCCGAGCGTGGCCGGGTGGTTGTCTGGGTTGCCCGTGGTGGTCGGGCCGATTCTGTTTTTCCTCGCCATTGAACAAGGGTCGAAATTTGCTGCGCAATCGGCGGTGGCTGCGTTGTCGGCAATGTTCGCGATGATTGCCTTCTGCATCACTTACGCGCAGGTCGCGCAACGGGCGAACTGGCCATGGGCGCTGAGCCTTTCCCTGGCAGTCTGGGCAGTGTTGGCGCTGGTGCTGTCTTGGATTCCAGCGTCGTTGCCGTTCTCGGTGGCGGCGGCAGCGGTTGCTTTGCTGGCGGCACCCTACTTGTTCCCCAAGGTACAACCGGTGCTGAACGGCCCGGCGCCGAAGTCGGACAAACTGATCTGGCGGATGATCGCCGGCGCTGCGTTGACGCTGGTGGTGACGATGCTGGCCAGCACTGTCGGCGAACGCTGGAGCGGCCTGCTGGCGGTGTTCCCGGTGCTCGGCAGTGTGATGGCGGTGTTTTCCCAGCAGACCCGTGGCCCTGAGTTCACTGCCGCTCTGTTGCGGGCGACGGCGACCGGAATGTATTCATTTTCGGCGTTTTGCCTGGTGTCGGCGCTGACCTTGCCGAGTCTGGGGCTCAGCGGATTTGCCATGGGCGTCGCCGTGTCGGTGGCCATGCTCGGCGTGACCCGACAGTTGCTGGCGCGCCCGGCAGTGAAACGGCAACAACCGCAGTAACCCGGACGAGCCGCGCTGGAGTGCCACGGCTCTGCATGGGATGATCGCCCGCCTGCCCCGACCATTCCCCGGAGATTCGAATGACATTGTTGAGCAAGAAAGCCGTCGTCCTGTTGCTGGCGGCTGTCGCCGGTCTCGGCGCCATCAACGCTCAGGCGGCCAAGGCCAAGGAAAAATCGGCCACCGAGAAGGTCTCGATGCTGGGCGGCAAGTTCACCTTTGTGCTACCCAAAGGCTTCGTCGCCGATCCACTGCCGGCGAGCCCGACCGGTGCCACCGGCACGATGTACACCAACCAGACCACTAAAACCGTGGTCATCGCCGCCGAAAACCAGATTCCCGAAGGCAACAACGTCAAGGACAACGACAGCGAGTTTCTCGACGGCAGCGTCTCTGACTTCATCGAGGCGCAGCGCAAAGCATTGCCGGACTTCAACAAGCTCAGCGAAAAAAGCCTGACCCAAAAAGGCACCGGCCTTGGCCTGCGCCAGGTCGACAGCACTGCCACGCAGGGCGGCGGCCAGACCCTCAACACGACCTTGATGGCCGGTTCGGGAACGCGCATGGCGCTGGTCCAGGTGATCTCCCGGGTCAGCGACAAGGCCGGTCACGATGCGCTGGTGAAAGCCATCCTCAAGGAAAAATGAGCTTCAAGGGTTGAGTTGCTCTAGCCATGCATTCAAGTCCCGCAGTTCGGCCGCAGTGATGCTGTGGCCGACGCCGGGATACGCGTGGAATTGCGGCTTGTAAGCCAGTTTCTGCAGCAACGCATTGGCCTCGGTGCCGTCGCGATACGGCACGCGATCATCGGCGGTGCCGTGACCGATAAAGATGTTCAGTGGCAGCGGCTGTTGCTCGGTCTTGAGCTCGGTTTTCAACACCGGCAATAAACGCCCGCTCAACGCCGCAATACCTCCCACCGCCACCGGTGGTCGCAGGCCTACCTCGTAGGTCATCATCGCGCCCTGGCTGAAGCCGATCAGGTACACCTTGTCCGGGGCAGCGTGATATTTCTTCGCCGCTTGCGCGACAAAATCCCGGAGCTTCTGGCCGCTGGCCTTCAGATCATCGGTCTCGCCGTTGTAGGCGCCTTCGCCTTTCTTGCGAAACCACTGGAAACGCCCTTCGCCCAACGCCAGCGGTGCCTGCACCGACAGGTAGTTGTACTGCGCCGGGAGCTGAAATTTCATGCCGATCAGATCGGCCTCGTTACTGCCGTAGCCGTGCAGGAAAATCACCAGCGGACGCGGATCGGCATCAGGGTGAACCTGTTCGATGTACTTGAGTGGCAGGTCGCTTTGCAGGGTGGTTTGAGCATGGACGGCGGTGGACGCCAGGAGGGTCAACAGAGCAAACACCTTCAACATAGGTCTTCCTTCACAGGGTGTCGGGTTCGGGGGGAGCCTAACACCCTGAAGCAGGGATCCAAATATTGAGGTGCTGCTGAGGCCGCCATCGCTGGCAAGCCAGCTCCCACAGTGATTGGGGGTGTTCACATAGGCTGTGTTCCCCAACAAACCTTGTGGGAGCTGGCTTGCCAGCGATGAGGCCTTCAGATCCGCCCAGAGCTGTCAGTCGTTAGTCAGCTTGCCCGTGCGAAACGGTACCCGCCCCGCCACTTTCGCCTGCCAGATCCCCGGCTCGGTATAACGCCCGCGATCCAGCGCAAACAACACCCCGCTGGTTCCGGCACGCACGGTGGTCAACTGATCCTTCAACGGATCAACCACCTCAAAAATCGCATCGCCCTTCTCGACCCACTCGCCCGCATTGCGCAGGAAACTCACCACGCCATGGTGCGGGGCAAACAGGTATTCGGTGCCGGCGAAAGGCATGCCTTCACAGCACTCACTCGGCACCCCCGGCCATTCACCGCTGATGAAACCCTGCTCCGCCAGAAACCCGAGAATCGCCTCGCAATTGGCTTGAGCCTGATCAACCCGGGTGTCGCCCATGCTGCCCAGCTCCAAAGTGGTCGCGAGGTTGGCCGCCGGAATCGCCGCGTCCGGGAAGGCGCGCGCCAGACGCAGCCACGGTGTCGAGCAAGACTCGTCAAACGAACTGCCGCCGGAATCTTCACACAACAACGCCACGCCCGCCTTGATCCGCGCCGCCAGCGATTGCCACTGCGGCCAGTGTTGCGGCAGCGCGTAAAGATGAATCGACGCCTCGAAATCGCAATGCAGGTCGAGGGTAATGTCGGCGTCGCAAGCATGGCGCAGAAGCAAGCGGTGCAGCGCTTCCAGTTGCGAGGCCGGTGCCGGCAGATCATCGAAGACCCGGCCCATGGTCTGACGGATCAGCGCGATGTTGGCGTCGGCATCGGCGCCCAATTGATCACCGATCAACGCCGCCACCGGCGCGCTGAGTTCGACAAACCCGCGGTTGAAATTCTTGCCGCTGCCCAGTTCGAAGCGGCCCATGTGAGCGCTTTGCAGATGCTGGTCCAGGCCGATCGGGTTGGCCACCGGCACCAGTTCGATCACGCCTTGCAAACGGCCTTGCGCTTCGAGTGCGTTCAGGCGTTGTTTGAGTTCCCACGCGGTGCGCATGCCCGGCAGTTCATCGGCGTGCAGGCTGGCCTGGATGTACACCTTGCGGGTGCCGGCGCCATAACGAAACACGCTGAGGGAGCGCTCGCTGCCCAAGTGGCTCCAGGGCAGAACATGGTCGATGCGTTGCATAAGAAAACTCCGCGAACTCTGTAGGAGCTGCCGCAGGCTGCGATCTTTTGATCTTGTTTTTCAGGATCAAGATCAAAAGATCGCAGCCTGCGGCAGCTCCTACATTGGAAAGGTGTGATGCAGGATAAATCATGGGCACAAAAAAAGTGGCCACCGCGTGAACGGGGCCACTTTTTCTACAGCCTGTTAATGGCCGTACACGTCAAAGTCGAAGTACTTGTCCTGCACTTGCTTGTACTTGCCGTTGGCGCGAATTTCAGTGATGGCCTTGTTGAATTGCTCAGCCAGAGCGGTATCGCCCTTGCGCACTGCAATCCCGGCACCGCCGCCGAAGTACTTGGCGTCTTCGTAGGTCGGGCCGACGAATTCAAAGCCTTTGCCGGCGTCGGTTTTCAGGAAACCGTCGCTCAGGTTGACCGAGTCGGCCAGCATCGCGTCAATACGACCGGAGACCATGTCGAGGTTGGCTTCCTGCTGCGAGCCGTAACGCACCAGGTCGATACCGGCAGGTACCAGCACTTCGGTGGCGTAGCGGTCGTGAGTACTGGCACGCAGCACGCCGACTTTCTTGCCCTTGAGTTCAGTCAGCGGGTCTTTGACGCCGGAACCTTCCTTCATCACGAAGCGCGCCGGTGTGTGGTAGTACTTGATGGTGAAGTCGACGTTTTTCTTGCGGTCGTCAGTGATGGTCATCGAAGACAGGATCGCGTCGATCTTTTTCACTTTCAGTGCCGGGATCAGGCCATCGAATTCCTGCTCGACCCAGGTACATTTGACTTTCATCTGCTCACACAGCGCATCACCGATATCCACGTCGAAACCGGCGAGTTTGCCGTCAGGGGTTTTCATCGAGAACGGCGGGTATCCGGCTTCGATACCGATGCGGATCGGCTTGGCGTCTTCGGCCACAGCGGTCAGGGACAACATCGACAGTGCCAGGGCACCAAACATCACTAGCTTCTTCATTTATAACTCCTGTGTGCGGAGGCTTTTATTGGCAGCTTTCGAGTCAGCGTCCGGTCATGGCCATTTACAGGCAAAAAACCGAAGTGGCCGGCAGTCTATGGCGGCGCGCACAGGGCAGATTGTTTTTAAGCGACAAATACTTACAGAAGATCGGCGCACCAGCTGAGCGGTGTCAATCGGTGCGCCGTCGTGGTGCAAAGGCTGTAGGACAAGCCCTCAAACAGAACAAAATTCCCCCTGTAGGAGCTGCCGCAGGCTGCGATCTTTTGACTTGGATTTTAAAAAACAGGATCAAAAGATCGCAGCCTGCGGCAGCTCCTACACAGGGTTTGGGTTTCAGCAGTTGCAGCCGATGGGGGCCTTGGCTGCTTGCTCCACGCTTAATTGAAATCCTTCGTCCAGCCAACCGGTTACACCACCAATCATCTCCTTGACCGGGTAACCCAATGCCGCCAGTTTCACCGCGGCCTTGTTGGCGCCATTGCAATGCGGACCGGCGCAATAGACCACGAACAGTGTGGTTTTCGGGTGAGCCGCCAATCCTTCAGCCGTCAGCAACCGCGTCGGAATGTTGATCGCGCCTGGAACATGTCCACGTTCGAATGCCAGTGGCCCGCGCACATCGACCAGCACAAAGTCGACCTCACCGGCCTCTTGGCTGCTGAATACGTCGGAGCAATCGGTTTCGAAAGTCAGACGGTTGCTGAAGTGCATCAGGGCAATTGCCGACGGTGCGGCAGGAAATTCGCGAACCAGACTGGTCATGGGGTGTTGCTCCTACATCTGAACGGGTGTGGACAGACTTTATCGAGCCGCCGCTTGCCGCTACAGTGGCGCACAAGACACTCACCGGGAATTTTCCGCCAAATGCCCTTATCACCCAATCTGGTCGCGATTCTGGCCTACGACGGCCTCTGTACTTTCGAGTTCGGCATTGCCGTGGAGATCTTCGGCCTGGCCCGGCCGGAGTTCGATTTTCCTTGGTACGAGCATGCGATTGCAGCGGTCGATCAAGGGCCGATGCGCGCCATGGGCGGGATTCAGGTATTGGCCGACGGTGATTTGGAACTGTTGGCCGAGGCCCGCACCATCATCATTCCCGGATGGCGCGACCGTAATGCTGCGGTGCCCCCCGAATTGATCGACGCATTGCGCCAGGCCCATGCCCGGGGAGCGCGCCTGTTGTCGATCTGCTCGGGGGTTTTTGTGCTGGCAGCCACCGGCCTGCTCGACGGTCACGGCGCCACCACTCATTGGCGCTATACCACTGAACTGGCGCAACGCTTTCCGGCGATTGCGGTTGATCCCGATGTGCTTTATGTCGATTCGGGCCAGTTGATCACCTCGGCCGGCAGCGCGGCCGGCATCGACGCCTGCCTGCATCTGGTGGCGCGGGACTTCGGCACGCAGGTGGCCAACTCGGTGGCGCGGCGACTGGTGATGTCGCCGCAGCGTACCGGCGGTCAGGCGCAATTCATTCCGACACCGGTGAGCGCGACGCCGCGCAATGACCTGTCGCGGGTAATGCAGTGGGCGCGCGAGCGCTTGCATGAACCGCTGGAGGTGCGCGATCTGGCCAGTGAAGCGGCGATGAGTGAGCGCACTTTTTTGCGGCGATTCAGCGAAGCCAGCGGTCAGTCGCCCAAAGCCTGGTTGCAGCATGAACGGCTGGCCCGGGCGCGAGAGTTGCTGGAGAGCACGGATCAACACACCGAGCAGATTGCCGAACGCTGTGGTTATCGGTCGGTGGAGAGTTTTCGGGTGGCGTTTCGCGGCGTGGTGGGTGTGCCGCCGTCGGTGTATCGGGAACGGTTTGGGCGGGGTGTCAAAGCCATTTCTTGAGTTGATTTTGAAGCCGCCTTCGCGGGCAGGCTCGCTCACACAGGGGTTACGCATTTCAAAGGTGGGAGCGAGCCTGCTCGCGAAAGCGTCCGGTAAAACGCAGCATCATTTCGGCATCAGCCATGAGGCTACAGCGCCTTGCGCCTTTGCCTACAACTACGCCAGAATCCGCCGGCTTGTGCGGCTTGGGGGTCGCCGGTAACTTGGTTCGCGTCACTGAAGGGTCAGTGATCGGGTTTAGTCGCTCGGTAATCCACTTAAACTGCACAACGTTCCAGACAGTAGGTATTTCTATACCTCACTCAATGGTAGCTGTGCGCAGGGCGCCTTCGGGTGCGCCGGTTTTGGTGGAGTTTCCGGTCGACTAACCTGCGTATAGCTGCCACCTTTTCGTTTAGTCGCGAGGTGGTGTCAGCATCACTTTGGAAAACTACACCATGTTCAAAATCACACCAAATCCGCCTGAAACAGGCGCGGAAATCGATCCAAATCCAACCTCCCCCTATTCCACCCCGGGCTCCAGAAAACTCCACGAAGCCGCCGAACGCGCCCTCGATCACTATCTGAAACCCACACCGCCTTTACCACCCCGCAAGGCCAGCACCATGTTCCTCGTTGACCCGAACACAGGCACCGAAGACCTCATGGCCCACGCCTGCGAATCCATGGCCTCGGCCAGCGTCATGCTCAGCGACTTCGCCGCCCTGCTCGACTCGCCGTACCGCAACACCGTTCTCGGTATCCAGCAAGTCGTCATGCTCGGAGAACTCGCGGTCAACCGCGCCCTCGACAAACTCGACCCCGACCTGAGGCAATGACCATGACCAATAAAACAGATGCACAGGTCGTCGCGGCATTGATTGCCATGGGCTTCAACGAACGGGACAGACGCTGGGCGCAGAACGCCTGCCTGGTGCTCTTCGAAAGCGAACGAGAAACCATCGTCGCCTCCGCCGTCACCGCCCTCGCTCAACTCGATGAACTGGAAGTCGACGCCGTGCTGCCCGCACTGCACCGCGTGACACGCCGCTTCCCATCACTGCAAAGAACCGTGGCCGACACACTGGCCGAGATGTCGCACGCGGCCTGATTGACCGCGTGATCGTTCTTCGCGAGCAAGCTCGCTCACACATTGATCTGCGGTGTACTCAACCGCAATCAACTGTAGGAGCGAGCCTGCTCGCGAAGGCTTCCTTTCTGCTGACGAATATCGGAAAGCCAGACTCCAGGAAGGTTTAAGCCTTGAAGGAACATCATCCGCGCTTCCACAAGAAACCACTGCAATGACTGCGACAGACAGGAGGCTACAGATGTATTTATGGATTAGCGGTTTCTTAAAAGGTGACGACAAAGACCACACCTTAAAATACGAACTTGCAGTCGGGCCGGAGTTTGAAGCCGCAGTCTTGGCTGCAATGGGTTGGAAAAGCCTTGATGAAAGTCCCGACGGCGAATGGCTGCTGACGGCGGATCAAGCTCAAAAAATCGGCATGGCGGTGAACGAACAACTGCCACCGGAACTCGACCTTTTTATTGGCATTAGGGGTTAACTTCGCCAATGAGCCTCATCTACCAAGATCCGTCATTAAGCCACGATGATGCCATCCGCCTTCTTGCCAGCGGCACGGATGCAAACGTGATCGCTGCACTCGTTTCCATTGGCTTGAATGAAACTGATAGAAACTGGGCTGAGGACATCTGCCTGAAATACCTGAACAGCAAAACTGAAGCTGTTGTGGCGTCTGCCATTACCGCGCTCGGCCACATCGCTCGTCGACATGGTGAACTGGATACTGAAAAAGTTATTCCTGCACTCAAAGAACTTAAGGGTAAATACCCTTCTGTTGAAGGGATCATTGAAGACACGATTGACGATATTGAAGTATTCACCTGATCCACAAAATCGCAGGCTGAGATCATTTAGATGAAGGGTGGCCTTCATCCAACTCGTTCAGATCACGCGACCGCCAGCCTCAATCCTCCCGCGTCAAAACCTCCAGCAACTCAATCTCAAAAACCAGATTCGAATTCGGCGGAATTTTGGCTATCGTCCGCTCGCCATATCCCAAATGCGCCGACACCAACAGTTTGCGTTTGGCCACCCACCTGCATGCCCATCAAGCCTTGATAGCAACCTTTTCGTATATGACCTTTAAGCAATTAGGCTTTACCAAGCGCTTCCAACTCGAGGAAATACTCCCGTCCCAATGGTGTGAGGTCAGCATATTGGCGCCCATAGGCACCATTGACAGCGCGAATGAGCCCCACCGCAGTAAGGTGTTCGAGAACATTCTGCGTTGCGATTCGAGACAACCCAGAGCTTTGGCGAATTTCATCAATTTCAGCCTGATAGCCCTTTTGAATCGCGCTCCCCACAACCACGAAGACGCGGTTCTGATCATCCGTCAAGGGTAAGCTATGTGCAGCTTCGTCCCCGCTACATTCACCGCCCTCATATCGGGCGTACACCAGCGCGGCAACGGGCACCATCAGCAGCACAATCAATAAGGACGCGAGCATCACAACCCAAACGGGGAAAGAAATATCTCTTGCCAACCAACTGCCCACGCTCTGCACCCAACTCCAAACCCAGTCAATTACCGGACTAAAGATCGAAAGGTTTAACTGTTCTTCGCCCCATTTCGCAAACGGCGCCAGCATCACCGTACCGATAATCGCCCACATTCCCCTGATTACCCATTTGAATATAGATTTTTCGTCTGCTTGCATGTCTTCCCCCTACCCGCCTGATACTCCGGACATTACCAGAGTAGCCCTATGCCGTGACTCCGATTGCCAGCTCCGCTCCATCTTCAAACTAGCCAGTAGCCACCATTCAAAGCCCCACCCCAAGCGTTTATCCTTCGCGGCTGCCAAACGACACGGAACACAGGGAACGATCAGCAAGGCTTTTTGGGACTTGTCCTGCCGCCATTGAGTGCGCTTCCCACTAACGTCGATACTGCCCCAGCCACAGGCTGGATTTCCCAAGGATGAAAGGAAGCTGCATGTCTGGTTATGTACCCAACCCATCGAAGGGCTATCGCAATATCGGTGTCGAGCCTGTCGATATCCATGCCCAGCGTTGGGCTGAATACAAAGATCTCCCCTCCAAAGAAGACGCCAAACCAAACAGTTTGGGCTGTGTGTTCGCCAAGAGCTGTGATCTTCCAGACGGCGTGATTGACCATAAGAAGCCAGCAGGATTTATCCCCGTTGAGAAGATCGCTAATTTTGGCGAGCTTGCCATTCTCGGTGGCCACGAGACGGACGCACAGGGAAACATTCCCCTCAAGAAAGTGAGCGGTGCAGTGCCGGCAACGCTTGGAACTCTCCTGTTAGGTGGGGTTGCTGCAACTGCTGGCGCATCATGTGGTGGCCTATGTACTGCTGGGGCAGCTGTTGCTGGTGGGAGTGCTGCAACAGGCGCAGGTACTGCAACCGGTGTTTCTGGCGGGGTTCTAACTACCGGTGTTGCGGCTGGTGCGTTGGCTGGCTTTATTGCATTGCTGTGGCCCTCCAGTTTGGGCGACAGCAGCCTTTACACAGAGGAACAGCTTCAATCGCTCAAGAAAGGTCGCACACGGGTTCGAATTCACGTCGAGCAGCAGGTCGATGGCACCTTAAAGGGATACGGGTACAACACTCAAAAGCGCACCGATTGGGAGATGATTCCCGTTGTGCACTTCGTTGAGCAAGGCTCTCAGCAGGTGGCGGACTTCGGGGATGGTGTGACGCTGATCTGGACGCCAGCCGTTGACCCATCCAGCACGACAGGAATTCCGCCACTAGAGGGTGCACCTCAAGCCCCGCAAATCTGGATTTATCCGCCGTCTGAAAAAGCAGATAGCATCATCGTTAACCCGATCTATCCGCCCGAGTACAAAGACTTCATTCTGGTATTCCCTGCTGACTCGGGAGTAAAACCGCTTTACATCGTGATGAACGTCCGTCGAAAGCCAGGCACCGTTACAGGCCAAGGGCAGGACGTAGTAGGAATCTGGCTTGCAGGCGCTGGCGTGGGGCTAGGCGTACCTGTTCCCTCACAGATCGCAAACCAACTGCGAGGACGGGAATTCAAGGACTTCGACACTTTCCGAAAAACATTCTGGGAGCTTGTAGCCAAAGACCCGGAGCTAAGTCAGCAATTCAACGAACGTAATCTAAAAGGCATGCTAAATGGTCTGGCACCGGTTACACCGAGAGCCGGACATGCAGGAAAGCGAATCGCATTCGAGCTGCACCACATCGAACTAATCAAGGATGGTGGTGCGGTGTACGATACCGACAACATCAATGTCGTCACCCCAAGACGCCATATCGACATTCACAGGAGAGTTGAGTAATGGAATTGAAGAGTCATCTGGCCGACTACACCGAGCAGGAATTCAAGGCTCTGATTCAGGCAATTGAAGACGCAAAGACCGAGGATGAACGGGGTGAGCTTGTCGATCACTTCAACAAGATTGTTCCGCATCCAGCGGGAAGCGACCTACTGTTCCATCCAGAGGCTGGCGAGGATGATTCAACAGATGGCGTGACACGCACTGTTGGTAATTACTGCCGTGCGAATGGCCTACCGGGCTTCAAGAACTGACAGATCAGGAAAAGCCCGCTCGGACATCTTTCTTGGTGGGCTACAGAGTTTTACCTGAATTGCCAGTCGGGTTGAAAGCAGAGCTAAAAATTGCATCGTCGACAAGCGAACCAATAGCCCCGTTACCTCAATCCTCCCGCGTCAGCACTTCCAGCAACTCAATCTCAAACACCAGATTGGAATGCGGCGGGATCTTGCCCATCGTCCGCTCGCCGTACCCCAAATGCGCCGGCACCAGCAATTTGCGTTTGCCACCGACCTGCATGCCCATCAAACCCTGATCCCAACCCTTGATCACCCGCCCGGTGCCGATCACGCACTGAAACGGTTTGCCACGGCTGTAGGAAGAATCGAACTCGGTGCCGTCTTCCAGCCAGCCGGTGTATTGGGTGGTGATCAGCGCGCCTTTGACGGCAGCCTTGCCCTCGCCCACCTCAAGATCGATTACCTGCAGTTCATCATTCATGACATTCACTCTATTGTTCGGCTGGCCGCCGTTTTCCCAGAATTGCCGGGGATTGGCAACCCACAAGCGCACATCAACGTGGTATCCGAAGCGAGTGATGAAGAATTAAGATAGCCAACCGCCATTACTTCACGGATCGCTTCGCCATGTCGGCAGCTCCTGTATGACCACACTCTTGATCAGCCTTGCCATCGGCACGGTCATGCTTGCCGTCATCGTTCTGCTGATCAGGCGCGAGCGCGGTTTGCGCAAGCAGCTCGGCGAATACCGTGAACTGCTGACCCGCGCCGCCGATGGCCAGAACATTCATCAGGACGGCGACGCCGAGCGCTTCAAGCGCAGCCAGTATTTTGCGCGTATCGGCACCTGGGACTGGGAAGTCGATACGGATCGGTTGTACTGGTCAGACGCGATCTACGGCATGTTCGGCTTCAAGATCGGCGAAATCACGCCCTCCTATGCGTTGTTCTGTTCCTGCGTGCACCCGGATGATCGCGTCAGGGTTCGCGCCGGTGAACTGCGTTGCCTGGAAACCGGGGAAAATCACGACGAGGAGTACCGTGTGGTCTGGCCAGACGGCACGATTCGCTGGCTTAGGGAAACTGGCAACGTGGTGAGAAACGACCACGACGCGGTGATCAAAATGATGGGCGTGGTACGCGACATCACCGAAGAAAAGGCCTCGGCCAGTTACCTGCAGCACCTTGCCCACTTCGACCCGTTGACCGGCCTGCCCAATCGTCTGGTGCTGGAAGAACGATTGGCCGCAGCGCTGGATCAGGCGCGCCAGAGCAACACGCGGGTGGCGCTGGTGTTTGTCGATCTCAACGGGTTCAAAACCATCAACGACCACTACGGTCACGCCGCTGGCGACCGCGTATTGATCACCACCGCCACACGCCTGCAACGCATCCTGCGCGCGACCGACACCGTCGCGCGCATCGGTGGCGACGAGTTCGTGGTCATCCTGCAAGGTCTGGCCCCGAACCTCAACTTGCAGAATGAAGCCCGCAGTATCTGCCATAAAATCTTCATCGAACTGTCCCCCCCGATCAGCATCGGCAACGACCAGCGCCACATCGGCACCAGTCTGGGCGTCGCGGTGTTTCCCGATCATGCGCCGACCATGGACAGGCTTCTGCACATCGCCGATCTGGCGATGTATGAGGCCAAGCGCAGTGGGAATAATCAGTATCGGTTGGGGGGTGGGCAGGTGTTGAGCCACAGTCGGATGGAATAACTCGCTCAGTCCGCAGGCTTGCCGAAGACAACACCATTGAAGGTGTGAGTGCAGCAGTGGCAACGCGGCGCCATATCCTCTGCATTCAAGCGCGGATTGACGATTTGCAGGCGCTTTTGTTCGTCGATATACAGACCATTGAAGTAGCTCGACTCGCCCAACCGGACGATTTCCTCGCGGTCGTCTTCATGAATGGCAACCATCCAGAACACTGGATCAGGCCGATCCAGACGAGACACCGCTTCGCTGAAAATCTCATCCCAGTCACCTCCAACCCGAGACAACAGAAAGCGAAACAAAGGGGTGTAATCCATGCCATAGCGTTTACCCGCATGCATCGAACCTCGCGATGCTTCGCTACGGCTTTCGGTTTTGGTATTGCGCTGATCGCGATAATGCGCGACTGACGCATTGCGACGAACGCCCCAGGTGCGTGTGTTTTCTTTACGGTAAAGAGGCTTCTTGTCCAATCTGTACTCCTGACATCCCGTCATTCAAACGCCACACGGGTTTTACCCGAATGGCGCTCGATTGCAATCCGCCTTCCATGGCCGATTGTTGCAAGAACGAGTTACCGCTCGACCGGCTGCATCTCGACAATCGTCCCGTTAGTGATCATCACCATGACGTACTTGTCGTTGATCTGCACCCACTGCGCCTGTTCGACCGGGGCTTTCAAGCCTTTCTGTTTCCAGTTTTTCAACGCTTTGTCGCTGCGTTGGTAAACGTCGGGAGCGCGGTCATTGACCTTCAACTCACGGTCGCTGACCGGGGATTGCACGGCGGGTTCGCTTGAGGTTTGCGCCGCTTGAACAAGTGGGCTGATCCCGGCAATGCCGGCGACGAGGGCCATGCTGGCGATTAGGGTTTTGCTGTTCATCGGTGAACCTCCTGAGATTTGTACTACCTGAACTCCGACTGCCGGGTTCGGGAATCATTCCTTGTTTTTTTGCCTGGGCTGGCTGGGGATTGCCGTTGGCTTTGAGGCCGCCATCGCTGGCAAGCCAGCTCCCACAGTTTCTGCGGTGTGCTCAATATTTCTGCAACAACACAAAACCCTGTGGGAGCTGGCTTGCCAGCGATGGCGTCGGCACATTCAACATTTTCATTGACTGACAAACCTCGATCGCCAGCAGATTCGCTCCCACAGGTTTATCAATTGCCTGAAGGGATTGATCCGCTTTTCACATCAATCCATGCCAACAATGCAATTAACATCCAGTTACACCTGCGCCACCATCCGCCTCAATAAAAACCGTGCGCCGCCCTCCCGTAGCGCACGTCATAAAAGCGGTGGAGTTCTTTTTCTATGACAGCCTCAATCCCACACGGCGGCTCGCGGGCCGGCGCCATTTTCCGGGTGACCTCGGGCAACTTCCTCGAACAGTTCGACTTCTTCCTGTTCGGTTTCTACGCCACGCAGATCGCGGCGGTGTTCTTTCCGGCGAGCAGTGAGTTCGCCTCCCTGATGATGACTTTTGCAGTGTTCGGCGCAGGCTTTTTGATGCGTCCGCTGGGGGCCATCGTGCTGGGGGCGTACATCGATGACGTCGGTCGTCGCAAGGGCTTGATCGTCACCCTGTCGATCATGGCCAGCGGCACGATATTGATTGTGCTGGTGCCCGGATACGAAACCATTGGTTTGTTCGCCCCGGCCCTGGTGTTGATCGGGCGCTTGCTGCAAGGCTTCTCGGCCGGTGCAGAACTGGGCGGCGTTTCGGTGTATCTCGCCGAGATCGCCACGCCGGGTCGCAAAGGTTTCTTCACCGCTTGGCAGTCGGCCAGCCAGCAAGTGGCGATCATCGTTGCCGCCGCATTGGGCTACGCGCTGAACGCGTGGATGGCGCCAGACGTGGTTGCCGATTGGGGCTGGCGCATTCCGTTTTTCGTCGGTTGCATGATCGTGCCGTTCATCTTTTTCCTGCGACGGAATCTGGCCGAAACCGAAGAGTTTGCCGCACGCAAACATCGCCCGAGCATGAAAGAAGTGTTCCGCACGCTCGGCCAGAACTGGGGCGTGGTGCTTGGCGGGATGTTGATGGTCGCCCTGACCACCACGGCGTTCTACCTGATCACCGTGTATGCGCCGACCTTCGGCAAAACCGTGCTGCACCTGAGCACGTCCGATGCGTTGCTGGTGACCCTGCTGGTCGGTGTATCGAACTTCTTCTGGTTGCCGATCGGCGGCATGTTGTCCGACCGCATCGGCCGCCGTCCGGTGCTGATCGCCATGTCGCTGCTGGCGCTGGCCACGACTTATCCGGCGCTGTCGTACCTGGTGCAGGCGCCGAGCTTCAGCCACATGCTGCTGTCGTTGCTGTGGCTGTCGTTTATCTACGGCCTGTACAACGGCGCGATGATTCCGGCGCTCACCGAGATCATGCCGGTGGAAGTCCGGGTCGCCGGTTTCTCCCTGGCCTACAGCCTGGCCACGGCGATTTTCGGCGGGTTCACGCCAGCAATGTCGACTTTCCTGATCCAGTACACCGGCGACAAAGCCGCGCCGGGTTACTGGATGAGCATCGGTGCGCTGTGTGCGTTGCTCGCCACGCTGTACCTCTATCGCCGCGCGGGCGGCCGTCTGCAACCAGTTGCGGCATAAGGAGCCTTCAACATGAAAAAACTATTCAACCTCACCGCCCTCGCCCTCTTGGCTTTCAGCGCTTTGGCGCACGCCGAAGAGGTGCGGGTGATGACCTCGGGCGGCTTCACGGCTGCCTATAAAATCCTCGGCCCGAAATTCGCCGCCGCGACGGGCAACACGCTCGACACCCAGCTCGGCCCATCGATGGGCAAGGCGCCGGAGGCGATCCCCAATCGTCTCGCTCGCGGTGAACACGCAGACGTGGTGATCATGGTCGGCTACGCCCTTGATGACTTGATCAAGCAAGGCAAAGTCGACCCGGCGTCACGGGTGGAACTGGCGGATTCGCGGATTGGTCTGGTGGTGCGCGAAGGCGCGCCGAAACCGGACATCAGCAACGTCGAAGCCTTGAAGAAAACCCTGCTCGACGCGCAGTCGGTGGCCTACTCCGACAGCGCCAGCGGCGTGTACATCGAGCAGCAGTTGTTCAAGAAACTCGGGATCGAAGATCAGCTGAAGCCGAAGGCCAAGATGATCGCGAAAATCCCGGTGGGTTCGGTGGTCGCCACCGGCGATTATCAATTGGGCTTCCAGCAGGTCAGCGAATTGTTGCCGGTACCGGGGGTGAGTTTCGTGGCGAAGATTCCGGAATCGGTGCAGTCCGTGACGCGCTTTGCTGCCGGCATTCCGGTCGGCGCGCAGCATCCCGCCGAAGCCAAAGCGTTGCTCGCCTACCTCGCCGCGCCAGCCGCCCAGGCTGACGTGCAGGCTACCGGACTGGATTCGGTCAAGCGCTGACAGTCGGCGGCTGGACTTTCATTTCCACCACCAGCCGCTCCAGCTCCAATGCCGCCGGGGTCAACGTGCGCCCCCGGCGCTTGATGATGCCCACGCTGCGCATCACCTGCGGATCGATCAGCGGCACGCGCGTCAGGATCGGATGATCCGGCCCCGGCAGCGCCATCAGCGGCACGGCTGCCACACCCAAACCCGCCTCCACCAGACCAATCATTGTCGTCACATGCCGGGTTTCGCAGATACTCGAGCGCTGCGGCACCACGCTGCTCAATGCCTGATCGAGCAAAAAACGATTGCCCGAGGTCTTGTCCAGCGAGATGTAATCCTGCTGATAAAACTCGTCCCATGTCACGCTGCTGCGCCCGGCCAACGGATGATCGCGGCGGCACGCGACGACGTAGCACTCCTGCACAAGCGGCTCGAAGTCGACTTTGGCATCCTGTGTGCCCAAAAAACTCAAACCGAAATCAGCCTCGCCATTGACCACGGCGCTCAATACATCGTGGGCGCTGGAGTCCAGCACTTTGACTTTGATCCGCGGGAATTGCCGGTGGTAATGGGCAATCACGCGCGGCATGAAGTAATACGCAGCGGATGGCACACAGGCGACGGTGACGTGGCCCAATCGGGTCGAGGCCACTTCGCTGATGCCGAGCAACGCCACATCGAGATCATCCAGCAAGCGCTCGACACTCGGCATAAACCCCCGCCCGGCCTGAGTCAGGCTGACTTTGCGGGTGGTGCGTTCGAACAGCTTCACACCGAGGGCGTCTTCGAGTTTCTCGATGCGCCGGCTCAGTGCTGGCTGCGACAAGCGCACGGTGTCGGCGGCCTTGCGAAAACTGCCCTGCTCGACCACCGCGCGAAAGGCTTGCAAGTCGTTGAGGTCGAAGTTGATGGCCATGGCGACACCCGGAAGATTGATTTGCAGAGGTTATAAATGTAACCAATTGATGCAACATGTTACAGAAATGAATTGATCCCTGTAGGAGCTGCCGCAGGCTGCGATCTTTTGACGTTGGTTTTTCAGAAACAAGATCAACAGATCGCAGCCTTCGGCAGCTCCTACAGGGAAATGGGTGAATCTGGAAGGTTTTGTTCGACGAGGGTTCGCCCTTATCCTTGTCCCCCCCGCCGTACCGCTGTCAGGAGTCAATCAATGCCCCATGAAGGCAACCTGTTACAAGCCGCTGTCGTGTTTCTGTTCGCCGCAGTGCTCACCGTGCCACTGGCCAAACGTCTGCAATTGGGCGCTGTGCTCGGTTATCTGTTTGCCGGGGTCATCATCGGCCCGTCGGTGCTGGGCCTGATCGGCAATCCGCAGAGCGTGGCGCATATCTCTGAGCTGGGCGTGGTGTTGCTGCTGTTCATCATCGGCCTTGAGCTGTCGCCACGACGGTTGTGGGTGATGCGCAAATCGGTGTTTGGCGTGGGTCTGGCGCAGGTGCTGCTGACCGCTTCGGTAATCGGCGTGCTGGCGTTGTCCGTGTTCGGTCAGCCGCTGAACAGCGCGATTGTGCTGGGCCTTGGCCTTGCGCTGTCGTCCACCGCGTTCGGCCTGCAAAGCCTGGCCGAGCGCAAGGAGCTGACCAGCCCCCACGGACGCCTGGCCTTTGCGATTCTGCTGTTTCAGGACATCGCGGCGATCCCCTTGATTGCGTTGGTACCGATGCTCGCCGGCGTCGATCACCACACCAGCACCGCCGACGATGTACGTCACAGTTTGCAAGTGCTCGGCGGCATTGCCGTGGTGGTGATCGGCGGGCGTTATCTGTTGCGTCCGGTGTTCCGCGTGGTGGCGAAAACCGGCTTGCCGGAAGTGTCGACCGCCACGGCGTTGCTGGTGGTGATCGGCACGGCATGGCTGATGGATCTGGTCGGTGTGTCGATGGCACTCGGTGCGTTTCTGGCCGGTTTGCTGCTCGCGGATTCCGAGTATCGCCATGAACTGGAAGCGCAGATCGAACCGTTCAAGGGCCTGTTGCTGGGGTTGTTTTTCATCAGCGTCGGCATGGGTGCCAACCTTGGTCTGCTGCTCAGTGCGCCGATCACCGTGCTCGGGCTGACGCTGCTGTTGATTGGCTTGAAGCTGCCGCTGCTGTTTGTAGTGGGACGGCTGGCAGGTGGGCTGAACAAGATCAGCGCCATACGCCTCGGCATCGTGTTGGCAGCGGGCGGTGAATTTGCCTTCGTGGTGTTCAAGATCGGTCGTGATCAGGGTCTGTTCGAACCGCGTCTGTACGACTTGCTGGTGCTGACCATCACCCTGTCGATGGCGGTGACACCGTTGTTGCTGTTGATCTGCGCTCGATTGGTCAGCCCCAAGGTGCAACCGGTGGAAGTGCCGGAGAAGTTCCGCGAGATCGACACCGACGCCCCGCGCGTGGTGATCGCCGGCATGGGGCGGATGGGCCAGATCGTGGCGCGGATTCTGCGCGCGCAGAACATCAAGTTCGTCGCGCTGGACACCTCGGTGGAAACCATCGAACTGTCGCGCAGTTTCGGTGGCGTGCCGGTGTTCTACGGCGACCCGATGCGCCCGGAAATCCTCAATGCGGCCAAGGTCGGCGAGGCGGAATATTTTGTGATTGCCACGGATGATCCGGAGACCAACATCAAGACCGCCGAGGTTGTCCGCAAGCTTTACCCACACATGAAAATCATCGCCCGGGCACGTAACCGTCAGCACGTTCACCGCTTGGTGGATGTCGGCGCGGAAGCGATTCGTGAGACCTATTACTCAAGTCTGGAAATGAGCCGACGCACGCTGGTCGGCCTTGGTCTGACCCAGGCGCAGGCCGATGCGCGAATCAAACGCTTCAAACACCATGACGAACAGGTGCTGGAGGCACAACACGCGGTCTACGACGACGCAGCCAAAGTCCTGCAAACCGCCCAGGAAGCCCGGGCGGAACTGGCGCGGTTGTTTGAATCGGATCAACTGGAAGAGGAATCACGCAAGACCTGATCCTTACTCAAAACCCCAATGTGGGAGCGAGCCTGCTCGCGAAAGTGCTGTGTCAGCCAACACTTCGACAACTGACAGATTGCCTTCGCGAGCAGGCTCGCTCCCACAGGGGATGGTGGTGGACTCAGGTCAGGCCATTTCCAGTTCGAGTTCCTGTTTGACCGGGGCAGTCTCAAACCGATCCGCCAAAAACGGCGTGATATCCAGCGGCAGCGGCTCGTCGTTGACCAGTTTGTCCAGCAGCACGCCGGTAATCGCCGAGGTCAGGATCCCGGTGCGGAAGTGCCCGCAGGCATTCAGATAGCCCTCCACCCCACGCATCGGTCCAAGGATCGGCAGCTCATCCGGCGAACCCGGGCGCAACCCGGCCCAAGTGCGTTTGAGGTTGACGTCTTTGAGCTCCGGCAGACAACGCACCGCGCCCTGCACCAGCCCGGCGATTTCCGGGTAGGTGGTGGTGACGTCGAAACCTTTGTCTTCGGTGGTGCTGCCGATCAGGATCTCACCGTTGTCCTTTTGCGCCACGTAGCAGTCGCTGGTGGTCAGGCAACCGTTGAGGATTTTCGGCATGCGTTCGGTCAGCAGAATCTGGCCCTTGACCGGCTTCACCGGAATGCGAATGCCGGTGGCCCATTCGCTCAAATCCGCCGCCCAGGCACCCCCGGCGTTGATCAGTGTCTTGCAGTGGAACACGCCCTGCTCGCTGGTCTGTACGCCGGTCACCCGCGTGCCGTGATGCAACACGCCGGTGACGTTGGTGTTGACGAAGATGTCGACGCCATTCTGCCGCGCCCCTTCCATGTAGGCATCGGCGAGGCGGAACGGACTGACCTGGTGATCGCAGAGAAACTCCAGCGCCCCGCGCGCTTCATGGCTGACGCTCGGTTCGGCTTCGCGCAGCGCGGCCTGATCAAGCCAGCGCACTTGATCGCCCAGATGCGGAATGCAGCCGACGATGTGCTCGGCGTAGAGCCGGTCTTCGTCGTCATAAATCACGAATTTCAGCCCGGTCTTTTCGAACTTGAAATCCATGCCGTGGTTGTCTTTCAACTCACGGTGCAGCGCCGGGTACAAGGCGTTGGATTGCAAGGCGAAATCGAAAAACGACTCCGGCAGAATGTGCGGTGTGCTGGCGTCCACCGCCACCGCCGCGCCTTGGGTTTCACGCTTGCGGTTGGCCGACATCATGCGGAAGAAAATCACCCCGCAGCCCAGCCCTACCGACTCGCCGATCGCCCACAAACCACCGGCTGAAGCGCGGGTCGCGTTGCCCGGGCGCTTGGCGTCGATCAGTGCAACCTTGAGGTCTTTGCGTTTGGACAATTGATAGGCGCAGGACGCCCCGATCACACCGCCACCGGCGATGATCACGTCGTAGAACTTACTCATGGGAAGCGGCCTCCGCGCCGACATTCTGGAATGCAGAAAAAGGGATCGGATCAATCGGAAAACGCGGGCGCAACCAACCGACATCCTTGCGCCCGGTGACCTGGCGCAAACGGTCGCTGCAATAGCCGACGCACATGCGCCCCTGGCAATCGCCCATGCTCACGCGGGTGCGCATTTTCAGGCTGGCGATGTCTTGCACGCCTTGCTCCAGGGCCCGGTCGATATCGGCGCGGGTCGCGTGCTCGCAGCGGCAGATCACCGTGTCGGCGGCCGGCAATGCGGTCTGGCCGACGCCGCGTTCGGTGTAGCGATCCACCGCCGCGCGGAAACGCACGATGGATTTCAGTTTGCCCAAATACCGGTCGCGGCGTACCTGAGCCAGTTCCTCTTCGAGCACACCACGTTGCAGCAGAATCGACGTCGCCGCGATCTTGCCGGCGAGCATCGCCGCTTCACCGCCGCGAATCCCGCCCATGTCACCGGCCAGATGCACGTGGTGCTCGTTGCTTTGCTGCCAGATGTTCGAATTGGCGCGCAGATAGCCGTCATCGCTGAAGCCGTGATCCAGGCCCATCTGCTGGCTCAGTTGCGTGCGCGGAATAAAGCCGTAACCGACCGCCAGGGTCTTCGCTTCAAAGCGTTCGACGCGGGACAGGTCGGGCTCCCAGGTGTCAGAGTACGGTGCGACGCTGACGCTTTTCAACTCGCCCTCGCCGTGGGCTTCGACCACGCCCCAGCCGTAGTTCATCGCGATGCCGTGCAGTTTCAGGTAGGCGAGCATGCTCAAGCCGTCGAGGAACAGTTGCGGCTTGTTCAGCAGCGCCAGACTTTCGCGGGCAATCTTGCCGAACGCGCACGCCTCATATACGCCCGCAACTTTGACGCCCGACGCGTGCAGTTGCGTCGCCACCAACGGCAACAACGGCCCGGTGCCGGCAATGATCACAGGCCCTTGCGGCTTGACCACGCCACTCTTGATTTGCAGTTGCAGGCCGCCAAGCAGGATCACCCCCGGCAAGGTCCAGCCGGGAAACGGCACGCTGCGTTCATGGCAACCGGCGGACAGCAACAAGTGCGAATACGCGATCTCGTGCAGTTGCTCATCGCCGTCCAGCACCACCAGCGCCCGAGTGCCCTCGGCGCCGACCACGCGATGATTCAGGTGCACGTCGATCAGCCCGGACTGCTCCTGAAATTCGCCGTGCAGTTTGCCCAGCGCTTCGGAGTAACGCGGCCCCAGATAATCCAGTTGCACGCCATCACGCAGCGGCCCGCGATAGACCACGCCGCCCAAGCGCGAGGCTTCTTCCAGCAATGTGCAGCGCACACCGTGGCGCGCCAGTTCGATGGCTGCCGCCATCCCCGCCGGCCCACCGCCGACGATCACCGGTTGCAGACTCATACGACCTCCTGCGCGGCGACACGGTTGACCTGGGTTTCGATCTGCATGCCGTCACGCACCACGGTCTGGCAGGCGCGGCGCTTGTGGCGGCCATTGATTTTCACCAGACAGCACTGGCACACGCCCATGCCGCAGTAGGCGCCGCTGATCTGGTCATGATCGTTGCGCGCAATCTGCCGCACGCCGAGGGATTGAATAACGCTGAGGACGGTTTCGCCGATGGCGGCGGTGACCGGCTGGCCGTTGATGTGGACGGTCATATCCGCCTGCGCCAAAGGCTGGATATCGAAGGTTCGTTCTAGGCAGTGCATTGCGGTGTTCATCCGTGAAGATTCAGTTGAGGTTGTGTCAGCTCCTTGCTGCACTACACCGTATCGACGCATTTATGGCTGTGATTGGAGCGTCGACGCGGGTACTTCGTCAGCGCAACGAGGTGCGCGAGAAGCACTGTAGTTCATACCTCAGCAAAGGCCTGGATCATTTACGTTAGGTGATAGCGCTAACGGAAATATTGATCCAGGCCAGTGAAACAGTCGGATTGTTTAACGATCAGTTGGAGAACACGAACCGGCCTTTGATCTTTTTCGAGCCAATCAAGGCGAGATCCGGGAACAACAGCGATTTGACCCAAGCGGCGTAGAACATCATAGCCAGCGTGAAAACCACGCCGAGCACAGTCGACACCGGCTCTTCGCTGTAGCCTACAAACATGCGCGGAACCTGGCTGATCGTGAAGGTGACATAGATCGTGTAAACCACCGCGATCCCCTTGTAGAAGCCCCACGCAAACAAGAGTGGAATAACGCCGATAATCAGCATCATGGCCAAAGCCATAGCAATGCCACCATCGTTGATTTGAACCAATCCAGCCAGCATACCGATAAGCCCCAGAATGCCCGTCAGCACCACCAGGAAGGTCACTTTGCCTGAATGTCGTTTTCTGAGGATCGGGTCCGGCCGCCCCCCGATCCACGCCGCCAACACTCGATCCTTGACCTTGCCACCGGAAAGCGCGTTGAAGGTTTCAGTCTTGGACCGGCCGGCGTCGAGCATCTCGACCAGTTGCCGCTTGATTTCCCGCTTGTTCAACTTATTCATCCTTAAACGTGCGAGCAACGGCCGACCCGTTGCCGCCGGCGATTCTCGCCGTTGACCCTGCAGAAAGCAAAAAGCCGCTACCACCCGAGGGTGGTAGCGGCCGAGGCATCCGCCCCAATAGAGCAATCAGTGCACGAAAAGGGCGATCAGGATGATGATCGGGATCGGTACGCCGAGGAAAAACAGCAGTAATGAGCGCATGGTGATTCTCCTTGTTTAACGAACTGGAGGCAGAGTGGACGAGGTGGTGTAAGTGTCGACTTCGACGTACTCGATCGCATCCCGACGACGACCGCCGAAGGTGGCTGCGAGGCTGGCGAAGAAAGCACCGGCCAACAGCGCAATGAACATCCACAGCGAAGTCCAGGCGGCGACTTTCGCAGCGGTGTCAGCCGCTTGTTGGGCTTTCACTTTGGCGTCCGCGATAGCTTTCTGAGTGCGGGCGTAGACTTCATCGACGCGACGTTCAGCGTCGGCCTGACTCAGGTTGGTCCGTTGCGCTACCAGTTGCGCGAGGTAGGTACGGTCTTCAGCGCTGAGCTGACCATTGGCCAGGCTCTGAGCGAAGATTCGCGCTACCGCACCATGGGCCGCATCATCACTGACGGACGCTGGGCGGTCATCGCGGAACAGGCTATCGATGAAATAACCGTACTGATTGCTGTCAGTGTTCGCTGCAGCGGAACCGGCCGCTTGGGTCAC
The DNA here is from genome assembly GCF_030687715.1 of Pseudomonas sp. FP2196. Classification (GTDB taxonomy): domain Bacteria; phylum Pseudomonadota; class Gammaproteobacteria; order Pseudomonadales; family Pseudomonadaceae; genus Aquipseudomonas. The sequence continues at coordinate 3,749,931 of NZ_CP117445.1, forward strand.
AGCGCTCGCTGCGCCGCCAGCGATACTGGCACCGGCCTGCACGCCGCCGCTGATCACGCTGCTGACCGAGCCGACCACCAGAATCGCGGTCACCAGTGTGGCCACGCACCACGCCAGGAACCCATGGGCGGTGTCGCGGAAATACACTTCGTCACCGTGCATGTTCGCCCACTTCACCCGCAGGCGACCGGCAATGTAACCGCCCAGCCCGGAAGCGATGATCTGCGTCGCTGCCAGCCAGACAATCGTTGAAATGCCCAGGCCCTTGGCGCTGACGCCCTCCCCGGCCCACGGTGAAACCGCAGAGAATCCCAAACCGAAGCCGAGCAGCACCAAAATCATCGACAGTGCCGCGGCCGCCGCTGCACCCGCGAAGATCGCGCCCCAGGACACGCCTGAGACGTTGCTCGACTCTCCTTCGTAGGCAGGATAAAACCCATCAGAGGATCTATTCATTGTTGTAGTGCTCCAGGCATGAAAAATGGTGTTACAACTCGTCACACTACGAATTGCAGCGACCGTGCCAGACGCCAGAATTAAATAAATGATCAGATTTCAACGACTTAGAAAAGATGAACTTCTTAGGACGTTGCAATTTGCAAAGTGCGGCTGATTTCAGCGGGTTTTATGCATTGGCATCGATTGCCGCAGGCGCCGACCTTTGCGGGTGCCATCGCCCCAAGATGAAAGTTAATTTAAAGCGTCACGGAAAATTCTTGGCAAAATGCTGCCATTCCGTTTGAACCGATCAAGGCCTGCCCTATGACTCGCATATTGACCATCGAAGACGACGCCGTGACCGCCCGTGAAATCGTCGCCGAACTCAGCAGCCACGGCCTCGACGTGGATTGGGTCGACAATGGCCGCGAAGGCCTCGACCGCGCCGTGAGCGGCAACTACGACCTGATCACCCTCGACCGCATGCTGCCGGAGCTCGACGGTCTGGCCATCGTCACCACCCTGCGCACCATGGGCGTGGCCACGCCGATCCTGATGATCAGCGCCCTCTCCGATGTCGACGAGCGCGTGCGCGGCTTGCGTGCCGGTGGCGATGATTACCTGACCAAACCCTTCGCCACCGACGAGATGGCCGCGCGGGTCGAAGTGTTGCTGCGCCGCCAGAACAGCGGCGCCACCCAGGCGACGACGTTGCAGGTGGCGGATCTCGAGCTGGATCTGATCAGCCACGAGGCACGCCGCGCCGAGCAGGTGCTGACGTTGCTGCCGACCGAATACAAACTGCTGGAATTCCTGATGCGCAACAGTGGGCAGATTCTGTCGCGGATGATGATTTTCGAAGAGGTCTGGGGTTATCACTTCGACCCCGGCACCAACCTGATCGACGTGCACATCGGCCGCCTGCGCAAAAAAATCGACGCGGCGGGCAACGTTCCGCTTATTCGCACGGTACGGGGCTCGGGCTATGTCATTGCCGAACCCGTCTGACGGTTGGCGCTCCTCCAGCAGCCGTTTGCTGGCGCTGTACAGTTCGTTGTTCGTGGCGTGGAGCGCGATCCTCATGGGGGTCATGTACTACGAGGTTTCCGGCTACCTCGACAACCTCGCCAAACATTCGCTGATGCAACGTCAGCACCTGTTTTCGCACTTTCGCGGTCAGCAACTCGAAGAAGCGCTCGCCGCGAGCATGACCTTCGATATTCGCGGCATCGACGCCTACGGCCTGTTCGACGCCGAGGGCCGCTACCTCGGCGGTGCCTTGCAACAACTGCCGGAAGGCCTGCCGCTGGACGGCAAGATCCACATGCTTTCCGAATGCGCCGACTCCGATGACCCGACCCTGCCCGCCGACAGTTGTGATGCCGTCGCGACGCAAACCCGTGATGGTCGCTGGCTGGTGCTGCTGCGCGATAACGGCTCGCTGTTCGCAGTGACGCGGATCATTTTGCATGCGTTGTTCTGGGGCGTGTCGTTGACCATTCTGCCGGGGATCGCCGGTTGGCACCTGCTGCGGCGCCGCCCGTTGCGGCGCATTCGTGCGATTCAGGACAGAGCGCAAGCCATTGTGGCCGGGGACTTGACCCAGCGTTTGCCGCTGTCCAACCGCCGCGATGAACTGGACATGCTCGCGGCCATCGTCAACGCGATGCTGGAGCGCATCGAGCGCCTGATGAACGAGGTCAAAGGCGTCTGCGACAACATCGCCCATGATTTGCGCACCCCGCTGACCCGTTTGCGCGCGCAGTTGTATCGCATGCAGCAACAGGCCGGCGAAGGTTCGCAGGAAGCGGCGCAACTGGATCTGGTGCTGTCCGAGGCGGATACGCTGATGGCGCGGTTTCGGGGTTTGTTGCGGATTTCCGAGCTGGAGGATCGTCAGCGCCGTTCAGGATTTGTCGAACTGGACCCGGTGTTGCTGCTGGAAGAGTTGCACGAGTTTTACCTGCCGCTTGCCGAGGAAGGCGAACTGCGCTTCGAACTGCACATGCCGGAGACCTTGCCGCCGCTCAATGGTGATCGGGCGTTGTTGTTCGAGGCCTTGGCGAATCTGCTGAGCAACTCGATCAAATTCACGCCAATCGGCGGCACGGTGATTTTGCGCGGGGTGAATGATGCCGGGCACACACGCATTGAAGTGCACGACTCAGGCCCGGGGATTCCCGAAGCCGAGCGCGAGGCCGTATTCCAGCGTTTCTATCGTGCCGAGGGCGGGCAGCCGCAAGGTGGGTTTGGCCTGGGACTGTCGATTGTGGCGGCGATTGTCAGCCTGCATGGCTTCAATCTTGAGGTGGGCAGCAGTGATTTGGGTGGGGCGAAACTGGTGCTCGATTGCCGGCAGCGGTTGATTTCCCAATCCTGAACGCCCGCTGAACTTTCAGATTGATGCAAAACCTGTGGGAGCTGGCTTGCCAGCTCCCACAGGGTTTTGTGTTGGGTCAATCAGGCCGGGTAATTGGCCCGCAGGGCCTCTAAGCCGCCCTGGTAGATACCGCTGAACAGCGCCACCACTTCCTCTTCACTCACGCCTTTGGCGTTAAAGCGCCCGGACCACGTTACCCGTGCGCCCTGCCCTTGGGCTTCAACCTTGATGGTCGCCAGATAATCGGTGGCCGGGAACGGTGCCTGTTCAATCGAATAGCTGTAGGTCCTGGCGGCATTGTCGAACGCTTGCAGACGTTCGATCACCACGGCGCCATCGGCTGTTTGCAGGGTGCGTACACGCCCGCCGTCGCTCAGTTCACTGTTGGGAATGAACGGCAGCCAGTCCGGCAGCGTGTTGAAGCCGCCGATCAATTGCCAGACCTGATCGGCCGAAGCCGGGATATCGATTGTTGCGGATGCAGTTGCCATAAAAACGTCTCTCGTCAGGAATTCAGATTGTCAGGCTGTCGACCACACCACCGTCGACCCGCAGAGCGGCGCCGGTAGTGGCCGAGGACAGCGGCGAAGCGATGTAGGTCACCAGATGCGCGACCTCTTCGACATCGGCCACACGCTGGATGATCGAGGTCGGGCGCGCCTTGCGCACAAAGGCGTCGGCCTCGTCGCGCAGGTTACGGCCGGATTCGGCGGCGGCATCCTTGAGCATCTCTTCCAGGCCATCGGTATAGGTCGGCCCCGGCAGGATCGCATTGACCGTCACGCCAGTGCCAGCCAGACGTTTGGCCAGGCCATGGGACACCGCGAGGTTGGCGCTTTTGGTCACGCCATAATTGATCATGTCGGCCGGCGTCGCCACCCCGGATTCCGAAGACAGGAAGATCACCCGGCCCCAGCCCTGCTCGACCATCGCCGGCACATAATGCCGCGACAGGCGCACACCGGAAATCACGTTGACCTCATAGAAGCGCGCCCATTCGCTGTCCGGCGCGTCGAAGAAGTCGACGTCATTAAAGATGCCGAGGTTATTCACCAGAATGTCGGCGCGCGGTTCGGCGGCGAAGAGTTTTTCCGCGCCTTCGGCGGTGCCCAGATCTGCGGTCAAACCGCGCAACTGTGCGCCCGGCACTTTCTGCCGAATGCTCGCCAATGCCTGCTCGACCTTGGCGGAGTCGCGGCCGATCACCACCACGGTGGCGCCGGATTCAGCCAGCGACTGACTGATGCCCAAACCGATGCCCGCAGTGCTGCCGCTGACAATGGCGAGTTTTCCACTCAAATCAATCTTCATGCTTTCACCTCATCGATTGGCAATGGTGCACGTTCGGACACCCGTTTTGCGTCGCGCATGGCCTGCCAGAATCCAGCAGGAATGGTCGCCGACAATGCGGCCACGTCTTCGGCGATGCGCCCCGGTTTGCTGGCACCGGGAATCACCGCAGCTACCGCTGGATGAGCCAGCGAAAATTGCAGGGCCGCGGCTTTCACATCAACGTTGTAAGCGGCAGCGATGCGTTTGATCTGCTCGACCCTGGCGACGATTTCAGGGTTGGCCTTCTGGTATTCGAAGTGCGCACCACCGGCCAGGATCCCTGAGCTGTAAGGGCCGCCAACGACGATTTCAACGTTCTGCGCCAGCGCCGCGTCCATCAGGCGTTGCAACGGGCGCTCGTGGTCGAGCAGCGTGTAGCGACCGGCCAGCAGAAAGCCATCCGGCTGCGCCTCGGTCAGATCCAGCGCCAACTCGCACGGTTCGACCTTGTTCACGCCCAGGCCCCAGCCCTTGATCACGCCTTCTTCACGCAGACGGGTCAGCACTTTGAACGCACCAGTGCGCGCCTGATTGAAGTATTCCAGCCATTGATCACCGTAGAAGTCCTGGGCAATGTCGTGCACCCAGACGATGTCCAGGCGATCGGTTTGCAGGCGCTTGAGGCTGTCTTCGATTGAACGCAGGGTCGCGTCGGCACTGTAGTCGTTGACGATCTTGTTCGGGCGACCGTGTTCGAACACCCCGCTCTTCTCGCCCAGATCGCGCGCGGCGGCGTCTTCGACTTCATCGAGAATCACCCGACCGACCTTGCTGCTCAGCACATAGTCGTCGCGTTTGTACTGCTTCAGTGCTTCACCGAGGCGGATCTCCGACAACCCCGAGCCATAAAACGGCGCGGTGTCGAAATAGCGCACACCGGCATCCCACGCGGCATGCACGGTGGCCTGTGCTTCTGCTTCCGGGATGGCGCGGAACATGTTGCCCAGTGGGGCGGTGCCGAAGCCCAGTTGGCCGGGCAGTTTGTCTTTCAAGCTCATTGGATTGTCCTCATTCGTTGCGGGGTCTGCGTGACCGTTGAGCAGATCCTAGATTGCGACACCGAGACCGTCCAAGACATAATGCGCAGCACTTGAGTCCCTATAGGTCTGACATGATCGACATTCGCCAATTGCGCTACTTCGTCGCCGTCGCCGAGGAAGAGCACGTCGGCCGCGCTGCCGAGCGACTGCATATTTCCCAGTCGCCGCTGAGCCGGCAGATCGCCCAGCTCGAAGAGCGTCTGGGCCTGACACTCTTCGAGCGCAGCCAGCAGCGCATTCGTCTGACCCGCGATGGCCAGACCTTTCTCGCCGAAACCCGCGCCCTGCTGACCCACGCCAATCGCCTGGAATCCCTCGGCAAGCGACTGGGCCGGGGCGAAGAAGGCGGGTTGTGCATCGGCTACATCGAGAACGCCATGCACGCCGGCGTCCTGCCCAATGCCTTGCGCGTGTTGCGGGTGGATCGGCCGAATGTGCATGTCGCGCTGTACAACCTCAGCTCCGCCGAGCAACTGGAAGGCTTGCGACAGCGTAGTCTCGATATCGCGCTGGTGAGTGAGCCGCCGACCGATGACGATCCGGATCTGCTCGGATTTCAGGTACTCGATGACCCAATGCTGTTGGCGTTGCCGGAACAGCACCCGTTAGCTGGCAAAGCCTCATTGAGTCCAGAGGACCTGGCCGATCAGGAATGGATCGGCGTGCAGCCACGGCAGGATGCGAGCGATGAGTTCGTCAGCGCGTGCATCCGTGCAGGCTTTACCCCGGATGTACGGATGCAGGCGACCGAACCGTTTACCGCGCTGGGGCTGGTAGCGTCAGGGTTGGGGATTGCCATGATCCAGAAGGGTTTGAGCCATAACGCCCCACCGGGGGTGGTGCTGCGCGAGGTGCCCTGGCTGGCGTTTACCACACCGCTGTGGGCGGCCTGGCACCGGATCAATTTGCGGCCGTTGGTGGAGACGTTTCGCAAAGTGCTGACAGGCGCCGCCCCCTGACGCCTGGAATGACGGGGTTCACTGTAGGAGTTGCCGCAGGCTGCGATCTTTTGACTTTGATTTTTTAGAAACAAGATCAAAAGATCGCAGCCTGCGGCAGCTCCTACACTGAAGAATTCGTACATCGGAGGCTTTGGGCATGAACCGTAACGACCTGCGCCGCGTCGACATGAACCTGTTGGTGATTTTCGAAACGCTGATGTTCGAAAAGAACCTGACCCGCGCCGGGGAAAAACTGTTCCTCGGCCAACCGGCGGTCAGCGCTTCCCTCGCCCGCTTGCGCGATCTGTTCGATGATCCGCTGCTGGTGCGCAACGGCCGCACCCTCGAACCCACGCAACGGGCGCTGGCGATTCTCAAGGAACTGCAACCGGCGATGGACACCATCTCGGGTGCTGTCAGCCGCGCCAAGGATTTCGACCCGCTGGCCAGCCGTGACGTGTTTCGCATCGGTCTGTCCGACGACGCTGAATTCGGCCTGCTGCCGCCGCTGCTCAAACAGCTACGCGAAGAAGCGCCGAACGTGGTGGTGGTGATCCGCCGAGTGAATTTTCTGTTGATGTCGTCAATGCTCGCCACCGGGGAAATCTCCGTGGGCGTCAGTTACACCACCGAACTGCCGGCCAACGCGAAACGCAAAAAGCTGCGTGATTTGCGCTGCAAGATCCTCCGTGCCGACGACCGTCCCGGTGCGCTGACTCTCGACGATTACTGCGAGCGTCCCCACGCGCTGGTGTCGTTTTCCGGGGATCTGGGCGGGGCCATCGACAACGATCTGGCGCGGGTCAACCGTACTCGTCGCGTGGTGCTGGCAGTGCCGCAATTCGCCGGATTACGGGCGATTCTCGCCGGCACCGACATGCTCGCCACCGTGCCGGACTTTGCAGCGTGTGCACTGGTTGAAGGCAGCAACGGTTTGCGCGCCGACGACCCGCCGTTCGACATCGTCCCCTCGGAGCTGTCGATGGTCTGGAACGGGGTCAACGACAACGACCCTGCGGAACGTTGGTTGCGCTCGCTGATTGCCCATCACATGTCGGCTCCGCTGCCGCTGGAGGCGCAGTGAACGCTTTGAAATTCGGGTCGACCTCGCGCAGATACACCGGCAGATCGGTCATCGGCGGCATCTGCGGAATTTCGAAATACATCTGGATCACCCAGCCACGGTGATAGCTGTTGTGGTTGATCACATGCAGGAAAATCGCCCCGGCGCTCATGCTGCCGCCGTCGCCGGAGACAAACTTGAAATCGATCTCGCGATTGAGTGAAGCCTCGGTCTGTTGCTGGCTCCAGGTGCAATACCAGCTATCGACTTGCTGCTGGGCCTGGCGCAACTCGCCGAGATCGGCGTGCACCAGGTCATGGGAGGACTGAAAGCCATGGTCTCGCCCCTCAAGGTGCGCCTGCCAGATGCGATCAACCACGTAGATGTGGTTCAAGGTGCCGAGCATGGTCTTGAAGATCGTTTTGCGCTCCTGGGTGATTTCCTCCGGCGGCAGTGCTTCCAGGCTGTCGAACAAGCGTTGATTGGCCCAGATCTTGTAGTCAGCGAACAGATGGGCAGTGGCCAGGTTGATCATCATGAGGCTCCGCAGGCAAAAAAGGCTCCGCCTAGGATAGCCCGAGTTCGCGCGGGCGCGGTGGGGCCTGATCGTCGGTCACGATCTGCCCCCACAGGAATCGTGATGTGTCAGATCTTCTGCAGGTGAAGCTGACCGGCGCTGTCGACTTTGACGCTGATCGCCTCGTAACTGGCCAATGTCGCATGCGACGTTTCGAGTGGATGCTGGTGCGTCGTGGTGATGATCATCAGCGGCGCACCGGCGGCTTCGGCGGCCTGGATGCCGACGGTAGCGTCTTCGAAAATCAGGCAGTCGCGCGGCTCAAGTCCCAGTCGTCTGGCGGCCAGAATATAACCGGACGGATCCGGTTTGCCGGCCTTCACATCCTCGGCAGTGATCATCACCGCAGGCTCCGGAACTCCTGCCGCGGCCATCCGCCGCAAGGCCAGATCCCGCGGCGCCGAAGTGACCATGGCCCAGCGCTCGGCGGGCAGGCGCTTGAGAAACGCCGCGGCACCGGGAATCTCGACAATGCCTTCAACGTCGCCGATTTCCGCCTCGGTGATGAACGCCGCTTGTTCTTCGGCATTCACTCCCGGCAGGTTCAGGCGGTTGATGGTGTCGATGGCCCGCGCGCCATGAATGGTCGGCAAAAACGATTCGACGTCCACGCCATGCCGTACGGCCCAGGCTGACCAGATGCGCTCGGCGGCGGCGATGGAATTGAGGACGGTGCCGTCCATGTCGAACAGGAACGCGCCGAACGCGCGGTCAAAAACACAATCGTGAGCAGACAAAGGTTCGCATCCTCTGGCAATGGCAGTCAGGTTGGCCGGGCAATGTAGCATTGCCCGGCCGCGCCACCCAGCGTCTCAGTGCAGACGCGGTGCCTTGGACTTGAACGCGCTGTCCACACAGTCGAGCAATTGACCGATGGCCCAGGGCTTTTTGATAAACGCCACGGGGTACTTGACCCCGGACGTCTCCGGCGTTTCATAGCCAGACATGACCATCACCGGTTTGTCCGGCCAGCGGTCGCCCACCAGATTGGCCAGATCCGCACCGTTGAGGGTGCCGGGCATGGTGATATCGGTCAGCAGCAACGCCACTTCCGGCGCATGCTCCTCCAAATATTGTGATGCGGCGTCAGCACTGGTCTGCGGCTGGACCTTGAAACCTTCCTCCTGAAGAATTTCGCAGAGAAACTCCAGAATCAACGGATCATCCTCAACCACCAGAATCAATCCGTCAGGAAGGTGCGTGTCCGCCGTCGGTGTTGGGCACATGAAACTGCACTCCCTGAATTGCATTAACGATTTAGCGGCTTGAATCCGCTGCTTATCTGGTATGAGCAGCGGGTTCTGCAGAAATTCATTTTTGATACAGGTGTTTTCCGAAAAGTCGTTTTTGCCCATTGGCGACAGGCGTTCGCGAGGGCGTAATTGTGGTTAAAATGCCGGCCCTTTTGCTTGCCGACCGTGACCGATGAACCCTGAAGCCCTTGCCACCCTCCACGCCCATTTGCTGCCCGCGCTCGCGGCGGCACCGAGCGAGACTCGCCGCCTGTTCCACGGCCGCGGACGTTGCTGGCCGGGGCTGGAGCAGTTGACCGTGGACTGGCTGCAAGGCGTGGTGCTGGTGTCGTTGTTCAAGGAGCCGGCGCCGGAACAGCTTGAAGACCTCAAGCGCTTGCTGCTGGACATCAGCGGTTCGAATGAGTGGCAACAGGCCGGCGCGCATACCTTGTTGATTCAGCATCGTTACCTGCCGCAGAGCACCGCCGAATGGCTGGTGGGCGATGAAATCGACGAAATGACCGTCGTCGAAGGCGGCTTGCAATACCGCGTTGATCTCGGTCGCAAGCAGAACGCCGGGCTGTTTCTCGACATGCGTTACGGGCGCAATTGGGTGCGCGAACAGGCAACCGGCAAGCGCGTGCTGAACCTGTTTGCCTACACCTGCGGCTTTTCCGTGGCGGCCATCGAAGGTGGCGCCAGTCATGTGGTCAACCTCGATATGTCACGCGCGGCGTTGAGCCGCGGCCGCGACAATCACCGTCTGAACGGGCATGACCTGAGCAAAGTCAGCTTTCTCGGCCACGATCTGTTCAAGTCCTGGGGCAAGGTGATCAACAGCGGCCCGTATGACCTGGTGATCATCGACCCGCCGTCGTTTCAGAAAGGCAGTTTTCTGCTGACCAAGGATTACCAGCGCGTGCTGCGGCGTCTGCCGGAGTTGCTGACGGCTGACGGTGTGGTGCTGGCGTGCATGAATGATCCGGCGTTCGGCTCGGACTTTTTGATTGACGGCGTGACGCAGGAGGCGCCGAGCCTGCGCTTCGAACAGCGACTTGAAAATCCGCCAGAGTTCCCGGATATCGACCCGCAAAGCGGCCTGAAAGCCTTGGTCTTCCAACGCACCAGCTGACACTACAAATATCCCCTGTAGGAGCTGCCGCAGGCTGCGATCTTTTGATCCTGCCCTTTTAAAAACCAGATCAAAAGATCGCAACCCGCCGCAGCTTCCTGCGTATTTCAATTCGGGATGTTTAAAGGTTGTTTCGAATTTGCAGAACCTTCCCACAATGTTTTCAGGTTGTCCGTCGGACGTCAGGTCTCTAGCCTGTGCTCGTCGCTGCCAATTCAGTGACCGGGATTGGAAACCCCGACGTGAACCGAGCGCATAAGCGCCTTTCATAACGTATGCTTGCGCACCTTCAGTGTGTGCACTCCGTTATGGCGGCTGTGCGCGGGAGACCTTCGGGTCAACCGGGTTCTCCGTTCCCCGGGTTTCCAGCCTGCGTACAGCTGCCACCTATTCGTTCGGAAACCGAATGGGCCAGCTCCACTTCAGGATCGGAGTTCCACCATGAAAAAACCAACACCCAACCCGCCAGAATCAAAAGCCACCACCGACACCACATCCCCCTACGCCTCAGTCGACAGCAAAAAACTCCACGAAGCCGCCGACCGCGCCCTTGATTACTACCTCAATCCCGGTGCTGGCATCATGTCCAGCGCCAACGAGCCGGAGTCCATGTACTTCGCCAACCCCAGGTACAACACCGAATCCCTGCTGGCCAACGCCAGCGAAACCCTCGGCTCGGCCAGCGAAATGCTCAACAACTTCGCCGCCGCGCTGCCGCCCTCACATCGCAAAACCGCTCTGGGCATCGCCCAAATCGTGATGCTGGGTGAACTGGCCGTCAACCAGGCCCTCGATCACGTGGAACTGCAACCTTAGGTAACTCCCTCACCACAGTTTTTCCAAGCCAATCCAGGAAAACGCGACCCAAAATCAGGGGTCGCGTTTTTTATATCAATCCGCAAACTGCATGGATAATCTGTTTTCGATCATTCCTACGCAGAGCGTCGGCATGATCAATACACCGCAAGCGTTTTCATGCCCGCTGATTTACCAGCCATGCTCGAAGGGAATACCGAGGCGCAAAGTGATAAGGAAATTTTTTACGAACAGGCAACTTAGTCTGTGGGTGGTGGCATTTCTATCGGTCAGTGCGATCTTTATGGCTTTTCTGATGCTTGGCGATGTTTCGAGCCGTCACGATATGAAAATGATCAAAACGAAAGAACCGTTGCTGATCGAAGGTCCGAATGGCGACGAGAATTACTATGTCCTGCCTCTAGGTACCACGCTATATCACGATAAAAGTTTTCCTGAAGGGCATGATCGTTATGTGGTGTATCTCAACCACAAAGGAGCTATTGCCCACGAAGAAGTACCGATGAAACCTGAGTATGGCGGTTCCTTTATTGATCCGCTCTGGTTGGCCAATGTTGATGCGGACAATTTGAAAGACATTTTCAAGCGTTTCCCGCTTTCCAAAAAAGACATCGCCGCCGCTATCAAAGCCAATGAAATAACCAAGGATGATTTGGCCGACATCATTCGCTCGATACCAGATTGATCGACTCTGTAGGAGCCGATCGCGGCCCGAGCCTTCGGCAGCTTTTACAGAGGTTACTTGGCCATTTGAGTGCCGAGTTCTCGGGCGACATTCAGTTGCTGCCCGGGATCACGCAACTCCGACTCGGGCAACAACGTCGAACTCAGCACCGTCGCCCCGCTGTAATCGAAAATCAGCGCGAAGGGTCGTTGTCACTGCGAATCGACTGCCACGCTGCTTGCGCCAGCAACTCGCGGTACGCCATTGGACTGCCCTTCACCCTTCCTGCCAACCAGGCTCGGCAATAACTGTCGGCCTGGCCGATGATCAGCGACGGCAACAGTTCGGCTGGCAGCGACTTGAGCTCTGCGGCGCGCCCGGACTCGGCCAGCCACTCACGCAGACGCACATTGCGCGTCTTGTTGCGCTCGGCCAATTCGTCCTTGAACGGGCCCTTGGTCACGGCAAACCGCGCGTGGTACTGAAACCGCGCCCACTCCGGCTGGCGCTCGACCCAATCGACATAGCTGAACACCAGCGCCTGCACGCCTTCTTCAGTGGTGTTTGCCGCGTCCAGATAGGCGTCACGCAGGCGCGCCTGATCCTCAAGGGCGGTAAAGAACAGCGCCGCCACCAGGCCTTCCTTGTTACCGAAATGGTGGTAGATCGCACCGACGCTGGTATCGCATTCGGCGCGGATCATATCGATGGTGGTGGCTTCGATACCCTGCTCGTTGAACAGGCTCAGGGCCTTGCGAAAAATATCGCGCTTGAGTTCGGCCCGGCGGCCCGGGTAGCTGCGTTCAAGTAAATCTGCGGTGTCCATGCTGCTCAAGCCTGAAATATGGAGTTGAAAAGGCATGCAGTGCCTATGGCAAAAACACGCCTAGGTTGACAGATTTCCCACAGACAGAATACCGTTCCGTTACAGAACAATATTCTGTAACGGAACATAATTCCGCAAAACGCTTCCAGTGAGGTTTCTCCATGAGCCAGTTTCTCAGCATGTTCAACAGCGCAGGCCCGCAGGCCTTCAGCCAGATGGCCTGTCAGGTTGCGCCGTACTTCAGCAACATCAATCCATTGGTGACCGAGCTGCGCGCGAATGCCGCGACGGTGCAAGTGCCGTTTCGCCGCGAGATCACCAATCATTTGGGCACTGTGCATGCGATCGCCATGTGCAACGCGGCGGAACTCGCGGCCGGGATGATGACTGACGTTTCGATCCCGGCCGGCGCCCGCTGGATTCCCAAAGGCATGACCGTGGAATACCTGGCCAAGGCGAAAACCGATGTGACGGCCGTGGCCACTGGCGACGGTGTCGATTGGCAGAGCGAAGGCGACAAGATCGTCACCGTGGACATTCACGATACCGAGGGCAAACACGTGTTCACGGCGCGGATCACCATGAACGTGAAACTTGCCTGAACACTACGGCCACAAAAAAGCCCCTGCTGCCGGACTCGCAACAAGGGCTTTCGGGATGCCTATGGCTGATCAGTGAACGGTCAGCCGTTGGCGGACAAATTCCTCGGTGTGACGCGTGGTTTGATCGAGATGGCGATCACGCTGCTTCTCGGCATCGAGCATGGCGCGCTTGCCGTTTTTCTGTAGCAGATAGGTATGGATCTGCTGCACCTCCAGCGAACGGTAGATGGGCATGGTGTCGATGAACCCATGCAAGCCGTTGCTGCGGTAATGCCGCCTGCTCATCAGCACTTGCGTCTCGCGCTGACCGATCACTTCAAAGCCCAGCGCCTCGAAATACGGGACTTTGCCGACGGTGCAGGCCAGTTCGGCGTGGGGATAACGCCCGACCATTTCACTGATCATTGCCCGCGCCACGCCCTGACGCCGATGCCCTTCGCGCACGGCCATATAGGCGACGCTGCACGCCTCCCAATCGCCCTGCACCGGCAGGTACAAAAGGAAACCGACGACTTGCTCCGGGTCGTCGTCATCGGTGGCAACCAGCAATTCCACATCAGTACCCTTCTCGCCATTCAACGCTTCCAGATACAGATGCACCTCGTAGCCCACGGCGTACTGATAGACGTTGTACAGCAGGTTGCTCGGGCCAAGCCCCACGGCGCTGATGTCGGTCAGGTAGTCGACGACCATTTGCAGAATCTGGCTGTTGACGCCTTCGGGGCATGGGGTTTTGTAGTGGGTGATGCGTGGCATGACGAGCGACCTCCGGCGGAAAACCGCGACATCATACCTTGTCGCAGCACAATCCCCCGTAGGAGCTGCCGCAGGCTGCGATCTTTTGATCTTGAAAACCAAGGTCAAAAGATCGCAGCCTGCGGCAGCTCCTGAAACGAAGGTTGCCCCGCTCACTTGATCCGGTAGTGAAAGGTATTGCGCACCGCCGGCACTGACACGGCGACGCCGTCGATGATCCGCGGCTGATAACGGAAGGTTTGCGCCGCGGCCAGTGACGGGCGGATGAACAATGGATGGCAGCCGTCCAGCACCTTGGGGTTTTCGACCCGGCCTTGCGGGTTGACCGTGTACTCCACGGAGCAATCACCTTCGATGTTTTTATCCAGCGCTCGCTCCGGATACTCCGGCGCTTCTTTGCTCAGCGGCAGATATTGGCGGCTGTCGGCCAGTGCCTGCTGGCGCGCGCGTTCGGCCTGCTGCGCTTGCTGCTGTGCCTGACTTGCCCGTTGCTGCGCAGCCTGTTGTTGCGCCTGACGTTGCCGGGCGGCGTCGTCTTCACGCTGGCGCGCTTGCTCGCGTTGTTGCTCTGCCAGTTGCTCGCGTTTGCGCTCGTCCACTCGCTTGCGCGCCAAGGCCGCCTGTTCGATTTTTTGCGTTTGCGCTGCCGGCTCGGCCTTTGGTTTGACGGGTTCGACCGGCGCCGCCGCAACCGACTCGATGGCCGGTGCTGGCGTCGGTTCCGGCGCGGGCGGTTGCGCGACGGGCGGCGCGACCATCACCAGTTGAGTGGTCATCACCCGAGGTGGCTGAACCTGCGGTGGCGACGGCGACCAGGCGCTGATCAGCAGCACCAGCACCACGACGTGCAAGGCCACCGCCAGCGTCGCCGCGAGACTGTGTTGCCAGAAATGGCTGCGCGGCATCGGCGCGCAAATCGTTGCAGGACTGTGCATGATCATCGCCGTCATTGCGGGGCCTCGGTCACCAGCCCGAGATTACTGACACCACCCTGTTGCAACGCCGCCATGGCCGCCACGACACTGCCGTAACCGGCGTCCTTGTCGGCGCGGATGTACACCTGCGTGTCAGCCCGCTGCGCGACAATCTGTTCGACCTTGGCGCGCATTTCATCAAGGGCCACGGCACTGTCGGTCTGATGTTGGGTGTCGAGTTCGCCGCCCAGATTCCAGTAATAACCACCCTCGGCTTTCACCGACAACGTCAGGATTTGCTGGCGCGTGTCGGTAGCCAGGGCTTCGCTGGCGATCTTCGGCAGTTCGACTTTCACGCCTTGGGTGAGCATCGGCGCAGTGACCATGAAAATCACCAGCAGTACCAGCATCACGTCGATGTACGGCACCACGTTCATTTCGGCCTTTGGCCCGTGCTTGCGTTGCGGCCTGACTAGCATCGTGTTTCTCCTTTCAGGCCGCAGCGGCGAGGTTCAACGGCGAGCCGTGCAATTGCCGATGCAGGCGCACTTGCAGCTCGTTGCCAAAAGCGTAGTAACGGGTGAGCAAAGTCTGGCTGCGTGCCGAAAAGCGGTTGTAGGCGATGACCGCCGGGATCGCCGCAAACAAGCCGATGGCCGTGGCGATCAACGCTTCGGCAATCCCCGGCGCCACCGTCGACAGCGTGGCTTGCTGCACCTGAGACAAACCGAGGAACGAGTTCATGATCCCCCACACGGTGCCGAACAGACCGATGTAAGGGCTGACCGAACCGACCGTGGCGAGAAACTGCAAACCCTTTTCCAGTTGCACTTCCTGCTCGCTGATGGCGACGTGCAGTGCGCGTTCGACACCTTCCTGGACCGCATCGGCGTTGCCGTCAGCGTGCCGGTTCAGGTGATTGAACTCGGCAAATCCGGCATTGAAGATCGGCTCGATCCCGGCCTCGGCCACCGCCACCTGCGCCGACTCGCGATACAGCGGCAACAGCTCCGGGGTGTGGCGGAAACGCTGGACGAAATCATTCAGGCGTCGCTCACGTTGTTGCAGCACGCGACTGCGCAGCACGATCAGATACCAACTGAGCATCGAGGCCAGCAGCAGAATGAGCATCACGGCCTTGACCAACAGGCTCGCATCGCTGATCAGCCCCCAGATTGTCATGTGTTCGAGTGTGGCCTGCATGGTGAAACTCCTTGTGGGCAATGGCGGTCGTCGCCAGAGACGTCGACCGCGTCGCTATTCGATGAAAAACAAATGACCGATTGATGACAGCTCAGGGCAACTTCAGCGCCTGGGTGACTTCATCCCACGGCACGAACTTGAAGTTCTGGCTTTGCTCGGGCATGCGCTTGCGGCCGTCCTGCACCACCAGCAAGCCTTTGCTCCACGGCCCGCCGAGGTTGGCTGAAGTGACTTCCAGACCGTCGGTTTCCGAGGCGCCGTCTATGCCTGCATCCGCGTTGAGGCCCACCCGGAACGCACCGCGCACGGCGAATGGCGGTTCGGCATCCAGCACCAGATAGCTGTCGTTGCCCTGGCTGGACACCACCAGATAGTCACGCGCCGCGCTCTGGTACAACGCCAGACCTTCGACATCGGCATGCAACGGGCCACCGACCTTGATCACACTGGCGAGGGTCGCAGGCTGATCGGCGCGGGCATCCACCGCCCAGACGCCGACGTCCTCTTCACCCAGGAACAGGCGCTGACGCTGATCGTCGGCGACACACCCTTCGGGCTGACTGTCGACCTTGAACTGGCGCACCAACTCACCCTGCACCTTGCCGTTCGGCGCACCGAGGCGGTATTGCAGGAAGGTGCCGTCCTTATCGTTGGCGATCGCGTAGGTCTCGCCGCTGGCGGGCTGGAACAGGCAAATGCCATAGATGTCTTTGAGCGGCGTCGGCACTTCACCGATGTCGCGCAACTCGCCACTGCGGCGGTCGATGGCGAACAGGCTGAGGCTGTTGTGATCGCGATGGCTGGCCACCGCCAGATCGACGGTCTGCTCGCCGAGTTTGAAGTTCGCTCGCACGTCGACGTTGTTCAAGCGCCCGACCGGCAACTCCTGCACCAACTTGCCTTGCAGGTCATACACCAGCAGACCTTGCTTCTTGTTGGTGCCGAGCACGCGGCTGAGGGATGGCTGCTGCGGATGCACCCAGATCGCCGGATCGTCCGCCGCATCGCCCTGACGTGCCACCGGGTCGCTCTGCACTTGCGCCGCGACGTTCGGCAGCACTGGCGGCAATGCCAACGGTGTGGCGCGCCAGTCGAGGTCGCCTTGATAGACACGGCCATCGTCATCGTCGCGGATCAACACTTGCAGGCCTTTGCCGGTTTCGCGCAGGGCGATGTTGTCCGGTTCTTTCAGGCCCGGCACAGGTAACGTTGCCTGCACCGTCCAGCGCTCACCCTGTTGCTGAAACAGATGCAATTGCGCGGCTTTCGGATCGAGGCCGACAATGCCGCCAGGCACCAGCGCGACGGCGCCGGCCTCGCTTTTGATCTGACCGAACGGTTCGCGCATGGCCACTGGCGAACGCGTTACATCGCCTTCAGCCTGCGCCGGGTAAGCCCACCAGCCAACATTCTCTTCGTTGACCACCAATTGATGCGCGGCGTCATCGACCCGACAGAACTTCGCCGACGGTGGCAGCGGCAAACCGCGCACTCGTTGCGCCTGTGCGTTCAGCTTCGCGCCCCCGCCCACCAGCCATTGCTCGCCCTTGCCCTCCTCGCCCACCAGAAACACGAACAGGTTGTCGGCGTCATCGCGATACAGGCACACGCCGTTGATCGCAAAATCCCGCGCGGGCAAATGCAGCGGTGTGCCCCAAGTGCGCTTGGCCGGATCAAGTCCGACCACCAGCGCCTGCTGGCTGGCGTTGTCGAGGCTGGCCACCCACACCCGGCGATCATCGGCGCGACTGTCCAGACTGCTGAAAGAACCTTGCAGGCGCGCCAGCTCTGCACCTTGGTTATCGAGCAGCAACAAGCCCTCGGCAGGGCCGACGCCCAGGCGCAGGTCACCCGGCAAAAAACTCAGTTCTTCAAGCTTCAGTGTCGGCGCCCACGGTGTGAGCGTCAGGCTCGGTGTGGCGGCCAGCGTCTGGCCGGCGGTCAGCGCGATCAGTGCGCCCAGCAACCACTGTTTGTGTCGCAGAAAAATACTCATGAACCGGCAGAATCCTTGTCGTGCATGGATCGACGGCGGCACCCGGCCGCCCTCCGAGGCTTAGAAGTGGGTGAAGGTCAGGCCGAGCTTGTAGGTCGGGCCGTACTCTTCGTACTGGCCGTTGTAGGAGCGCTGGCCGGTAGAGACGAAGTACGGCTCGTCGGTGAGGTTTTGCGCCTCGAAGCTCAGTTGCAGATTTTTGCTCAGCGAATAGCGCGCGCTGAAATCGACGAAGGTCTGTGCATCGACGTGCAGGTCGTGGGCCTTGTCGTTGATCGAGGCCAGTTCGTAGAGGTAGTCGGATTTGTAGTTGGCCGACAGGCGCAGGCTGACCTTGTCGTTCTCCCAGCCGAGCATCAGGTTGCCCACAGTGTCGGACTGGCTCGGCAGATCAATGCTGCGCTTGCGGTTGCGCCCGCTGGCGGCATCGAAGCCTTCGATTTCAGCGTCAGAGCGGCTGAACGTGGTGTTGGCGCCGAGCAGCAAGCCGTTCCATGGTGCCGGCAGCCAGTCGAATTTCTGCGAGTAGGCCAGCTCCAGGCCATAGAGCTTGGCGCTGTCACCATTGGCAAAGGTGTGCGCTTCGGAGAAATCGGCCCATGCGCCCGTGCCGGCCAGGTCGGTGTTGTAAACGAAGTTCTTGATGTCTTTGTAGAACACGAACGCCGACACCGTACCGGCATGCCCCATGTAGTGCTCGATACCGAGGTCGAGGTTGCTCGATTCCAGCGGCTTGAGGTCCGGGTTGCCGAACGTTGCCTCGTCATCATCGATGACAAAGCCTGGCGCCAGTTGGCCGAAGGTCGGGCGCACCACGGATTTGGTCCACGCCGCGCGAACCTGAGTGTTTTTGTCCAGCTGATAGCGCGCGTGCAGGCCCGGCAGCCAGTGGTGGTAACGACGCTTGGTTTCGGTGGCCTCAAAGTCGCCGTCGGTGGCGCCAGTGCCTTTGGCTTCGAACTCGGTGCCCTCGTAACGCAGGCCGGCAATGAAGCGCCAGTCGTCGATGTCGATCGTGTTCATCAGGTAGCCGGCGTTGATGTCCTCGCGCATCTTGAAGTCGTTGACGGTCGATTCGGTCTCGTCATAGAAGTCGTCGCGGTTCAGCCCGCCGATCAGGTTCTTGATCGCACTGCCGCTGATGCCCGGCCCGAACTGGCCGAGACGATAATCCACCGAGCCCTTGGCGAAGCGGCTGAGGTTGAGCTGGTCGTCGCTGAAGCCGAGATCATCGAAGTCTTCGTAAACCCAGGCGTCGAGGTCGTTGTCCTTGTTGCGGCGGCTGACTTTGCCGCCGAACTTGACCTGAGACGCATAGCCGCTCAAGTCATAGTCACGGGCCAGATCCAGGCGCAGGTTTTTCTCGGTGTCGGTGGTGTTCTGCTTTTCCCAGTCGACCTTGTCGAGGCTGAAGTTGTTGGCGTCGTAGAAGCCTTGGCCAATGATCGGCCGTGGCTTGTCGTTGCTGTAAAAACCGCTGTCGCTGAAATCGTCATTGCCCGCGAACACCGCGTTGGCGATGTGGCCGGGGCTGTCTTCGCTGGAGCGGCTGTAACCGGCCTGGCCGCTGAGGGTCCACAGACCGATCATGCGTTCGCCGCCGAACACGTAGGACTGAATTTCCTGGGTTTCTTCACGCTGCTTGAGTTTGCGAGAGCCTTCGGCGTCGCCCAGCACACCGGCGGCTTGCGGCTCGGCAAATTCGATGCTGGTGGCGTTGCGGGTTTCGCTGTCCTTGTAGCGGCTGTAGAGAGTGCGCAGGTAATAGCTGCTCAGGTCGTCGGGCTTGTAATCGAAGTTCAGACCGCCGCCGGTGCGTTCGCGGCTGATGTCGTAGTCACGCTGTTCGAATTCTTCCAATTGCGCACCGCGCTGGAAATCCCAGGCGCCGCCGGTTTCAACGTTGTCGGAACCGAAGTCGCGCTTCTGCCAGCTCAGCGCGGCGGCCACACCGAAGTTGTCGATGCCGTCGCCGAGGCTGAAACGGTCACTGATTGCGCCGGAAAATTTCGGGCTGGTCTGGTGGCTGTTCTTGTCGTAACTGGCTTCAGTGCCGCCGGTATAGAACAGGCCTTTGTGATCGAAGGCCGAAAGGCTTTTGACGTCGACCGTGCCGCCCAGCGAGTTGGCGTCCATGTCCGGAGTCAGGGTCTTGATCACGGACAGCGACTGCACCAGCTCCGAGGGCAACACGTCGAGGGCCACGGCGCGGCGTTCGCTTTCCGGCGACGGCACCAGCGTGCCGTTGATGGTCACGCTGTTCAGGTCCGGCCCCAGGCCACGCACGCTGACAAAACGCCCCTCGCCCTGATCACGTTCAACGCTGATGCCCGGCAAACGCTGCGCCGCTTCAGCGACGTTCTCGTCCGGCAACTGCGCCACGCCGTCGGCATGCACCACGCTTTCGATGCTGTCGGAGCGGCGCTGCTGTTTGAGCGCCGAGTCGATGCTGGCGGCCTGGCCGACGACTTCGACGTGCTCGACGTTGGCGTTGGCGTCGGCGGCGTGCAGGCGCTCACTGGCCATCGCCATGGCCAATGCGGTCAGGGCGAAACTGAAGAGCCCGACGGTGACGCTGCGCGGATGACTGCTGCGCTGGTACATGATTGTTCTCCCCCAAAGAGTCCGGTCAGGCCAGGCAAATGGCCCGGCAACTGAGAGGGCAAGCTAGGGGCGGCGGATGACGCTTCTGTGACAGGGTTGACGGTCGAGCCTTGTAAACCGGGCATTTGCTGCGGTTTGTCTGTGCAAATGAGCTGAAATGACCTCTTCCACTCACCACGGCACTTGTAGGAGTGAGCCTGCTCGCGATTGCGTTTTTCCAGTCACCATTAATATTGGCTGACTTGACGCTATCGCGAGCAGGCTCACTCCTACAGGGGACGTGGTGTTCTTGAAGAAATATTGCACTGGCCGGTGAGCTGATTCGACCTCCCCTCACCGTCACCCGGCTGTCACAAACATCTGCTGTGCTGGCGCGCATTGCTTCTTCGCCAAAGGATCGCGGCCATGTTCTCTGTGCTCAAACCTCACCGTTGGAAACTCGCTGCATTGCTGCTGGCGGCCAACCTCGGTTTGCTTCTGCATCTGGCCTGCGGGGACCTGAAGTCATTCAGCGAATGGGTCTGGCTGGACATCATTGGCGAAGGCGGGTCGGCGCTGTTGGCACTGGTCTGGCTGGGGCTGGTACTGAAAAGTCGTCCGGCCGGACGCGTGACCAACTACCTGGCGCTGGGCTTGAGCTGCATCTTCTTTTCCTGGTGGATCGACAGCCTCGACGAATTCATCCGCCTGCCCGACAGCATCACCTGGGATCACTGGCTGGAGTCGGGGCCGATGCCAGTGGGCATGATTCTGCTCACCATTGGCATCTATCACTGGCACCACGAGCAACTGGCGATCAGCGCGCAAATGGAAAAACGCGAGCGGCTGTTCCGCGAACATCGCCTGTTCGACAAGCTCACCCCGCTGGGCGGTGCCGACTATCTCAAGCGGCAACTGGCCGACAGCCTTGGCGAGAGCATCGCGCACCAGCAACCGCTGTCATTGCTGGTGCTGGATCTGGACAACTTTGCCGCGATCAATCAGGCCTATGGACATGCCGAAGGCGATGCAGTGTTGCAGGCCCTCAGCCATTTGCTACTGCTCAATCTGCGCCGTCAGGATTTGCTCTGCCGATTGGCCGGTGATCGCTTTGTAGTGTTACTGCCCAACACCGGCGAGCGTCAGGCGCAACTGCTCGCGCAAGAGCTTCAAGCTGCCGTACACGCCCTGGCGCACAAGACCCGACAGCATGGCGAACGCCTGCAACTGACGGCCAGCACGGCGGCGGTCATGGCCCTGGACGAGACGCCCGAAGTGCTGCTCAAACGCCTCAACCTGGCACTGGCCCGCGCCAAGTCGCCCTTGGCCAAAAGCGCTTGAGGCCGACCATGACCGTCAAATCCACTTGGTACGAAACTGACAGCCGCTTCATCCCCGGGCATTACCAACCCGCCACCCTGATTGACCTGGCCCTGTCGCGGGATATCGACAGCCATCGTCTTTTGCGCGGTACAGGCCTGTTCCATGAAGACATTCTGGCCGGCCAGACGCGCCTCAGCCCGCAGCAGTTTCTCGGGCTGATCGACAACAGCCGCCGCTTGCTCGACGCCGATGACAGCAGTTTCCTCTTCGGCCAGCGCTTGTTGCCCGGTCACTACGGCGCCGCCAGCCACGCCTTGCGTCACGCGCAAAACCTGCATCAGGCACTCGATACGCTGGTGCAGCAGCAGGCCCTGCTCAGCCCATTGATGACGCCTCGCCTGCTGCTGGATGAGCGCTTTGCGTATGTCTATTGGCTGGACAGTTGCGGTGCCGGCGAACAATGGCGTTTTTTGCTGGAAGCGGGCATGACGTCTCTGGTGGCCATGAGTCAGTGGCTCAGCGGCGAGCGCCTGCCCTGGGAATGCAGTTTCAGCCATGCCGAGCCGCGCTACGTCGAACAATATTGGGTGCATCTGGGTGAGCAGACTCAGTTCAAACGCCCGCTGGACTTGATGCGCATTCCTCGCGAGTTTCTCGCCCGCCCCTGGCCCGACGCCTCGGCGACTGCAGGCCAGGTCGCCCGCCAGGAAGCCCTGCGGCAGATCGAGCAACTGGGGTTTGCCGAAAGCTTCACCGATTGCCTGTATCGCCATCTGCAAGATCAGGTCCGCCAGCCGCCGAGTCTGGAGCAAGCCGCGCAGGCATTCGCGATGAGCCCGGCCACCCTCAAACGCAAGCTGCAAAAACATGACACCGGGTTCCAGCAACAGGTGGATCTGGTGCGCAAGCATGTCGCGCTGTACCTGTATCAGGTCAAAGGGCTGAGCAACGAGGAAGTGGCCGATTACCTGAGTTTCAGTGATCCGGCGAACTTCCGGCGCTCCTTCAAGCGCTGGACGGGCAGCACACCGAATCTCATCCGCCAGCTGTTCGGCAGCCATTGATCCTGCGCATAACCCGGGGTCACTGCTGGGGTGCGACCACTCTGAACTTGATGGCGATGTCCTTGGACACCACGGTGTCGGCCCACTCCCCCGCGCCGAGGCCAAACTCGTCACGTTTGAGCAGTAACTCTCCGTCGAAAATGCCGATGGCGCTGTCCGGCTTCAACTCCACCGGCACTTGCACCTCACGGGTGATGCCTTTGAGAGTGAGCTGGCCGGCGACCAGGTAGCGATTTTCGGCCACCTGCGTGAAATGTGTGGATTCGAATAGCGCCACGGGGAATTGCTGCGTGTCGAACCACGCCGGTTTGACCAATTCAGTGTTGGCGTCTTCACTACCGGCGTCGATGCTGGTGAGATCGATGTGCAGCGTGGTGCGGGCGTTGGCGAGGTTATCGGTGTCGAAGGCCAGCGTCGCCTCGAACTTGCCGAAGGTGCCGTACATCCGCGAGCCCATCTGGTTATAGGTGAAACTGATTTGACTCGCGGTTGTGTTGACCCGGTTGTACTCGACAGCCTGCACGGCAGGGATGGCGCACAGGCAAAACGCGGCAGCCAGCAGCAATCGGATCGACATGGAATTTCTCCGGGCAGCGCGGCCGTCGAGGGACTTGGTTGACTTAAGCAAACAACCGGCTGTTACGCCACCTCGCCGCCGTGCGAGGACGTCGCGCCGTACCTGACACCGCGTCGCAGCCGGTGACGAAGCGCCAGCACCGGGCGCTCGACGTAGTAATACGAAACACAGCTCAACAGCAACGACAGCATCAACACCGTAATAACCCTTTGAGCGTCGTAATCAGCCGGCCAGAGAGCATGCAAGGCGTACATCACCACAAAGTGGTTGAGAAACACGCCGTAGCTTATGTTGCCGAGGAGCTCATCCACCCGGTGGAACTTGAACCGGGTCAGCAGATATACAGCCGGAATGCCCAGCGCGATGCCGAGCGTGACCTCAGCGTTGAACGGCCGGCGCTCGATCAACCCCGTCATGATGGCCACGAATATCAGGGCGACCACCCCAGCGGTGCTGGCAGCGATGACCATGCCCCTGGCCCGCGCGCCATACAAATAACTCCCGCAAAGAAACATGAACAGTGCGCCCGGCAACAGTCGATAGCCGTAGGTATCGGTGTCGATGTAGCCGAAGCATGCCACTAGAAAAACGCTGACAGACAAGACGAACGCAACGCCTCGCAGCCTGAAGATGAGCAGAAACGGAATCAGCAGGTAGAAACAAACCTCCAATCCCAACGACCACGCTGGAGGCAGAATCCATGTGCTGGCAACTCCGAACATATAGAAACCCAGCGGCACGATGGCAAGACTGCTGGCGATGCGCGAGAACGTCAGTTCAGCCGCCTGCCCGGTTCCGGGCAAGAGCCAGTAAATGACCGCGCAGGACATGCCGAAATACAACAGGAACTGGGGATACAGTCTGAGCGCTCTATCCAGATAAAACAGGCTGATTTTCTCTGGCGTGTAGTAATTGCGCTCAATCAGCGAAGTCATTACAAAACCGCTGATGATCAAGAAAGAAATGACCGCGACCACGCCGGGATTGAGCCCCGCGATGGTCTTGCCCATATGAGACACGGCGACCAGAACGGCCAACAGAAGACGAAAAGCTCCCAATTACAACCTCGAACGTCCTTATATTTATGCTGCGTAAGCTACGACGCTTTGCCCCGCGAGAACAGAATTTTCTGCTCCTACATGGATCAAACCAACCGCTCGATCTTCTGATGCTGCCAGACCAGTTTGTAATACAGCGTCTGCAACACCAGCATCCCCAGATACGCCACCGGGAACGCCATCCACACACCCTGCAAGCCATATTGGCCGTCCAGCCAATACGCCGCCGGCAACTGGACGCCGACCACGCAAATGATCGCAATCACCACCGGCACCAGCACCGTGCCGCTGGCGCGCATGATCCCGCCGATGATCGCTTGAAAGCCAAACACCAACAGGCTCCACAACATGATGTGCAGCAGATGTTCAGCCATCGCCCGGGTCGAATCCTCGGTCAGGAACAACCCCAGCAACCAGTGCGACAACAGGTAACCCAGCACGATCAAGCCGCCGGTCAGGCACACGTTGATCAAGAGTCCAGTGCGCAGAATCGGCCCCATCCGTTCCAGCCGCCCTGCCCCGATGGCTTGCGCCCCGAGGATAGAAGCGGTGATCGCAATCGACAGCGCCGGGAACTGCACATAGTTGACGATCTGCGTCACCGCGCCATACGCCGCTGTCGCTTGCGAGCCGTGCTGGTTGACCAGGGCCAGAATCACCAGCTCAGAAAGTGACAGGACAATCATCTGCACGCCGGTCGGCAGGCCAATGCGCAGCACCTTGCCCAAAATCACCCTGTCCAGGCGCAACGCCACAAAAAACTCCCGGTCCGGCGCCAGCGGGTGACCCTTGCGAATCAACCGCCACGCCAGCCACGCCATCGCCGCCAGGTTACCCGCGAGCCCCGCATACGCTGCACTCTGGATCCCCAGTTGTGGCAAGCCGAACCAGCCGCGAATCAGTGCCGGCGTCAGTGCCAGCCCGACGCAGGTCGACACCACCAGCGCCAGCAGTGGCGACAGCGTGTCACTCACTCCGCGCAGCAACTGCGTGAACAGCACAAACACCAGCAGCGACGGCAAGATCCACATCATCACATGGGCATACGCCACCGCATCGTCCAGCACATCCGCCGGCGTCCCCAACCCCGCCAGTGCCTGGCGTGCAAACACACTGCCAAAAACCGCCGCCACCAAGCCGATCAACACCCCCAGTAGCAGCGTCGCCCCGGCAATCGCCTTGACCATATGCGGCTCACGCGCCCCCCACGCCTGACCGATCAACACCCCGGCACCCGCCCCCAGGCCAATCACCAGGGCGATGAAAAAGAACACCACGGGAAACATCCCCGATACCGCCGCCAGCGCCTGGGTACCCAGCATCTGGCCGATGTAGATGCTGTTGACCGTGCCCGACATCGATTGCAGAAAGTTGGACAGCACCATCGGCGCCAGGAAAAGCAGGTAGATGTGCCAGAGGGGTTTGGTGGCGCTGGGGGTTTGCATTGAATAGAGGTCCATCTCGACGGCGGGAGGGCTTATGAAGGATAGCTTCGGTGAGTTGGGGACGGGGTGCAATTAACATTTCAGGTGGGTGTTTATATTTCCCGGAACAAAAAAAACGGCATTGGTGAGATGCCGTTTTCAAGCCTGCCGGTTTCGATCAATCTGCCTTGCGAGGTTTGGGTTTGAGTCGCAAACCATCCGTTTGGCATCCTGCACTAAATGCGCTGTCGAGGTCCTGCTGCGACTGGCTGCTGGTCGGTGACGAATAGTCGGCCGCCAACAGATAGAAACCTTCGGCTCGGGCCTGCTCGGCTTCGAGCAGGGTCGGTTGCGCCCATACCTTCATTTTCTCCAGTGGATCCTCACCTTCCTGAAGCGGCTCGACTTTTCGTTCAAAGCAATACGCGTGAGTGATCGCTAGCGGGTAAACATCCTGATAAATGTCCCCGGCGTTTAACGCATTGCGCAACAACGTTCGGCTGGCTTCGTATTGGGGTGTCGGTGGAATCGTATTGCTGCAGTTCACGTAGGCGACCGCACCAATAATGAGCCCCCTTTTTGCGGACTCGCCATACAGGGCGCAGGCGGCTTCGCGCTTTTTGGTCAGATCGAGGTTCTTTGGATCGCCAAACTGGACCCCGCGAGCCTTACTGTAAAAAGCGGCTGCATGGCCTTCTTTCATGGCCTGCTCCAGATAGCGGTCAACCTTGTTTTTGTCCTCGTTGATTTGTTCAACCAGCGCCCTTCCCTTAGCCTTGTCGGGCGTTTTCTCCGTCATCATTGCCATGAGCGCTTGTGACGACTCCTGCAACTCCCAATAAGCCGCCACGAACTGGTTGAACGCATCTGCCCCCGGGGGCGTCGTTTGCGCGCCGGCCACTGGAAAGGCAAGGAAAGACAATAGAGCAAGCAACTTTCGGGACATCGGACTTCCTGTATATCTCGGGAGATCGACGCCGGGCCGTGGCGTCGTGACAAGACTGTATCGGTCGCCATCGTGATGAGTTGAGGTGATATCGCTGATGCCGCTCTGTGCTTTACCGTGATACCTGTTCCATTCAACTCGCCAAGAGGTTCTGCCCATGCTCCACTCCCCGCGTCTGCTGGCCTGCGCCGTTCTCGCTCTGCTCACCACTGCCACTCAGGCGGCCTCGCCCGTACCGGCTCCGGACGCCTTGAAGCCACTCCTGGAAACTTTGAACGAACGCCTGAACATCGGCGATCTCGTCGCGTTGACCAAATGGGACAGCGGCAAGCCGATTCAGGACAGCCCCCGCGAGGCACAAGTCATCGCCAATGCCCGCACGCTGGCCGCCGAGCGCAAGCTCGACCCGGAAGATGTCGCGCAATTGATCGCCGCGCAAATGGAGGCCAACAAACTGGTGCAATACGGTTTGCTCGCGCAGTGGCAAGCGGCGGGCGCCGCACCCGCCACGCAGCGTCCTGATCTGGGCAAGCAGATCCGCCCGCGTCTGGATGAATTGCAAACCCGGTTGCTTGCGCAATACGCCGACTTCTTGCCTTATCGCCATGACCCGAATTGCCCGGTCTGGCTGGCCAAGGCGCGCAGTGATGTGGCCCACGATGCTTTGCATGAGCTGGCATTGGTGCGCGCCACTGGTGAGTTGTGTGTTCGGGCGGTTGAGGGGCTTTGAGCGCAGTGAAGATCAAGAGATCGCAGCCTGCGGCAGCTCCTACCTAGGATTTACGTGGGTTTGCTATACATCATTGGCGTCGATGTTCACCATCACGCCAATGAAGTTCTCATAAAAAATCCGCGGCGTAAGATCGGCTCCATACCAACCAACAACACCCCGGAGCACACGATCATGAAACGCCAAACCCTTCTCAGCATCGCTTTCTCGGTTTTCGCAGTTAACGCTTTTGCCGCAACCCCGACTCACACCATGGTCGCTGAAGGCGGCTCGGATCGGTTGATTGAAAGTCGTGTGGCCGAGGGTGGTTCGGATCGTCTGATCGAACGCCGCGTTGCCGAAGGTGGCTCCGATCGTCTGATCGAACGCCGCGTTGCTGAGGGTGGTTCGGATCGTCTGATCGAACGCCGCGTTGCCGAGGGTGGTTCGGATCGTCTGATCGAACGCCGCGTTGCCGAGGGTGGTTCGGATCGTCTGATCGAACGCCGCGTTGCCGAGGGTGGTTCGGATCGTCTGATCGAACGCCGCGTTGCCGAGGGTGGTTCGGATCGTCTGATCGAACGCCGCGTTGCCGAGGGTGGTTCGGATCGTCTGATCGAACGCCGCGTTGCCGAGGGTGGTTCGGATCGTCTGATCGAACGCGCGTTGCCGAGGGTGGTTCGGATCGTCTGATCGAACGCCGCGTTGCCGAGGGTGGTTCGGATCGTCTGATCGAACGCCGCGTTGCCGAGGGTGGTTCGGATCGTCTGATCGAACGCCGCGTTGCCGAGGGTGGTTCGGATCGTCTGATCGAACGCCGCGTTGCCGAGGGTGGTTCGGATCGTCTGATCGAACGCCGCGTCGCATGAAGCAATAGCTCTACCGCAGTTCCCCAGAAAAGCCCGGCCTGATCAGCCGGGCTTTTTTGCGCCTGCAGTTTCGATGCGTTTCATGAACCACGTCGCTGGCAGCCCATCGACAATGTCGCATACCATGGCGCCACTCAAATAAAGACAGACATCGCCCATGCTCAAAGCCAGTCTGCGCAGCCACCTGACCCTGTGGTTCGCCGGTTTGTCCCTGCTGACGCTATTGAGCGTGGGCTTCTATGTCGGGCATATCGCCACCGAACAGATGAAACAGGCCAGCGGCAATGCGTTGTTGAATACCGCACGGTCGGCGGCAACGCTACTGGGTGAGCAGTTACGTGAACGGCAGCTTGAGGTTTATATGCTCAGCCGGGCGCCACATCTGGAGCATGGCGATCTGGATAACCCGGAAATTCTGAAATCGATGCAACTGCGCACCCAGGCCCGCAACGAGTATGCGTGGATGGGGGTGACCGATGCCAAAGGCCAGGTGCATCAAGCGGTGAATGGTTTGCTGGTCGGTCAATCTGTACAAGCGCGCCCCTGGTTTCAGTCCGGATTGCGCGGCGAATACACCGGCGATCCCCATGAAGCCGTGCTGCTGGCCAAGTTGTTGCCGGGTATGCCCAATGGCGAGCCGTTGCGTTTCATCGATTTTGCCGCACCGATTCATGACGCCGAAGGTCAGGCGATCGGTGTGCTGGGCGCACACGCGCACTGGAGTTGGGTGACCCGCATTGTCGAATCGGCAGCGTTTTCACATAAAAACTCCTCGCCGGATATCGAGGCACTGATCATCGATCACGACGGCAAGGTGCTGTACCCGGAAGCAATGATGGGCCAGCAACTGGCGGCTAGTGATTCGGCAATGCCGGGCTGGTCGGTGGGTAACGGCTATCTGACCAGTATGGTGACCGTGCCAACGCCATCGAGCACCACGCTGTCGTGGTCGATTGCCGTCCGTCAGCCACTGGAAACCGCGCTGCAACCGGCGCGCCTGCTGCTCTATAAATTGCTGTTCCTGGGCGTGTTCGCAGCGGTGGTATTCGCCTTGGCGGGGTATTACCTGGCGCTGTACCTGAGCCGTCCGATCGAACAACTCGTACGCTCGGCCAGGCAGGTTCA
The DNA here is from genome assembly GCF_030687715.1 of Pseudomonas sp. FP2196. Lineage (GTDB taxonomy): Bacteria > Pseudomonadota > Gammaproteobacteria > Pseudomonadales > Pseudomonadaceae > Aquipseudomonas. The sequence continues at coordinate 3,779,524 of NZ_CP117445.1, forward strand.
GAACAATCAGCCCGGCGCGCACTTCCCGCTTCAGCATCCGGTGCGGGAAATTGCTCAGCTCGGCCAGTCGATTGATGCGATGACGCAATCGCTGCTCGGCAAGGAACGCGAGCTGCAAGAAGCCAATGCTTCGCTTGAGGCCACCGTGGCGCAACGCACCGCCGCGCTCATGCAGGCGAACGCAGAGCTGTTGAGTCTGGCAACTCACGATGCCTTGACCGGCGTCTACAACCGCCGTCGCTTCGACGAAAAACTCACAGAATACAGCCTGCTGTCCCGGCGCACGGGTCGCCCGTTTGCCCTGCTGCTGATCGACGCCGACCACTTCAAACGCATCAATGACACTCACGGCCACGCAGTGGGCGATGAAGTGCTGCAACAGTTGGCGCAGTTGATTCAGACCAACCTGCGCACCACCGATTTCGTGGCGCGCTACGGCGGTGAAGAGTTCGCCGTACTGCTGCCGGAAATCGCCCAACCGGATACGCCCGAGAGAGTTGCCGAGAAGATTCGCTTAGCGGTTGCCGAGGCGTACTTCCCTGCCATCGGGCATGTGACAGTGAGCATCGGCGTCGGCCTGGCGGATCCGGCAGACAACAACCAGACAGCGCTGATCAAACGTGCCGATCAGCAGCTGTATCAGGCGAAAGCCGCAGGGCGTAATCAGGTGGCTAGCAGCGCTTAACGTCCAGCGCCCCCCCACTGTAGGAGCTGCCGCAGGCTGCGATCTTTTGATTTTGATTTTCAAGACCAAGATCAAAAGACCGCAGCCTGCGGCAGCTCGTGCAGAGGGTTGAGCGGAATGTTATTGCGGGAAAGTCTGTAGATACGCCAGCAGGTTTTCGAGTTTCTCCTCGTCACTCAGCCCCCAGAAAATCATGCGCGTGCCCGGTACCACGCCTTTCGGATCTTTCAGGTACGCCTTCAGCGTTTCGTGATCCCAGGTCACGCCCGAGTTTTTCATCGCGTCGGAATACACGTAGTTCGCCGAAGTCCCGGCAGGTCGGCCGATGATGCCGTTGAGTTGCGGGCCGAACCCCGGCCGGGCGGACTCGCCAACCTGATGGCAACCGCCGCACAGGCGCGGGAAGATTTTCGCGCCGGCCTCGGGGTCGCCTGCGGCGTGGGCGGCGGTGCTGAGCAGGCCAGCGGTGAGAATCAGGGCGAGAGACAGTGAAGCGGCGTTTTTCATCAGGCGATCCAAGCGGTGTCGTGCAATTGAGGCAAGGCTAACACTTTGTGTTTTACAGATAAGCACCAACGACCTTTCTGACGGTGATCAACGCCTGGCGCAACACGTCCTTGTCCACCGAGCCCAGCGCCAAGCGAATCGCGTGAGGCGTATGTGTCGAGACTGAAAACGGCTCGGCGGTGGTCACTGAAATCTGTTCGTGCATCAACTCCACGACAATCTGATCGGCGCGTACGTCTTCCGGCAGCGGTAGCCACAAAAAGTACGAGGACGGGTGAGTGATGCAGGGCAATCCGTGGAGCAATTCGGCGGCCATTGCCTGGCGAGCTCGCGCGTCATTACGTTTTTGCTCCTCAAGCAGAGTGACGGTGCCGTCATCGAGCCAACCGCAGGCTATCGCGGTCATTACTCCGGGGGTGTTCCAGGTGGTGGCGCGAATGACGCGCTCCAGTGCCGGCACCATGGGCACGGGCGCTGCGATGAAACCGACGCGCAGACCGGTGGCGATATTCTTGGAAAGACCGGAAACGTAAACCGTGCGCTCCGGCGCCAGTTCGACCAACGTTCGCGGTGGGTTTTCCACCAGAAAGGCGTAGGCCGCATCCTCGATAATCGTCAGATCATGCCGACGGGCAATCGAGACCAGTTGCTCGCGCTGCTCAAGTGGCATGACCCAGCCCAGCGGATTGTGCAGAGTCGGCATGCTGTACACGGCGCGCACCGAGCGGCTGCAACAGAGCTTGTCCAACGCCGCAAGATCAGGCCCTTGCTCGTTGATCGGGATCGCCACCACCTCCAGATGCAGCGCTTCGGCGAGCACTTTGAACCCGGAATAGGTCAGCGCATCCGCCGCAATCACATCGCCCGGCCTGAGCAACGCCATCAGCGTCACCGCCAGTCCTTGCTGGGCGCCGTTGACGATCAGCACTTGCTCGGCCTCGACGCTAACGCCACGGCTCAGCAAATGACGCGCGACCGACGCCCGCTCGTGCTGGCGACCGGCGTGGGGTTGATAACGCAGCAGCGACTCCAGGTCCCCGGACAATGCCAGTTGCCGCAACGCCGTGCGCAACAGATCAGCCTGCCCGGGCAAGGACGGGTAGTTGAAATTGAGGTCGATCATGCCGACCGCCACGTCCTTCTGATCAATGCCCTGCCCTGGCGACAAAGAGGTTTCCCGCACAAACGTGCCGCGCCCGGTTTCGCCGCTGACCAGGCCCATCGCCTCCAGCTCAGCGTACACCCGCGAGGCGGTGACCAGCGCCAGCCCTTCCCTTGCCGCCAGTTCTCGATGAGTCGGCAGTCGCGTGCCGGGCGCCAGGCGTCCGGAGCGAATGTCTGCCGCATAGGCATCAACAAGGGTTTTGTAGCGGGAGCGCGGCATGTCGGGATGTATCCATGACAATTTTTTGATTGTGCTGATTCTCGGCCTCATGCTGGCTCCAGCGCAACCCACCTCTGAGCGACCTCGTATGGAACGGACTGCAAACCTGACGAACCCGGCGCTGGAAAAAACCAGCGGCTGGATCAATGGCTTTATCGGCGTGGTGATCTTCAGCGGCTCGCTGCCGGCCACGCGCCTGGCGGTGCTGGAGTTCGACCCGGTGTTTCTCACCGTGGCGCGCGCGGCCATCGCCGGGGTCTTGGCGGTGATTCTGTTAGGGCTGTTTCGCGAACGGCGACCGGCGCGCAATCAATGGCTGTCGCTGTTCATTGTCGCGATGGGTGTGGTGCTGGGTTTTCCATTGCTGACGGCGCTGGCGTTGCAACACGTGACGTCGGCACATTCGATTGTGTTTGTAGGATTGCTGCCACTGGCGACGGCGATTTTCGGCGTACTGCGGGGTGGTGAACGTCCGCGCCCGGTGTTCTGGTTTTTTTCGGTGCTCGGTAGCGCTTTGGTGGTTGGTTTCGCCTTGTCGCAGGGTCTGACCGCATCGCCCACCGGTGATTTGCTGATGCTCGCAGCCATTCTGGCCTGCGGCCTCGGTTACGCTGAAGGCGCGAAACTGTCGCGAACCCTCGGTGGCTGGCAGGTGATCTGCTGGGCGCTGGTGTTGTCGCTGCCGCTGATGGCGCTGCTCAGCCTCTGGCTGGCGCCCGCCTCGTTCAACAACATCAGCCTGTCGGCGTGGCTATGTCTGGCCTATGTGTCGCTGTTCAGCATGCTGATCGGGTTTGTGTTCTGGTATCGAGGCTTGGCGCAGGGCGGGATCGCGGCCGTCGGTCAGTTGCAATTGCTACAACCGTTTTTCGGTTTGGCACTGGCGGCGACGTTGCTGCATGAGCAGGTCAGCGTTGGCATGCTGGCCGTGACATTGGGGGTGATTCTGTGTGTGGCGGGGGCGAAGAAATTCGCCAGATAAGCCTCAGACCCCCGCCTTCCACTCCCGAGGACTGAGCCCGGTCTTGCGCCGAAAAGCCCGGGCCAGCGCCGATGGGCTTTCATAGCCGACCTCTTCGGCGATCAGCGCAATTGGCCGGCCCTCGCGCAGACGTTTCTGCGCGAGGCTGACGCGCCAGCTCAGCAGATAATCCGCCGGGGGCTGGCCGACGACGCGACGAAACTGTTCGGCAAATCCGGCACGTGACAGGTTGGCCGCCGCCGCCAATTCGGCCACGCTCCATGGTTTGGCCGGTTGTTCATGCATCACGTTCAAGGCGCGGGACAGGCGCGGATCGGCCAGACCGGCCATCATTCCCGGCTGCTGGTCACGACGACTGATGAGATGACGCAACAGCAGAATCACCAGCAATTCGAACAGCCGATCCATCACCGCCACGCGCCCGCAATGACCTTCGAAAGCTTCCTTGAACAGCCATTCCAGAGTGCCGCCCAACTCGGGGATCTCGCTGAGTTTGAGCACCAGATAATCCGGCAGCGCCGCCGCCAAGGCATTGCCTGAGCCACCGTCAAACGTCAGCGTTGCGCAGACCAGTTGGGTGTCCATGGACTCGTCGGCCGACATGCGATGGGGAAACGGTCGGGGGAAAAAGATCAGCGACGGTTCGTTGAGCCTGACCTCGCGCTCGTTGCCCGGCTTGAGCAACAACTCGCCGGCTTGCAACAGATGCACATGACCATTCGTCTCGCCCTCATGAACGCTGACGCCGCAAAAGTCGCCGCTGTGAAAAGTGCCAGCATGTACAGCGAAATGGCTGAGCAAGGTGGAAAGGCGATCCATGGGCGACTCCTGGCGGGCATGTCTGGACGATCTGTCGCATATCCTCGACGATCCGCAGCCAAAGCACCAGACGCGCTCATTAACATCACCTCCATCGCCGGCGCACTTCGCGCCGGACTTTCGGAGAATCACCATGAGCCGCATCAACGCTATCAGCCTCGAATCCGCCACCGACGCCACCCGCCCAGTGCTGGAAGGCGTGAAGAAGAAAATCGGCTTCCTGCCCAACGTGTTCAGCACATTGGCCAAGGCACCGGTAGCCCTTGAAACCTACCTGCAAGCCTCGACGATACTCGGCAAAACCTCGCTGAGTGCCAAGGAGAAAGAAGCGGTTTACCTCGCCACGTCGCAGGTCAACGGTTGCGATTATTGCCTGTCGGCCCACACGTTCTTTGCAAGCAAGGCCGGGCTGTCAGCGCAAGACATCGTCGCGGCACGTCAGGGCGAACTCAACGCCTTCGCCGCCCTCGCCCAGCAAATCACCCAAAGCCGCGGCCACTTGAGCGACGAGCAGATCGCCGCCGCCCGCGCTGCCGGTATCGATGACAGCAAGATCATTGAAGTGATTGCGCTGGTGGCGGTGCAGTCGCTGACCAACTACCTGAACAACGCGGCGCTGACCGATATCGATTTCCCGGCGATCTGAAATCTGGCCACACACAAAATCAATGTGGGAGCTGGCTTGCCAGCGATGGCGGTGGGTCAATCGACTTCGACTTCGATGTCGACTGATCCGACCTCATCGCTGGCAAGCCAGCTCCCACAGGGATTGAGTTGCTCCTGCAAAAGGGCTTCAGTCGTGATCAACGCCCGCGCGCTTGAGCAATTTCTTGCAACGTTCCGACAGATGAAACACCTGCAAATGCTTGCCAGCCTTCTCATAGCGTTCACGCAAGGTTTTCAGCGCGGCAATCGCCGAATAATCGACAAAGCTCAGATGCCGGCAATCCAATGTCACCCGCGCCGGGTCATTGGCCGGGTCGAACTGATTCAGAAATTGCGTGGTCGAGGCGAAGAACAACGTGCCGTGCAGGCGATAGAGTTTGCTGCCATCGGCTTCCAGATGCTCATCGGCATACAGTTCACGCGCCTGTTGCCAGGCAAAATTCAGCGCGGCGATGATGATGCCGCACAGCACAGCGGTGGCCAGATCAGTGAACACGGTGATGGTGGTCACAGCGATGATCACCAGCACATCGTTGAGCGGCACTTTGTTCATCACGCGCAACGAGGCCCAGGCAAAGGTCTGCTGCGACACTACAAACATCACGCCCACCAGCGCCGCCAGCGGAATCCGCTCGATCAGCGGTGACAGAAACAAGATGAAAAGCAAAATCAGCACGCCCGCCACCACCCCGGACAGACGCCCGCGGCCGCCGGAACTCAGGTTGATGACGGTCTGACCGATCATCGCGCAACCGCCCATCCCACCGAATGCACCCGAGACCATGTTTGCCGCGCCGAGCGCCACGCACTCGCGATCCGGGTAGCCACGGGTTTCGGTGATTTCGTCGGTGAGGTTGAGGGTCAGCAGGGTTTCCAGCAGACCGACCAGCGCCATCAGGATGGCATACGGAGCGATGATGCCGAGGGTTTGCAGGCTCCACGGGATGTCCGGCAGCGCGAAAGTCGGCAGACCACCGGCAATGTGCGCCATGTCGCCAAGAGTGCGGGTCGGCAGGCCGAACAGGTAGACCAGCAGGCCCACGCCTAGAATCGCCACCAATGCTGGCGGCACCGAGCGGGTCAGGCGCGGCAGGATGTAGACGATGGCCATGGTCAGCAACACCAGCCCGGTCATGAGGTACAGCGGCGTGCCGCTGAGCCAGTGTTCACCGTTCTTGAAATGCTCCAGTTGCGCCAGCGCAATGATGATCGCCAGGCCGTTGACGAAGCCGAGCATTACCGGGTGCGGCACCATGCGCACCAGTTTGCCCAGACGCAACAGCCCGAACGCCATCATGATCAAGCCGCCGAGCAACACCGTCGCCAGCAGATATTGCACGCCGTGTTGCACCACCAACGCGACGATCACCACCGCCATCGAGCCCGCCGCGCCGGAGACCATCCCCGGCCGACCGCCGAACAACGCGGTCAGCGTACAAATGATGAAAGCGCCGTACAGGCCCATCAGCGGGTTGAGGTGGGCCACCAGTGCAAACGCAATGCATTCGGGCAACAGGGCAAACGAGGTGGTGAGTCCGGCCAGGACATCGGCGCGCAGACGAATCGGTTTCATGGCTTACCTGATTGAGCGGCCGACGAGCGCGGCCGCAATGTTCGCGGAAAAAGAGGGTTGCGGATGTTACGGAATTGTCCGGGATCGGGCCAGTGATCGCTGACACATGTCGACTCGCGGATTATGCTGGCGCGCTCCTGCATTCATCGAGTTCGAACATGTCTTCACTGCTGACCGCCCGTGAAGTTTGCCAGCGTCTGCGCGAGGCTGCGCTGGGCGTGCTTGCGTTCAGACTTTGCGAGACACCCTCCGAGGCCGGACTGGTCGCAGTGGATATCGAAGGCTGGCATCTGCTGCTGGATTTTGAGGGTGAACGGTTGCATCACTGTGAATACGCCCGCAGCGCCGATGGCCATGAGGGTGCGCTTGAGACGTGGCAGCGTTATGGCACCGATCCGGTGAGTTTGCTGAGCACTTGGGAACTGACGCAGATCGAGAGGTTGCTGATTGAATCTCCTCAGCCCTGACGCAAATCGAGCAGATAGGTGAAATAACCCGTATCCCGCACGTAACCCAGCGACTCGTACAAACCTTGCGCAGTGAAGTTGTCGGTCGCCGTTTCCAGTACCAGGCCTTTCGCCCCGGTCTCCAGTGCGAAGTCCCGCGCGGTGTTCATCAAAAGCCTGCCGACACCACGGCCACGCGCAGCCGGCGCTGTGAACAGATCGCTGAGCAGCCAAGTGCGATGGGCGTCGATGGACGAAAACGTCGGGTACAACTGGACGAAACCCAACCCCTCGCTGCTCTCATCCTGAGCAAGAAAAATCGCTGATTCGTTGCCGGCCATGCGCTCGGCAATGAACGCTCGCGATTGCTCAAGGTTCGACGGTTGTTCATAGAAACCGCGATAGGCGTCGAACAATTTTGCTACCGCGTCCAGATGTGTCGCGTTCGCCCGCAGTGCCTGAACAGTCATGGCCGTCATCCGTTTCAAATCAATGATCGAACCAGCATAGCGCTGGCCGCCGAGTGTGCCCCGGTGGATCCTGAGCATTTGATGCAGTTCATCTGGTCGGGGACCCGCCCCTAGACCACCACCGGCGGGTAGATGGGAGAGATTCGCGGGGTTTTGTTTGTGACTTCTAGCCCCCTGTAGGAGTGAGCCTGCTCGCGATGGCGCCCGGTCAGTCGATGATGCCTTGGTTTACAGAACGCTATCGCGAGCAGGCTCACTCCTTCAGGGATTTGTGATCAGAACACGATATCGGCGGCGGGTTTTACATCGATCCGCGCCACGGAACCGGTCAGGTGTGCCAGATCCTTGTTGTGTTCGGCAATGATGTCTTCGGCGCTCATGTTGCCGTTGTCGACGGTGGAATGTGCATCTGAGACGAGCACCACGTCGTAGCCCAGTTGATGGGCCTGGCGCACAGTGGCGTTAATGCAGTAGTCGGTTTGCAGGCCGCAGATCACCAGTTTTTCAAAGTCTTCGCTCGGCAGCAGTTTGCGCAGGTCGGTCTGGTAGAACGAATCCGGGGTGGTTTTGCGTACGCGCAGATCTTTGGCGGACGTCTCAAGCCCTTCGGCCAGTTGCCAGCCTTCAGCGCCGTGGGCCAGCGGACTGCCCTTTTCCTCATGCTGAATCAGCACCACCGCAACCCCGGCCTTTCGGGCGCGGGTGCTGAGGTCATTGATGGTGCCGATCACGCGCTGGATGTCGTGGCACTGGTATTCGCCCGAGCAAAGTGCGCGCTGGACGTCGATGATCAGTAATGCGGTGGTCATGGTGGGCCTTCCTTGATCGATCCTTGAGACAGGGGCGGACAGGCGCCCGCCCCCTTTTTACGCCTCTCAGTAACCCAATGACAATCCTGTGTTGCGCCGTGGATCGTTGGCACCGTAGAAGCGGTTTTTGCCTACCGGTTTCCCGCCGAGCGATGGTGCACCGACCAGAATCGCGGCGATATGGTTGGCGTCCTGCGGGCCGGCAAACTTGTGGCCCCAGCTCTCGAGGAGCTTCTTCGTATCCGGGCTGGCGGCGAAGTCTTCGAGGTTGGTTTCTTCCGGCATCCACTGCTGGTGAAAACGCGGCGCATCCACCGCTTCCTGCAAGCCCATGCCGTAGTCGATGACGTTGAGCATGGTCAGCAAGGTGGCCGTGATAATGCGGCTGCCACCCGGCGTGCCGACGACCATGACCACTTTGCCGTCCTTGGTGACGATGGTCGGACTCATCGACGACAGCGGCGCCTTACCCGGAGCGATGGCATTGGCTTCGCCCTGCACCAAGCCATACATGTTGGGCACGCCGACTTTCGAAGTGAAGTCATCCATTTCGTCGTTGAGGATCACCCCGGTCTTGCTCGCCATAACACCCGCACCGAACCAGTCGTTGAGCGTGTAGGTAACCGAGACCGCGTTGCCCCACTTGTCGACAATCGAATAATGGGTTGTGTTGCTGCCTTCATGGGGCGCAACGCCGGGTTTCAGTTCGGCCGACACACCCGCCTTTTGCGGCTGGATGGCGTTACGCAGTTTGGTCGCGTAGTTCTTGTCCAGCAGGTGCTCGATCGGGTTCTTCACGAAGTCCGGGTCGCCGAGGTAACTGTTGCGATCAACATAGGCGTGGCGCATCGCTTCGATCTGGTAGTGCATGCCCTGGGCCGAATGGAAGCCCAGATCCTTCATCGGATAGCCTTCAAGAATGTTCATGATCTGGCAGATCACCACCCCGCCAGAGCTTGGTGGCGGCGCCGACACCACGTGATAACCACGGTAATCACACTCTACCGGCGCCAGTTCGCGGGTCTTGTATTTGTCGAGATCGGCCTGGGTGATGATGCCTTTGTTGGCCTGACTGGACGTGACAATCGCATCGGCCACCCAGCCTTTATAGAAGCCGTCGGCGCCCTTTTCGGAAATGGTGCGCAGGGTTTTGCCGAGATCTTTCTGCACCAGTTTTTGCCCGACCTGCATCGGCTCGCCGTTGCTGAGGAAGATCGAACCGGAATCGCGCATGTCCTTTTTGAACACGTCCGTGGCGTACTCCAGCAACTCGACATCGCCTTGCTGTAACTCGAAACCGTCTTCAGCCAGTTTGATCGCCGGGGCGATCATCTCTTTGCGCTGCTTGGTGCCGTACTTGCTCAGCGCCAGCTCCATGCCGGATACAGTGCCCGGCACGCCGACCGCCAAATGGCCACGGGTACTCAGATCCGGGATGACGTTGCCGTCCTTGTCGAGGTACATATTGGCGGTCGCGGCCAGAGGGGCCTTTTCGCGGAAATCGAGGAAGGTCTTGCGCCCATCCGCCAGTTGAATGGTCATGAAACCGCCACCACCGAGGTTGCCTGCCGCGGGATAGACCACCGCCAGCGCATAACCCACCGCAACCGCCGCATCGACGGCGTTGCCACCGCTTTTCAACACATCGACACCGACATGCGTGGCCAGATGTTGCGCGGTGACCACCATGCCATTTTCGGCGGCAACCGGTGCCACCGAGGCGGCGTGAGCCATAAGGCAGCTGAGTGCCAGTGAGGTCGCTATCAGCGATTTGGCCAAAGGTTCGTACTTCATGAGTCGATCTCTTTTTTGTTTTCAGGGTCTGTGCAAAACAGAGGCGAACGCTTCAAAAGCAACAAGCAGTATGGTCGGGTTTGCGGTTTGCGCCTCCCCGGTCAGGCAGTATGCTGGGTGCCGTCGCCGCCCCGATCTGGAGTCAGTCCCCATGCCCTACACGTTCATCACCCTGCCCTCGCCGGTCGGTGAGTTGAAGCTGGTCGCGAACGGTTCACGCCTGGCGGCCATCCTCTGGGAAAACGATAAACCCAACCGGGTGCGCCTTGGGCCGATGAGTGAGGCGGTGGACAGTCCGATCCTGTTGAAAACCGCGCGGCAACTTGAAGAATATTTCGCCGGGAAGCGTGACTGTTTTGATCTGGAACTGGATTTCGATGGCACCGACTTTCAGAAAAAGGTCTGGACGGCGCTGCTGACTATTCCATTCGGCGAGACGCGCACCTACAGCCAGATTGCCGAACAGATAGGCAATCCCAGCGCCGTGCGGGCAGTGGGCGCAGCGAACGGACGCAACCCGATCTCCATTGTCGCGCCGTGTCATCGGGTGATCGGCGCGTCGGGGAAGCTGACCGGATTTGCCGGGGGACTTGAGGCGAAAGAGCGCTTGCTGACCCTGGAGGGTGGCAACTGGTCCACGGTTGGCAAAACCGGGGATCTGTTTTAGTCAGTCAATACAGATCAAGAGATCGCGGCCTTCGGCAGCTCCTACCTGGAATGCGTTTACCTGTAGTAGCTGCCGAAGGCTGCGATCTTTTTATTTATTGGGCAAAAAGGTTATTCATCGCCGCATACTGCAACAGCATGATGGTCTTGGCGTCGCAGATCTCACCGCGCTGAAACGCTGCCAACGCGTCATCGAATCGCCACTCCAACACTTCCAGTTCTTCGGTCTCTTCTTCCAGTCCACCGCCCTCGCCGACCTTCGATGCCGAGTCGTATTCGGCAATGAAAAAGTGCAGCTTCTCGGTCACCGAGCCGGGACTCATGTAGGCCTCGAATACTTTCTTCACATCGTGCACGCGGTAACCGGTTTCCTCCTCGGCTTCATCGCGAATCCGTTGCTCCGGTGCAGCACCTTCAAGCAACCCGGCAGCCACCTCGATCAGCAAACCATCATGACCATTGACGAACACTGGCAAACGAAACTGCCGGGTCAGCACCACCGTGCGTTGCTCGCGGTTGAACAACAGAATCGCAGCGCCATTGCCACGGTCATAAACCTCACGGGTCTGACGCTGCCACTCGCCGTTGTTGCGGTGATAGTCGAAGGTAATTTTCTTCAGCAGATACCAGTCATGGGACAACACCTGAGTGTCGACGATGTTGACCCGCTCGGCTGTGTTGGACATGACGCTTGATCCTTTTCATTGAAGGCCCCTGGGTAGGTAAAAGCCCTTTTTTGTGAACGAAAAAACGAAACCCTATACCGCCCCACAAACTATGTCGAAATATCCTACAGACATCGCCTACTCGCCCGACTTCTTTCCTGATTGATCCCCCGCAAAGTCCCCGCACCTTTTTGATGTGCGCGAGAGACTGCGAATGCTTCCAACCGATCGGCTTCTGGCCCAGAACAACAGCATCGGCCTGCTCGTTGTTGCTGCTTTGAATCCCGACGAGCCGGACTTCGAACACCTGATCCGCGAATTCCGCCTGTGTCTGAACAACTACGACGCCTGGGCCGAGCAGTTCTGGACGGGGACGGCGCTGGATGTCGAGCAGGTCTTCACCGTCGGCAACGACGTGCGCCTCAGCGTGCCGATCAAGTCGCGCCAGCCGCTCAGTTCATCGGTGGTCATGTGCTCCGCCAGCGGGGCGTTGACGCTGGTGCATATGTTCGAGGCCGCGAGATTTGTGCCGATTGGCAACACCCCGGTAACCCTTGAACCGGTGATTGCCGATGTCGGCGGCGTGCTGACTTTCGGCGAACCACGGCACTACACCATCGGCCCCAGCGGCAATCTGCAGGTGACCGATTGCGATCGGGGCCAGCGTTATCGCATAACCTTCTTTCCCGATGTGTCCACCGACCATGTGCGTGCTCTGTATGCCTCTTATGAAGGTGTCATTGCAGGCCTGGACGGCTGGCTGCGCGCTGAGTGGGCAGGGTTTCAACCACAGTGGACGGAGTTTTCCAGCGCTGGATTTCTTGAGCGTTACGGTCAGTTGCAACAGGCCGACTGGCGCGGATTCGAGAAAGCCCTGAACGGCGTTTGGGATGACATCAAACAGGTATTCGCCCTGCTCGCCGACTTGCAGGCCAACAGCGAAAAACTTCTGGAATACCTCAGCGAGGCCGAGCTTGAGGCGTTGTTGAATGCCTCCAGCGAGGCCATCGCCAACGGCCTGTTGATCCTCAGTGACGAACCACTGCTGTTCATTCATCTGGCCGCGTTTACCAGTTGGCTGAAGATGCTGCCGCCGCAGTATCTGGCCGAAGTGGTGGCCGAGGTTCGGGCCGAACTGCTGGTCAGTTTTCTGCTGATGGGGTTGTCGGGTGGCGTCGGCGTGCCGCTGCGCTTGAGCAGCAAAGTGCTGGCGAAGATCAAGTCGCCGCGGACGCGGGAATGGCTGGCGGCGTCGGCGTTGCGACTCGCGGAATTAACGTCAGCGCCGGAACTGAACAAACATGCGGGCGCGTTGAAGCCGCTGATGTTTCACGCGCGTGACGTTGAGTTGAAACCGACACCGTCGATACCGCTGAACATTCGTCAGGCCGATTCGCTGGTGTTGACCGTGCCGAATCCGGCGCCAGTTGTGCGGGACAAGTCTGGCGGTTCGAGCCGAATGGAACGGCATGAGCCTCACGACGACTCGCCGGATCAGGCGAAAAACCCCAACGGCGACAGCGCTGATTGCGTGCTGCGCACCTGCACCAACGGCTGCCCGGTGTCGATGGTCACCGGTGAAGAACTGCTGACCCTGAGCGATGCGCTGCTCGATGGCGTGTTGCCGTTTGAGTTCACACGGTTGTATCGCAGCAGTGCCGCCGAGATCAATGTCGGGTTGGGCTTTGGCTGGAGCCATTCGCTGGCTCATCGGCTGGAGTTTGCCGGCGACGAGGTGGTCTGGGTCGATCACGAAAACCGGCGTACGCGGTTTCCGTTGCCGAGCGCTGAACGACCGGCGATTCACAACAGCCTGTCGCGGGCGGCGATTTTTCTCGGTGATGAACCGGAGGAGCTAATTCTCGCGCTGGCCGTGGAAACGGCGCGGTTCTATCACTTTCGCGCAGGACGGCTGACGGCGATCGGCGATGCCTATGGCAATCGTCTGACGGTGCAGCGCGATCGCTCTGACCGGGTGCAGCGACTGGACAACGGCGCCGGGCGTTCGCTGTTGTTGCGGTATGACCGGGCGCAGTTGCTGGGTGTGGATTACCAGGTGATTCGCGACGGTGCCTGGAGTACCGAGCAAGCGCTGGTCAGTTACCGCTACGACGCCTACCGGAACCTGATCGAAGCGACCAACGCCGTCGGTGACAGCGAGCGTTACGACTACGACGACGCCCATGTGATCCTGCAGCGGCAGTTGGCCGGCGGCGCGAGTTTCTTTTGGGAGTGGGAACGGTCGGGGAAAGCCGCTCGGTGTATCAGGCACTGGGCATCGTTCTCGCAGATGAACACGCGTTACGTTTGGGCGGACGACGGCAGTGTCGCGGTGCATTACGTCGATGGCACCGAAGAGACGTACGTTCACGACGAGCGTGCGCGGCTGGTGCGCAAGGTTGAAGCCGACGGTGGTGAGCAGCTCAAGGCCTATGACTCATCGGGTCGCTTGATCGCCGAGCAGGATGCCTTGGGCGCGGTCACCGAATACCGCTACGACGAGGTCGGACGGCTGGTGGCGCTGATTCCACCGGATGAGGCGCCCACGTTCTACGAGTATCGAAACGGTTTCCTGCATAAACGCTCTCGCGGTGACGCGGTGTGGATCTACCGGCGCAATGACGAGGGTGATGTCACCGAAGCGGTCGACCCCGATGGCCAGGTCACCCATTACTACTACGACACCCGGGGTCAGTTGCTGTCGATCCGTAATCCGGACACCAGCCGGCATCGACTGGTCTGGAACAGCCTCGGCCAGTTGACCGAGGAAACCCTGCCCGACGGTGGCGTGCGACGCTTTTCCTACGACGCGTTGGGACGGCGGACCACGACCGCCGACGAACACGGTGCAGTCACCCGTCAACATTGGGATGCCATCGGCCGACTGATCCAGACGACTTTTCCTACCGGCAGCACCCGCGCCTACAGCTACGGCGCTTACGGTCAGGTCACCGCCGAGCGCGATGAACTGGGGCGCATCACCCGTTACGAATACGACGACGATCTGCATCTGGTCTCCCGACGGATCAATCCTGACGGCACGCGGGTGCAATACCGCTACGACCATGCGCGACTGCTGCTGACGGAAATCGAAAACGAGTCCGGCGAAAAGTACCGACTCGACTACACGCCGACCGGGCTGATTCGTCAGGAAAGCGATTTTGACGGCCGGCGCACCGCGTATGCCTATGACCTCAACGGCCATCTGCTGGAAAAGACCGAGTTCGGCGATGACGGTTCGCAACTGGTCACTGCGTATAAGCGCGATGCCGCCGGGCATCTTCTGGTTAAAACCCTGCCCGACGGGACAAAGGTCACTTATCAATACGACCGCCTCGGCCGACTGGTGGGTGTTGATGACGGCCAGCAACACCCGCTGGCCTTCGAGTACGACCGCCAGAACCGCTTGATCACCGAGCATCAGGGCTGGGGCACCCTGCGTTACCGCTACGACGCCTGCGGCCAGCTCAAGCGCATGCGTCTGCCGGACAACAGCCTGCTCGACTACCACCACGCCAAGGGTGGCGCGCTGACCGGCATCGACCTCAACGGCGCGCCGCTGACTCGTCACGTCTACCAGTCCGGGCGCGAACAACAACGTCAGCAGGGCCTGCTGCTCAGCGAATATACCTACGACGATCAAGGACGATTACTCGCCCACGCCGTAGGCCATCAGCGCGATGCACTGTACCGCCGTGATTATGCCTACAGCGCCAATGGCAATCTCGCGCACATCGCTGACAGCCGCCACGGCCAGCGCACCTACGGCTACGACGCCCTTGATCGGCTGATCCGCGTACGTCACTCGCGCGACGAGCTGCCGGAATCCTTCGCCCACGACCCGGCCGGCAACCTGCTGATGCAGGACCGCCCCGGCCCGAGCCAGATCAAGGGCAACCGTCTGCTCATGCAGGGCGACCGCCACTACGACTACGACGCCTTCGGCAACCTGATCCGCGAACGTCGTGGCCGCGCACAGACACTGGTCACCGAATACCGTTACGACAGCCAGCACCGCCTGATCGGCCTGACCCGCCCCGACGGCCAGACCACATCCTACCAATACGACGCTTTCGGCCGACGCATCAGCAAAACCATCAACGGCGAGACCACCGAATTCTTCTGGCAAGGTGACCACCTCGTCGCCGAAAGCAGCGAAAGCGAATACCGCAGCTACGTCTACGAACCCGGCACCTTCCGCCCGCTGGCGCTGCTCGACGGCAAAGGCCCACAAAAAGCCTGCCCCTTCTACTACCAACTCGACCACCTCGGCACCCCGCAAGAACTCACCGACTACAGCGGCGACATCGTCTGGTCCGCGCAATACGACGCCTACGGCAAAGTCGCCGCACTGACCCTGGCCGACGACTGCCTGAACCAGCCGCTGCGCTTTCAGGGGCAATATTTCGATGCGGAAAGCGGGCTGCATTACAACCGGCATCGGTATTACGACCCGAGGTTGGGGCGGTATCTGACACCGGATCCGATCGAGTTGGCCGGTGGGTTGAACCAGTACCAGTACGTGCCGAATCCGACGGGGTGGGTGGATCCGTCGGGGTTGAGTTCCAATTGCCCGCCGCCGAATAAGCCTGGGTGTGAGGTGCCGGGTGGAGCAGACGGGGCTAAGGTAGATGAAGGAGAGCCCGAGCACCCTACGCCGAAAAGCAAACAAGAGTATCTGTACCGTGGAGACTTGAGAGACCCCTCGGATATCTTCGTGAATGGTTTCAAAAGCAAGGGAGATAGCATGGATCTGCTGCTTCATTCAATTGACAGCGATTTCCCACCAAGCGGCTTCATCAGTACTTCCCCCTCCAGAGATGTGGGAATAGAGTTCGCTACAGGTTTTTTCACAAGAACCGGCTTCCTTTACACCCTCAGAAAAGTCTCAGGACACGACCTAAAAAAAGAACTCGGTTCCAGTTACAAGTTTGGTAGAGAGCAAGAGATTGCTATCCCCCGAATAATAAAAAATGAAGACATCCTGGGCGCCACCATCATCACTGACGAAGGCAAAGAGTTCGGCTACTCAATCCCTAACCCCCACAGGAGAATAGACAAATGATTTCAAAAATTGAAATAGTTATCAGCACTGGAAATACGACAAAAAAAACCGATCTACTTTGCGACAACGAGTCAATATCCATAACTGCAAGCCTAGAAAACGATAAACCCAGAACATATATTGAAAGCAATTTTTATAAATGCTTCGGACTATTGCGTAAAGCCAACCCTCACATAACATTTTTCTGTAAGGGTGCGAAAATTAATGTTCACCCATCAAGCATGTCCACGCAAATGTCTCTAGGCTTAAAGGCATACGAGTTGGAGGCAGGTAAGGAGCCATCCCTTGCCGATTTGGTATTCATATTTGATTACGAGGATCAACAATTGACTAACGATCCAGAGGAGCAGCGTGCTTTCTACTTGAACTGGATAAAATCTACAACCAAGGAATAAAACCCCAGAACACAGTTTAAAAAACCCTATAAAGCCAATTACAAAAAATTGCCGCACATGAAAAAGGTATCAATTGAAATCATCAAGTCTTTAAATCGAGAAAGAGCAAGCATTGTGATAGATCGAATAACAAAGACACTTATCTTCACTATGAAAAACGGTAAATCCAGCACACACATCGCCTCCGACTTATATATTTGCTTTGGCTTGATCAGATCAGACTTCCCCGACATCAAATTTCTATGCAAAGGCGCCAAAATAAACGTCCACCCTTCCCGCATGAGTTCCCAAATGTCAGCAGGCCTGGTTGCTTACGAAGTCAGGACGGGGCATCCAACCGATGAAGAAGACATCGTCCGTATCTTTGACTACGAAGAAAACGATCTAACGAACGACATAGAAGAGCAGAAGAAACACTACCAACGATGGATTGACTCGATCAAGGCTACCCATCAGCTACCTACTTGAAGCAATAACCGCTTAAAAAAGAAAAGCCCGGCAGCGCTGCCGGGCTTCTTTATTTGCAACTACCGAGCGATGAGCGATTGCATGTCACCAACAGCCTGCTCAGCGGCAGGAACCCCGTGAATCAGCGGCCCATAACGCCGACTGAACTCCCAGTTGTACGGCACACGATCCTTGCTGACGCCATTGTCCCAGTTCACCGACCACGTCATCAGGCCCTTGATCGGATGCCCCTTGATTGCCAGCCGTTTAAGCACATTCCCCACCACAGTCTCGTCGATCACATAACCGGTGGCGGCTGCGTCGACGTTGGCCGGCAAACCGATGACGAATTTGTCTGCGGCAATCTGGGTGAAACCACGCGTGCCGGTCACCAGACTTTCCGTCAGGTAGTAGAGGAAATCCTCTTTCAGCACATCGTTGTTCTGCGCAATCCACGCGCCGGCGCCATTGTTGGCCTCCTGCACCCACACCCCGTCGCCACCCTGGTTGTAGAACTGCGGGGCGATGAAGTCGTAGTAGCCTTCCAGTGCCTGCAAGTAACCGACGTACTTGCCGCTGCTGGTGAGGTACGGAAACTCCGGGGCCATGCTGATGATGAAGTGCTTGCCCTGGCCCGCGTAGTGATCCTTGACCAGTTTCAGCGCAGCCGGCAGGACGGTCTTGTTGGCAGCGAAATCAATCGCGCTCTGTTCAAGATCGATGTCCAGGCCGTCGAAGCCGTAGGTTTCCACCAGACGGATGATTTCATTGGCCAGTGGTTGTTCCTGGCCGCTGTGCAACTCGATGTGCGCATCCGCGCCACCCAGGGAAATCAGCACCGCCCGCCCCTGACTGTTGAGCACGCCGACCTGACGGCGGAACTCGGCATCGGTCATATTGAACGGCTTAAAGGTCGGAATCCCGCTGCCCTTCATGAAGGCCACCGCGACCACGTTGTACTCCTTGGGTACCTCCTCCAGCGCGATGTTGTCAAAGCGGCCTTGGCGATATCCGTCACTCGGCCCCGCCGGCCAGTTGTGCCAGAAGCCCATGAGGATCTTTTTGTGAGCAATGCTCGGCATCAATGAAGCCGCATCGCTCGCAGTGTTTTGCATTAAAGAGAAGTCGATATTTGACATGTTCTAATCCTTCAGAACGTGTGGGTTTTGACGACGCTGCGTCGTTATTTGAAGTCGACATCGAAGGCCTGATAGAACGCGTTGCCGGTGTTGGCGACGATCCACATCAAGACGATAACGTGATGACCTTGCTTGTTCGCCGGAAGCTTCACCGAGTGATTGACCTTGGCCTTCAGCTCCGCTGAATGGCTGTAGTAAGGCACCTGAGTGTAGAAGTCCTCGAAGAACGGCTGCGCTTCCAGTTGCGCACGGGTGATGCGTTGTTTCGGGTCCCAGCCATCCTTGGTGATCAGCCAGCGATAGCCACGAGTGGTGTGCGGCGCGGTGTATTCCCATTTCACTTCGAGGGTCTGACCTGGGGTGACATTGAGCAGCGGCCAGGTAAACGCACGACCGAGCTTTTGGCTCATCTCCTCATTGGTGAAGTTCACGCAATCACGCGGATCGGTTTTGCCGCCACTGAGAATGTAGCCGTCGGCAGGTGGTGTGACGCTGTCACTGTCGGTTTGATACGGGGCCGGAAAAGGCCCTGCGGTCAGGGCCGGGAAATTCTTGCCGCCTTCCATCTCATTGACCTGCCAGGCACCGAGCAATCCTTGCTCGATAGCGACCGCACCGCGGCTCGCCGGGGAGGTGACACGACCGTGTCGCAGTTGGGTTTGTGCTTGTGGTTGATTCATGTTTTTCACTCCGTTGATTTAAGAACTCTCCTTTCCGAGGAGAGGCCTTTAAGCTAACGGAGGTGATTTTTTTGTCCATCGGCGGTTTTGTCGCAAATCTGTCCGACACAATCAGTAAAACAGCCAAAACACTGGATATAAATACAGTACATTGTGGCGACTCGCACTCGACGCCTAGCCAAAGGCGTACACGTCGAAGTCACGAAATCCCGCATGGGTGACTCACGGTAACTGCGCCTGAAACTCCTTTTCGTACTGTCCGGCGAGCTGTTCTTTCTGTTTTTCGTTGAGTAACTTGCCGGCCATCTGGAAGAATTTCTGCTCCTCTTCCTTGAGGTGGTGATGGACCTTGTCCGAGAGCTTTTTCGCAGTGGCCAGCCACGCGGGGCTCGACATCTCGGTCTCATCCAGCTCCTCCATCATCTCGTCCATCTCGTGGTGTTCGGAAATGGCATGACGGCTGAGATCGACACCATTGTCGAACTCCATCAGCGGAATGTAGAAGTGGCGTTCTTCGGCGGTTTCGTGGGCTTGCAGTTCGGCCTTGAGCTGTTTGTAGGCCTCGACGCGCTCCGGCGTATCGCCACTGGTCTCGATCAAGGCTTTGGCGTAGGTGCGCTGGCGGTCATGGCTTTCGCGAAGGGCTTCGAAAATATTCATGGGGTGTCCTCATCAACCGCGTGCTGGAATGACGCTGTAAAAGGCTAGACCACAGCGCGTGCGCGGCGGTTCCACCGGTTTGCAGCGGGGCTTGGAAGACGCCCCCTGCACAGGATAGGCTGCGGGTTCTCACCACAAGGAAGTCATGCATGAACTTGCGTATCGAGTTGTCGCAGAACCCCAACGAAGAACAACGCAACGCCATTCTGGCGCCACTGCGTGCCCACAACGTCGCGAAAGCAGGTCCCTCGACATTGGAGCCGCTTGCCCTTTTGGTTCGCGACGAGCACGACGCGATCCTCGGCGGCCTTTATGGCCACACGTTCTATCGATGGCTGTTCATTGAACTGTTGGCAGTGCCGGAACAGGGGCGCGGTCAGGGCATCGGCTCGAAATTGATGCAGATGGCCGAAGAGTTTGCGCGGGAGAAAGATTGCGTCGGCATTTGGCTCGACACCTTCTCATTTCAGGCGCCTGAGTTTTACCGGAAGGTCGGTTATAGCGAGTGTGGCGAGATTGTGGATTATCCGCTGGGGCACAAGCGGCACTTTTTCCAGAAACGCTTGATGGATTGAATTTGATGGCCCCTTCGCGAGCAGGCTCGCTCCCACATTTTGGAATGCATTCCACTGTGGGAGCCAGCCTGCTGGCGATGGCGGTAGCCGCTTCAACGCATGATCAAAGGCAAGTCGCCAACGCCGCCAAACGACGCTTGGCCACGAAATCGTCCTTCTGCGCGTAGTAACTCAACGCCGTGCCCGACGGCTGCGTGCTGACATCGACAAACGACTCCGCCGAACGCGTGTAGACCGTCGAACCGCCCTTCTTGCCCGGTTGCAGATAAGCCCCGGCATCCGCGCCGAACACCGCTTCGTCCTGCCACGCGAATTGTACGCACTGGGCCACGACTTTCTCAGGCTTGTCCGAGGTCAGGGTTTTGTAGGGAGTTTTAGTGCGAGCATCGTCCATCGCCGAACCCGCGCAACCGGCCAGCACCGTCGCGGCCAGCGCCATCATCAGAATTCGCATTGCATTCGCTCATACAGAAAAAAGCGGACTGTATCACCGCAGCAGCCGGAATCGTTCTGCTTTACTGCATTTATAGCGCGACACGCGCAGGCCGCTGCGGCAACCTAAGGTCATCAGCCTCACAAGGAAAACACATGGCGCCTACCGATCAGCGACATGAACACGCTCTGAAACTGTTTCTCGATGAACGCCCCGAATTGCGCGAAAGCCTCGATCATCTCAATCCGCTTTTGGCTCAGGCCAAAGGTGAAACCCAGGCGCAATATCGCGAAGAACGCCTGCACGAAGCCTTTGAAGAGGAAGCAGAAAGCCTCGGGTTGTTCGCTTGGGAACTGACTTTGAAATTGACAGCCGATACACCTGAGGAATATCAGGCCCAGCGTCTGGAGGTACACCGCGAAGTGGCGGAAATGGCCGGCATGGAGTGGCTGGAGTATTGCGACTTGTATGGAATAGAACCGTAACCGCCGCTCAAGGAAACAATTGACGATGCTGCCTTCCGCCTCGACTCACCGGGCCAGTCCCGGCCATCTGCACACGCAGAAATGGCGTGGCCGCGTGGGCCTGGCGCTGGTGGCCAGCCTGTCGGTGCTGGCCGGAATGACCGACGCCATCGGCTTTATGGCCAGCGGCGACTTCGTCTCGTTCATGAGCGGCAACACCACACGGCTGGCGGTGGCGATCAGTGATGGCGATCTCGGGCTTACCGGGCGCCTGGTGATTCTCATCGCAACCTTTATTGTCGGAAATGCCTTGGGTGTACTCGTCGCACGTCTCGGCGGACGACGCGCGCTGCCGCTTCTGCTATGTATCGCCACCCTGCTCTGCGCGGCGGCGGCCTGGCCGTTTGACTCGCAACTGCCGGCACTGCTGGCGGCGATCATCGCGATGGGCATGCTCAATGCGTCGGTCGAAGAGGTGAATGGTCTGCCGGTCGGTCTGACCTATGTCACCGGTGCATTGTCACGGTTCGGCCGTGGACTGGGCCGATGGATGCTCGGCGAGCGGCGCAGTGGCTGGCGCGTGCAACTGGTGCCGTGGAGCGGGATGTTTATCGGCGCGATTCTTGGCGCAGTGCTGGAACATCACTTGGGGCTCAAGGCGATGTTCGTCAGTGGTGTGCTGGCGGCGGTCATCGGGCTGCTCTCTCTGAGAATCCCCCGGCGCTGGCAACTCGGCTACATGCCACGCTGAAAACGTGCTTCTTACTGTAGGAGCTGCGGCACGCTGCGATCATTTGATCTTGTTTTTAAAAAGCAAAATCAAAAGATCGCAGCCTCGTTTCACTCGACAGCTCCTACAGGGTTATGTGCGTACGCAACTTGGGTTTCGCGGCTGACTCGATAAAGCTTTATCATGGCCGCAGTTTTGCTGATCGAGTTAGTCATGAAGTTCGCCATTGCGCTGTTTTCCGCCGCTCATGCGCCCTCCTCGCGCCGTGCCCTGCTGTTTGCTCAGGCTGCGCTGGCCGGTGGGCATGAGATTGTCCGGCTGTTTTTCTATCAGGACGGCGTCTACAACGCCTCCGATGCGGTAGTCACCCCGCAGGACGAACTGGACTTGCCCAAGCAGTGGCGCGCCTTCATCAGCGAGCAGCAACTGGACGGTGTGGTGTGCATCGCCGCCGCCCTGCGCCGCGGGGTGTTGAATGAGGAAGAAGCCAAGCGCTATCAGCGTGATGCTATGTCCGTCAGCGCACCGTGGGAATTGTCCGGCCTCGGCCAGATGCATGACGCGGTGCAAGACGCTGACCGCCTGATCTGTTTCGGAGGCGCGTGAGATGGCCAAATCCCTGTTGATCATCAGCCGCCAATCGCCATGGTCCGGCCCCGGCGCCCGCGAAGCGCTGGACATCGTACTGGCCGGCGGTGCCTTCGATCTGCCGATCGGTCTGCTGTTTCTCGATGACGGCGTGCTGCAACTGGCCGCCGGGCAAAATGCCAAGGCCCTGCAACAGAAAGACCTGAGCGCCAACCTGCAAGCGCTGCCAATGTTCGGCGTTGAAGAGCTGTTCTATTGTGCCGACAGCGCCTCCAGCCGTGGCCTGAATACCCTGTCGCTGGATGAAGCAAAACCGCTCACCGCCGAGCAAATCACCGCCCTTATTGACCGCTACGACCAGGTGATCACCCTCTGATGTCGACTTTGCATGTGTTGTCTCATTCCCCGTTCGGCGACGATCGCCTGACAAGCTGCCTGCGCGTGATCGGCAGTGCCGACGCGTTGCTGCTATCCGGTGACGCGGTATATGCCTTGCAGCCGGGCACCGCGCCGCTCGCCACGCTGCAAACCCGACAAGTAAAACTGTTCGTGTTGGCGGAAGATGCACAAGCCCGCGCCGTAGACGTTCCCGACTGGGCCGAAGCCATCGACTATCCGGCCTTTGTCGAACTGTCGATCCACCACGACAAGGTCAACAGCTGGCTATGAATTCCATGACCGTCGGCGCCCGTGCCATCGAACTGGACAAGGACGGCTTCCTGGTCGACCTCAGCGACTGGTCACACGACGTCGCCAGCGCCCTGGCCGCCGCCGAAGATATCGAATTGACCCCCGACCACTGGGAGGTCCTCGAACTGCTGCGCAGTTTCTACGATGAGTTCCAACTGTCCCCGGCCACTCGGCCGCTGATCAAATACACCGCGCTGAAACTCGGCCCGGACAAAGGCAACAGCCTGCACCTGAACCGACTGTTCAAAGGCACCCCTGCCAAACTCGCCGCAAAACTGGCGGGCCTGCCCAAACCGACGAATTGTCTATGACCGACTATCCAGCGCTGACCCTCGAAACACCTGCCGAGCACCCCTTCGCCCAATTCGTACGGATCCTCGGCAAAGGCAAGCGCGGCGCCCGTGACCTGACTCGCGAAGAAGCCCGCGAAGCCATGGGCATGGTGCTCGACGACAAGGTCGAAGACACCCAGCTCGGCGCGTTTCTGATGTTGCTGCGGCATAAAGAAGAAAGCGCCGAAGAAATGGCCGGCTTCACCGAGGCCCTGCGCGAGCGGTTGCAGGCGCCAGCGCTGAACGTCGACCTGGACTGGCCGACCTACGCCGGCAAGAAACGCCATTTGCCTTGGTATCTGCTGGCAGCCAAGTGTCTGGCGCAGAACGGTGTGCGCATCTTCATGCACGGCGGCGGCGCGCACACCGCCGGGCGTTTGTACACCGAGCAACTGCTGGGCGAGCTGAGCATTGCGCTGTGCCGCAACTGGCAGCAGGTCGGGACGGCACTGGACCACGGCGGCTTGGCGTTCATGCCATTGATGGACTGGGCACCACAACTGCAAAAGATGATTGATCTGCGCAACACCATGGGCCTGCGCTCGCCGATCCACTCGCTGGCACGGATTCTCAATCCACTGGGCGCGCGCTGCGGTCTGCAAAGCATTTTTCACCCGGGCTATCAGGCCGTGCACCGTGATGCCAGTGGATTGCTCGGCGACACGGCGATTGTGGTGAAGGGCGACGGCGGTGAAATCGAGATCAACCCCGATGCCGACAGCCATCTTTACGGCACCAGCGGCGGCGAGAGTTGGGACGAGGAATGGCCGCAGTTGTCGGCACAGCGCCACGTCAAACCGGCCTCGCTGGACGTCGAGCATTTGAAAGCCGTGTGGCGCGGCGACGTGGTCGACAGCTACCCGCAAATGGCGCTGATTTCGACCATGGCCCTGGCTCTGCGCGGTCTCGGCCAGAGCCGCGAGCAGGCTTTCGAAACCGCTGAACAATACTGGGCAGCGCGGAATAAATCGATTTAACCGATCATTCGCGCCCGATCTTTGCGCTTTTTGTTCGAACTCATCGGAATAGACTCAACTCCAACGATTATTGGTTTCAGGAGTCTTGAACATGGGTTTATTAGTCGATGGCCACTGGCAGGACAAGTGGTACGAGAGCAGCAAGGACGGCGCGTTCCAGCGCGAACAGGCGCAGCGCCGTAACTGGGTCACCGCCGACGGCCAGCCTGGCCCGAGCGGTGAAGGCGGTTTTACCGCCGAAGCCGGGCGCTATCACCTCTACGTTTCGCTCGCCTGTCCGTGGGCGCATCGCACGCTGATCCTGCGCAAACTCAAAGGCCTGGAAAATCTGATCGACGTTTCCGTGGTCAGTTGGCTGATGCTGGAAAACGGCTGGACCTTCGACAAGACTCTCGGATCGACCGGCGACAAGCTCAATCACTTCGACTTCATGCACCAGCGCTACACCGCCGACACGCCCGACTACACCGGCCGCGTCACCGTACCGGTGCTGTGGGACAAAAAACTCAAACGCATTGTCAGCAACGAATCGGCAGAGATCATCCGCATGTTCAACAGCGCGTTCGACGCTCTGACGGGCAATGAACTGGACTTCTACCCGGTGCCGTTGCGCAACGAGATTGATGCGCTGAACGAGCGGATTTATCCAGCCGTGAACAACGGCGTGTATCGCGCAGGCTTTGCGACGTCGCAACAGGCTTATGAAGAAGCGTTCGATGAAGTATTTGCCGAACTGGATCACTTGGAACGGGTGCTGGGTGCCAACCGTTATCTGAGCGGTGAGTTCCTGACCGAAGCGGATATTCGTCTGTTCACCACGATGATTCGCTTCGACGCCGTGTATCACGGGCACTTCAAGTGCAACCTGCGACGGATTGCCGATTATCCGAACTTGTCGAACTGGCTGCGTGAGCTGTATCAGTGGCCGGGGATTGCCGAGACGGTGGATTTCCAGCACATCAAAAATCACTACTACGGCAGTCACAAGACCATCAATCCGACGGGAGTTGTGCCGAAAGGGCCGGAGCAGGATTTCACTGTGGCCCATGATCGGGCGCGATTGAACGGCAAAGGGGTTTGGCAGAGGGGTTGAGATTTTTACAGTTTTTGAAGGCCTTATCGCTGGCAAGCCAGCTCCCACAGGGACTTGTGTGATGCTGAAAATTGAAGCTTCAACACAAAACCTGTGGGAGCTGGCTTGCCAGCGATTGGGTTCAACCCGCTCTTCAGACCTGCGCCTGAGCCCCTTCAAACCACGCCAGTTTCTCGCGCAGTTGCACCACTTCACCGACGATCACCAGTGTCGGGGCATGCACTTCATGCTCCGCCACCATTCGCGGTAAATCGGCCAGCGTGCCGGTGAAGACCCGCTGGTTGACCGTGGTGCCCTGCTGAATCAACGCCGCAGGGGTATCCGCCGAACGGCCATGCTTGATCAACTGTTCGCAGATCACTGGCAACCCGACCAGGCCCATGTAGAACACCAACGTCTGCGCCGGAGAGACGAGGTCGGCCCATGGCAGATCGGTGGAACCGTCCTTCAAGTGCCCGGTGACAAAGCGCACTGACTGCGCATAATCACGGTGGGTCAGCGGAATCCCGGCATATGCCGCGCAACCACTGGCCGCCGTGATGCCCGGCACCACCTGGAAGGGAATGCCGTGGGCTGCCAATTCTTCGATTTCCTCGCCACCACGGCCGAAGATGAACGGATCACCGCCCTTCAACCGCACCACACGCTTGCCGGCCTTGGCCAGATCAACCAATTGCTGGTTGATCTGATCCTGCGGTACGGCGTGCTCGGCGCGACGCTTGCCGACGTAAACCCGCTCGGCGTCGCGACGGCAAAGGTCTAGAATCGCCGGCGCGACCAAACGGTCGTAAAGCACCACGTCGGCTTGCTGCATCAGGCGCAAGGCACGGAAGGTCAGCAGATCCGGATCACCGGGACCTGCGCCGACCAGGTACACCTCACCGGTGGTGATGTCGGCTTCGCCGTCAATCTTTGCTTGCAGCAGACGCTCGGCTTCGGCGCCCTGCCCGGCCAGTTGCCGGTCGGCAATCGGGCCTTGGAATACGTCTTCCCAGAACCCGCGACGTTGCTGCACATCCGGAAACAGGCTTTTCACCTGATTACGAAAACGCGCGGCCAGCCCAGCCAGTTGGCCATAGGTGGAAGGAATCCAGGTTTCAATCTTGGCGCGAATCAATCGCGCCAGCACCGGCGCATCGCCGCCGCTGGAGATCGCGACGATCAGCGGCGAGCGATCGACGATCGCCGGGAAGATAACACTGCACAGGGCAGGTGCGTCGACCACGTTGACCGGCACGCAACGCCGATGGGCGTCAGTGGACACTTGTGCGTTAAGCGTTTCGTCGTCGGTGGCGGCGATGATCAGCCCGCAACCATCCATATCCGCCTCAACGTAACCACGCAACAGGCATTCACCACCGTTGGCAACGACCAGCTCACGCAGTTGTGCTTCGATTTCAGGTGCGACCACCCGCAGCAGCGCACCGGCATCGGCCAGCAGGCGAGATTTGCGCAAGGCAATTTCCCCCCCACCGACGACCAACACACGACTGCCGCGCAGGTTGTGAAACAGCGGCAGATATTTCATTTAGCCGATGACCTCAAGGCCACCCATGTACGGCTTGAGCACGTCCGGCACGCGGATCGAACCGTCGGCCTGCTGGTAGTTTTCCAGCACCGCTACCAGGGTACGACCGACTGCCAGGCCGGAACCGTTCAAGGTGTGTACCAGTTCAGGCTTGCCGGTTTCCGGGTTGCGGAAACGCGCTTGCATGCGGCGGGCCTGGAAGTCGCCGCAGTTGGAGCACGACGAGATTTCGCGGTACTTGTCCTGGCTCGGGATCCACACTTCGAGGTCGTAAGTCTTGACCGCGCCGAAGCCCATGTCGCCGGTGCACAGCGCCAGGGTGCGGTAAGGCAGGCCAAGCAGTTGCAGAACTTTTTCGGCGTTGGCGGTCAGGCCTTCCAGCGCTTCCATCGAGGTCGATGGCTCAACGATCTGGACCATTTCAACCTTGTCGAACTGGTGCTGGCGGATCATGCCGCGAGTATCGCGACCCGACGCGCCGGCTTCACTGCGGAAGCACGGCGTGTGCGCAACGAACTTGATCGGCAGCAGTTTCGAATCGACGATCTCGCCAGCAACGATGTTGGTCAGCGACACTTCGGCGGTCGGGATCAGGTACAGATCGGCTTCGCCTTCGCGAGCGATCTTGAACAGGTCTTCTTCGAACTTGGGCAGTTGACCGGTGCCTTGCAGTGCTGGCGCCTGAACCAGATAAGGCGTGTAAGCCTCTTCGTAGCCGTGCTCGGTGACGTGCAGATTGATCATGAACTGCGCCAGCGCACGATGCAGACGGGCGATCGGGCCACGCAACAGGGCAAAACGTGCGCCGGACAGCTTGGCGGCGGTTTCAAAGTCCAGCCAGCCGAACTTCTCGCCCAGAGCGACGTGATCCTGAACCGGGAAGTCGAACACGGTCGGTGTGCCCCAACGGCGCACTTCAACGTTGTCGTCTTCGTCCTTGCCGACCGGAACGGATTCGTGTGGCAGGTTCGGGATGCCGAGCAGGATCGAATCCAGTTCGGTCTGGATCGCGTCCAGTTCGACTTTGCCGGCGCTCAACTCGCCCGCCATGCGCTCGACGTCCGCCATCAGCGGCGCGATGTCTTCGCCGCGCTGCTTGGCCTGACCGATGGATTTGGAACGCGCGTTACGCTCAGCCTGCAGTGCTTCGGTGCGGGTCTGGACGGTCTTGCGCTGTTCTTCCAGCGCTTCGATGCGCGCGGTATCCAGGGCAAAGCCACGGGAAGCCAGGCGGTCCGCTACGTCCTGAAGGTTGCTACGTAACAGTTTGGAATCGAGCATGTCGGTTTCTCGTTATCAAAGTTTGGTCAAGGACAGGCCGGCCCACGTCGCGAGCAGCCCGCCGAATACGCTGAGTGCCGCATAGCCCAGGGCCAGAAGCACTTGCCCGCTTTCCAGCAGGCGCACCGTATCCAGTGAAAAGGATGAAAAAGTCGTCAGCCCCCCGAGGAAGCCGACCATCAACCCGGCACGCACCTCTATCGGCACTTCCGGGCGTATCAAAAACAGGCCGTACAACACGCCAATCAGCAGACAGCCCACGATATTAACGGCCAGCGTCGCGGTATAGAAGTGCCGCGGCCAATTGGCGTTGACCCAATTGCCGGTGGTAAAGCGCAACAAGGTGCCGGCAACCCCGCCAAGGGAGACCGCAACAATCAATGGAATCACTATTTTCTCCGCTGCCGGGGGCTTAATCGGTCGAGTTGGGCGAGGTGGTTAAGCTTCTCGCCGATCTTCAACTCAAGGCCTCGTGGCACAGGTTGGTAGAACGCAATCGGGTCGAGCTCTTCCGGGAAATAGTCTTCGCCGGCGGCATAAGCATCCGGCTCGTCGTGGGCGTAGCGGTACTCGTCGCCATAACCCAGTTGTTTCATCAGTTTGGTCGGTGCGTTGCGCAGGTGCAGCGGCACTTCCAGCGAGCCGTTTTCCGCGGCGGCGCGCAAAGCGGTCTTGAAGCCCATGTACACCGCATTGCTTTTTGGCGCGCAGGCCAGATACGTGATGGCTTGCGCCACGGCCAATTCGCCTTCCGGGCTGCCGAGGCGCTCCTGCACTTCCCACGCCGCCAGGCACAGGCTCAGCGCACGCGGGTCGGCGTTACCGATGTCTTCGCTGGCCATGCGCACCACGCGCCGGGCCAGGTACAGCGGATCGCAACCGCCGTCGATCATCCGCGCGAACCAGTACAGCGCGCCATCGGGGTTGGAGCCGCGTAC
The DNA here is from genome assembly GCF_030687715.1 of Pseudomonas sp. FP2196. Taxonomy (GTDB): domain Bacteria; phylum Pseudomonadota; class Gammaproteobacteria; order Pseudomonadales; family Pseudomonadaceae; genus Aquipseudomonas. The sequence goes on from NZ_CP117445.1 coordinate 3,809,005, forward strand.
CGATTTGTGCAGCGCGGAAATCTGGTCGTAGAACGCTTCACCGCCCTTGTCGAAACGCCGACGCGTGTCGCCGAGCAGACTTTGCAGCAGCTCTGTGCCGATCTCGCTGTCGTCTTCGGCCAGATCGGAGGCGTTTTCCAGCAGATTGAGCAGGCGCCGGCCATCGCCATCGGCGGCGGACAGCAGCATCTGGAAGCCTTCGTCGTTCAACGTGAGGTTGCGCTTGCCCAGGCCGCGCTCTTCGGTCAGCGCGCGACTCACCAGTTTGCGCAGCGCCGCTTCGTCGAGGCTTTTCAGCACATAGACACGGGCCCGCGACAACAAAGCGTTGTTCAGTTCGAACGAAGGGTTTTCGGTGGTGGCACCGATGAAGATCAGCGTGCCGTCTTCAACGTAGGGCAGGAACGCATCCTGCTGAGACTTGTTGAAGCGGTGTACTTCATCGACAAACAGAATCGTGCGTTTGCCGTACTGGCCGGCCTGCTGCTTGGCGATTTCAACGGCCTGACGGATCTCCTTGACCCCGGCGAGCACCGCCGAGACTGTTTCAAAGTGCGCATCCGAGACTTCCGCCAGCAACCGCGCCAACGTGGTCTTGCCCACGCCCGGCGGGCCCCAGAAGATCATCGAATGCAGGGCACCCTGCTCCAGCGCTTCACGCAGAGGCTTGCCGCGAGCGAGCACATGCTCCTGACCGACGTACTCATCCAGATTGGTCGCACGCAAACGCGCGGCCAGTGGCTGGGCAATCGGCGCACTGCGAAACAGATCCATCACGTAGCGTTGTAACCTCTGATTTTCTGAAACCTGTTGATGACCCTGTGGCGAGGGGATTGATCCCCGTTGGGCTGCGCAGCAGTCGTAAAACCATTCGTGCGGTGTTCAGAAAGAACCTGAATGCAGGTTTTGGGGCCGCTTCGCAGCCCAACGGGGATCAATCCCCTCGCCACAAAAGCCCCTCACCAGAACATCCCGTCACAAGATCCGGGGGTTTATTCCTGGATAACGTCAGCGCCCTTCGGGATATCGAACTTGAACTTCGACGCTGGAACCGGCTCGTTGGCCTTCACCCCGGTGAACAGGATGTTGGTGCGCTGACCAACACTGTCGATCAGTTGCATGTCATTGAGCAGACCGTTGCGGAACGACAGACGCAGGTTATCGAACAGCGTGTCCTTGGTTTTCGGCTTGAGGGTGAAGTCGATCACGCCGCCCGCCTCTTTCGCACTGATGTCGAAGCTCTGGCTGATCTTCGACACATCACCGGACAGCAGCAGCGCCGGGGTCTGGGTCAGACGCTCGTCAAGCTTCTTGATGGTTGCCTGTTCCAGATCCGGGTCCCACAGGGTGACTTTCTTGCCATCGGAGACCATGGTCTGCTCGGCCGGCGCATTGGTGTGCCAGTAGAACAGGCCCGGACGCTGCAAGGTCATGTCGCCAGTGGTTTCCTGCAACTGAGTACCGCTGCCGTCGAGGGTCAGCTGCGAGAAGTTCGCGCTCAGGGTCTTGGATGTTTCAAGCAATTGTGTCAGACGAGCCACGTCCTTGTCATCGGCGTGGGCCGTGAGTGTGGTCAGAGCCAGTACTGGCAGCAGCATGCGGATAAGACGCATGGGAGTCCTCTTGAATACTCGTGGGAAAGCGGCGGCACATCATTGTCCCGCCTGTTGCTTTTGGGGTCAGTCGCGTACCGGACCGGGAGCCAGGACTTCACGCGAACCGTTAGTGTTCATTGATGTGACGACGCCAGCCATTTCCATGGCTTCGATCATCCGTGCGGCACGGTTGTAGCCGATCTTCAGCTTGCGCTGCACCGCGGAGATCGAAGCCCTGCGGCTTTCCAGTACAAACTGCACGGCTTCGTCATACAGCGCATCGGCTTCCGGGTCATCGCCGTCGCCACCACCGCTACTGCCTTCAAAACCGCTGCCTGCCTCTTCGACACCGTTAAGGATGTCATCGTTGTATTCCGGTGCGCCGCGCAGTTTCCACGCCTCGACTACACGGTGAACTTCATCGTCGGAAACGAACGCGCCGTGAACCCGGATCGGCAGGCTGGTGCCCGGTGGCATGTAGAGCATGTCACCATGGCCGAGCAATTGTTCGGCGCCGCCCTGGTCGATGATGGTCCGCGAGTCGATCTTGCTCGACACCTGAAACGCCATTCGGGTCGGAATGTTGGCCTTGATCAGACCGGTGATCACGTCCACCGAAGGCCGCTGGGTCGCAAGGATCAAGTGAATACCCGCCGCCCGCGCTTTCTGCGCGATACGGGCGATCAGTTCTTCAACCTTCTTGCCGACGATCATCATCATGTCGGCGAATTCGTCGACGACCACAACGATGGTCGGCAGCTTCTGCAACAGCGGCGCTTCGTCGTGAATGCTTTCGCGCTTGTACAGCGGATCGCTCAATGGCTCGCCAGCATCCTGGGCTTCCTTGACCTTGGCATTGAAGCCGGACAGGTTACGCACGCCCATCTTCGCCATCAGCTTGTAGCGACGCTCCATCTCGGCGACGCTCCAGCGCAGGGCGTTGGCAGCGTCCTTCATGTCGGTCACTACCGGGCACAGCAGGTGCGGAATGCCTTCGTAGATCGACAGCTCCAACATTTTCGGGTCGATCATGATCAGCTTGGCGTCTTCCGGGCCGGACTTGAACAGGATCGACAGGATCATCGCGTTCACACCCACCGACTTACCGGAACCGGTCGTACCCGCCACCAGCAAGTGCGGCATCTTCGCCAGATCGGTAATAACCGGTTTGCCGCCGATGTCGTGGCCCAGAGCCAAAGTGACCGGCGACTTGAAGTTGTCGTACTCAGGGGTCGACAGCACTTCGGAGAAACGCACGATCTGCCGGTCTTCGTTCGGGATCTCGATACCGACCGTGGTCTTGCCTGGAATCACCTCAACCACACGCACACTGGTCACGGCCAGGGAGCGCGCAAGGTCTTTCGCCAGGTTGGCAATGCGGCTGACTTTTACGCCGGCGGCAGGCTGGATTTCGTAACGGGTAATCACCGGGCCCGGGTGAATCGAATCCACCGAGACCTCGACACCGAACTCCTTGAGCTTGATCTCCAGCAAGTGGCCGACCGCAGCCAGAGACTCCGGCGAGTAATTGAGTTGTTTCTTTTCTGCAGGATCGAGGATCGAGATCGGTGGCAAGGTACCTTCCACAGCGCTGTCAACAAACAGCGGTGCCTGCTTCTCTTTCTGTACGCGCTTGCTCGGCTCTGGCGCCTTGACGGGCGCCGGCGCGATAACCGGCGGCACCTGCTTCTCGCGGTCGGACATATGCTTGCTCAGGGCTTGCTCACGTTCGATCAGGCGTTCCTTGACCTTGGCTTGCTCGCGCTTGTCGGTGACAGTCGGTGCGACCACATCGTGCACGCGGTCATCGACTTCACGCAGTTGCGCCACCAGTTGCTTGCGTTCGGTACGCGCCGACCACCAGCGGTTGAGCGCGCCCTGGAACAGTTCGAACAGATCGAGGGTGATCTTGCCAGTGATGTCCATCACCTTGAACCACGACAGATCGGTGAATACGGTCAGGCCGAACAGGAACAGCGCAATGAACAGCAATGTGCTGCCCTGAATATTCAGCGCGTTTTTGGCCAGATCGCCAAGACTTTCGCCCAACGCACCACCAGCACCGGCCGGCAGACCGGTGGCGGCGTGAAAATGAATATGCGCCAGCGCAGCGCCAGACAGCACCAAAAACACCAGACCGATCAGGCGCCAGGAGAACAGCCAGCCGCTCCACTGCCACGGTTCGTGGCGTTGGCGGAAGATCTGATACGCCTTTATCGCCAGCAGCAACGGGAAGATATAGGCGAAATAGCCGAGCACCATGAACAAAATGTCGGCGCTGTAGGAGCCCGCCGGGCCGCCGAAATTCTGTACGTCGTCGATCTTGCTGTTGTGGCTCCAGCCCGGGTCGTCCTTGCCGTAGGTCAGCAAGGCCATCATCAGGAACAGGCACAAGGCGCCGATGGCGATCAATGCACCTTCCTTGAGCCGGTAGTGCAACTGTTGGCGCCAGAGCGGAACGACTGTTTTTGGTGCTTCGGTGGATTTCTTCAAAACGCTACTTTTCCTGCGCCCGAGGCGCGTCCATCTATTGAATGACGATAAAAAACTGCCCAATCCAGGCAGGTAAAAAAGTTGAAGGGCACAACTGAGACTACTTTTAACACTGTGCTGCCGATTTTATAAATACAGCTATAAACACGGCGCGCAGCGAATATTCTGTAACAGCCCGGCATTGTACGGGTTTGTGCGTCTGATGCCATGCTTCAAAGCCCCGTGTTGAGCATAGCCAAGCGTACACAACCCATGAGCCAATTTGAGCATGCATTACCTTTTGTGACAAAGGCTTATGAGGTGTATTTGATGAACGTAGCGAAGCATTGCCAGGCCGGCTGCAGGCCAGCCGGCAGCGCTCGCTTACGACCGCAGCAAGCTCACCAAGTTGCAGCCCTGCCTGCGTCAAGCAGGATCGGCACGACATTCGTGTCATTTAACGGCACACTTTAGCGCGGGCCGCACAGCCCGCACCGCCCTCCCCTTCCGCAAGCCTGGATGCCATGCTGACTTGGTTACAACGCAACTCCCTGACTTTTCCGCCGCTGGAAAAGGCCATGCGCGACCCCAATGGATTGCTCGCCGCCGGTGGCGACCTCTCCGCCGACCGCCTGATCCAGGCGTATCGCCATGGTTGCTTTCCGTGGTTTTCCGAAGGCCAGCCGATTCTCTGGTGGTCGCCCAACCCACGCACCGTTCTGTTTCCCGACGAATTGCATGTTTCGCGCAGTCTCGGCAAATTGCTGCGCAAGGAGCGCTATCAGGTGACTTTCGATCAGGACTTCGATGCCGTGATCCGCGCCTGCGCCGCGCCACGGGATTACGCCGACGGCACCTGGATCACTGAGGCCATGCAAGACGCCTACGTTGAACTGCACCGGCGCGGCTTCGCTCATTCGGTTGAAGTGTGGGATCAGGGTGAACTGATCGGCGGCCTATACGGGCTGGCAATGGGGCAGCTTTTTTTTGGTGAATCGATGTTCAGCCGCGCAGACAATGCTTCCAAGTACGGCTTTGCCACGCTGGTCCGGCATCTGCAAGAGTCAGGATTCGTGCTGATCGACTGCCAGATGCCAACCGACCACCTGCACAGCCTCGGCGCCCGGGCGATCCCCCGCCAGGAATTCGCGGACTATCTGGCACGGCATCTGGACCAACCCAATCGTGCCACCTGGGTTTGCTGAGCGACTTTTGCGCGCGTGGCTTACACTTAATTCACCAGCTTATCCCGAGGGTTGATCATGACCGAGTTGGCGCGGTTGAAGTTCTATGCCACTCAGCCTCACTCTTGCAGCTATCTGCCCGAGGAGCAGGCCACTACCCTGTTTCTCGACCCTAGTCAGCCCATGGATGTGCACGTCTACGCAGACCTGTCGGAAATGGGCTTCCGTCGCAGCGGCGATCATCTGTACCGCCCCCATTGCCAGAATTGCAATGCGTGTGTGCCTGCACGTATTCCGGTGGCGCAGTTCATCCCGAATCGTCAGCAGAAGCGGATTTTCAAGCGCAACGCCGACTTGCAGGTTCAACCGGCGAAACCGGGTTTCAGTGAAGAATATTTCGAGCTGTACCAGCGCTACATCGAACAGCGTCACGCCGACGGCGATATGTACCCACCGAGCCGTGATCAATTTTCGACGTTTCTGGTACGCGACCTGCCCTTCTCGCGCTTTTACGAATTTCGACTCGACGGACGGTTGCTGGCCGTAGCGGTGACCGATTTACTGCCTAACGGCTTGTCGGCGGTCTACACGTTTTACGAGCCGGCCGAAGAGCGTCGCAGCCTGGGACGCTTTGCCATCCTCTGGCAAATCGCCGAGAGCCGGCGCCTTGGGCTCGAAGCGGTTTACCTGGGCTACTGGATCAAAAACTGCAAAAAGATGAACTACAAGACCCAATATCGCCCCATCGAACTGCTGATCAATCAGCGCTGGGTGATCCTGAACTAAACCCAAACCGTAAACCCCTTGGCGTAAACGCCATTTTTCGGGCACAATGCACGCCGCTTTTGCCTGGCGCAGTTGCACCGGGCCATTCATTGGATACCGAGGGCTTTACTGCATGTCGAAAGAAGACAGCTTCGAAATGGAAGGCACTGTCGTCGACACCCTGCCCAACACCATGTTTCGTGTGGAGTTGGAAAATGGGCACGTCGTAACCGCGCATATTTCCGGCAAGATGCGCAAGAACTACATTCGTATTCTTACCGGTGACAAAGTGCGCGTCGAGCTGACGCCCTATGACTTGAGCAAAGGGCGCATCACTTACCGCGCTCGCTAATCAAGTCAATACAAGACGCCCGGCTTTATGCCGGGCGTTTTTGTATCTGCGTTTTGGGGTTTGGGGTTTGGGGTTTGGGGCTGGGGATTGGGATTGGGATTGGGGGCATATCCATTGCTGCGGGTGCTGCCGCTGGCGGTTTCGCTCTTACAGCGACTCACTTTTCAAAACGCCGGAATGCCGGCCCAGCGAAAAGTAAGCAAAAGGCTTTGCCCCTGGCGTACGGCACTTCGCTGAGGCTCAGTGTTCCCTCGCTACGGTGTCCATCCGGGGGCATCGCCTACGGTTTGCTTCGCTGCACCTCCTCTCGATGTATGCGGCTGCGCCGCACGGCGCTGCGCGCCTACCCCCGGATGAACACCTCCGCTCGGCCTCCCGATGGGGCAAAAGATCAAAAGCCAAAGCAGGATCACAAGCCAGATCAACAGCCCCTCACCCTAACCCTCCCGAAACGTCGGACCGCCCGTAGGGAGAGGGGACTGATCGAGGTGTTTAGGCGAGCTACGCCGACGTGCGATACCGAGTCGAACTCAGGCTCAAAAAAGCAAACAAATCGGCCCCTCACCCTCCCAGAGAGAGAGAGGGACTGATCGAGGTGTTTGGGGGAGGTACGCCGACGTGAAATACCGAGTCGAACTCAGATTTTGATATGCCCAAAAATCGGCTCCCTCTCCCTCGGGAGAGGGCTGAGGTGAGGGGCGAATCCACCACAAAACCAAAGCCGACCACGCTGTGCTCCTCACCACTCAACAGGATGAGCGTTAGCTCGGCTGCAGCTTTTGATCTTGATCTGGGAGCCCGTCGGCAGGCTGAGTGGAGGGATTGATCCGGGCGTGGGAGCGCAGCGACCGTTTGGCGCAGCCAAACACAGCGAGAGGAGGTGCAGCGAAGCAAACCGGAGACGCTGCGCCCGGATCAACTCCGGAGCGAAGGAACCCCGAGCCCCAGCGAGCGGGCCGAACGTCAGGGCGAAGACCTTTTGGTTACTTTTGGGGCGTTTGCCAAAAGTGACCCGCCGTAAGGGCGGAACCCTAAGCAGCCGTGACCGCAGCAACGGATATTCCCCCCAAAAAACCCAAACGCCAAATAACAAAAAGGCGCCCGAAGGCGCCTTTCGCTTACAACAGGCCGTCAGGCCATCTCAGCCGTGGTTTCGAAGTCAAAGGTCATCTCACCATCCTTGATATCGATATGCACAACACCACCATGCTCGGCCAACTCACCAAACAGAATCTCCTCCGCCAGCGGACGCTTGATCTTGTCCTGGATCAGACGCGCCATCGGACGTGCGCCCATTGCCGAGTCGTAACCACCGGCCGCCAGCCAGCTGCGCGCCGCATCGGTAACTTCCAACAGCACCCGCTTGTCTTCCAGCTGCGCCTGAAGCTCGGTAAGGAACTTGTCCACCACACTCTTGATGACCTCATGACTGAGGCGACCAAACTGGATAATGGTGTCCAGACGGTTGCGGAATTCCGGCGTAAAGCTCTTCTTGATCACTTCCATCGCATCAGACGAGTGGTCCTGATGGGTGAAACCGATCGAAGCACGAGCCGCCGTTTCGGCGCCAGCGTTGGTGGTCATGATCACGATCACGTTGCGGAAGTCCGCCTTGCGCCCGTTGTTGTCGGTGAGCGTGCCATGGTCCATCACCTGCAGCAGCAGGTTGAAGACTTCCGGGTGCGCCTTCTCGATTTCATCGAGCAACAATACGCAGTGTGGCTGCTTGGTGATCGCTTCGGTCAACAGACCGCCCTGATCAAACCCGACATACCCCGGAGGCGCACCGATCAGACGCGACACAGTGTGGCGCTCCATGTACTCGGACATGTCGAAGCGAACCAGCTCGATCCCCAACGCCTTGGCCAATTGCCGCGCGGCTTCGGTTTTACCGACACCGGTCGGCCCGGCGAACAGGAACGAACCGACTGGCTTGTCAGGCGACTTGAGGCCCGCACGGGACAGCTTGATCGCGGTAGACAGCGAATCGATCGCCGCGTCCTGACCAAACACCGTCAGCTTCAGGTCACGCTCCAGGTTGCGCAGCAGTTCCTTGTCGGAACTGGTCACGTGCTTCGGAGGAATCCGCGCGATTTTCGCCACGATGTCTTCGACTTGCGGCACTTCAATGCGCTTCACGCGTTTTTCGACCGGTTGCAGACGCTGGTAGGCACCCGCCTCGTCGATTACATCGATGGCCTTGTCCGGCATGTGCCGGTCATTGATGTAGCGCGATGCCAGTTCAGCGGCAGCGCGCAACGACTCATCACTGTATTCGATGTTGTGGTGCGCTTCGAAACGCCCTTTCAGACCGCGCAGGATACCGATGGTGTCTTCCACCGACGGCTCCACGACATCGACCTTCTGGAAGCGACGCGCCAAGGCACGATCCTTCTCGAAGATGCCACGGAACTCCTGGAACGTGGTCGAGCCGATGCAACGAATGTCGCCAGAAGACAGCAGCGGCTTGAGCAGGTTTGAAGCGTCCATCACGCCACCGGACGCAGCACCCGCACCAATGATGGTGTGAATCTCGTCAATGAACAGGATCGCTTGTGGACGTTTTTTCAGTTCATTGAGCAGCGCCTTGAAGCGCTTCTCGAAATCGCCGCGATACTTGGTACCTGCGAGCAGAGCGCCGAGATCGAGCGAGTAGACAACGCTGTTGGCGAGCAGGTCCGGGACCTGGTTGTCGACAATGCGCTTGGCCAGGCCTTCGGCAATCGCGGTTTTACCCACGCCTGCCTCGCCCACCAGCAGTGGATTGTTCTTGCGCCGACGCGCGAGAATCTGCGCGACACGCTCGACTTCCGATTCACGACCAACCAGCGGGTCGATGCGACCCTGGCGCGCGAGTTCGTTGAGGTTGCTGGCATAAGCATCCAGAGGATTGCCTGAAGAAGAAGACTCACCGCCCTCGTCGTCCTGCATATCTTGTTCACCTTCAGAGTGATCGCCATGCCCCGGCACTTTGGAAATGCCGTGAGCGATGTAGTTGACGACATCAATGCGCGCAACGCTCTGCTGTTTCAGCAGGAACACGGCCTGACTCTCTTGCTCACTGAAGATTGCAACCAGCACGTTGGCGCCAGTCACTTCGCGTTTGCCCGAGCTCTGTACGTGGAAAACAGCACGTTGCAGTACACGCTGGAAGCCCAGGGTTGGCTGGGTTTCGCGATCTTCGTCATGAACGGGGATCAATGGCGTGGTGGAGTCGATGAACTCCTGCAGGTCATGCTTGAGTTTGTCGAGGTTTGCGCCACAGGCACGCAAAACGGTGGCGGCAGCCTCATTGTCCAATAGGGCCAGCAAAAGGTGTTCGACGGTCATGAATTCATGACGTTTCGAACGAGCCTCTTTGAAGGCTAGATTGAGGGTGACTTCGAGCTCGCGGTTTAACATAGCTTCACCTCATACCCAAGTGGTCGGCGATTAACCGTCCTTCTCGATTTCACAGAGTAGCGGATGCTGGCTTTCCCTGGCGTACTGGTTGACCTGCATGGCCTTTGTCTCGGCGATGTCGCGGGTAAACACTCCACATACTGCCCGCCCTTCTGTGTGGACGGCCAGCATGACCTTGGTCGCCAGCTCGCGATTCAGGTTAAAAAACACCTCGAGCACTTCGACGACGAAATCCATCGGTGTGTAGTCATCATTAAACAAAACCACCTTGTACATCGGCGGCGCCTGTAACGCAGGCTTTGCTTCCTGAACAGCAACGCCTGCCGAATCGTCGTCGTGCTCCTCTGGAAGATCCTTTTGGAGAAGCGGGCGATCCTGATTGAATGTTAGTCGAATCTGGCTGATTGCATGCATGGAAAGAAAGGTTCGTCAGTTGTGCAAATACAGTGGTGGGGGCGGCAGCACACGTTTTCAACTCCGACTGCCCGGTCACCTTGACTATCGGGAAAACGGTGTTACAACCAATAGAGCCCACAGTGGGTAAAAAAGATCCGCGGAGTCAATCCTTTTAACGGATTAGATTGCGGATGACTTGGATGATACTCCAGCGATGGAGTCTGTTGCAGAGGGATTTGAGCATGGCTGTCGGCAAGGTGAAATGGTTCAACAATGCCAAGGGGTTCGGTTTCATCAATACCGATGCCCGTGAAGGCCGTGATGAAGATGGCAAAGACATCGATTTCTTTGCGCACTACTCCGCCATCGAAATGGAAGGGTACAAAACTCTGAAAGCGGGTCAAGAGGTTAAATTCGACATCGTGCAGGGCCCGAAAGGCTTGCACGCAGTGAAAATTTCCGCGACCAGTGTCGCGATCGAGGTGACTCCGGCCGTCACCCAGGAACAGAAAGTCACCAGCTGACGCATCGAAACCATCAGCCATAAAAAACCGCTCGACTCAAACTTTTGAATCGAGCGGTTTTTCGTGCGCCTGCTTTTTACATATGCGAAATAAGTGCATCACCGAAGCCCGAAGACGAAACCAGCTTGGCCCCATCCATCAGACGTTCAAAGTCATAGGTCACGGTCTTCGCACCGATGGCGCCGTTGGTGCCCTTGATGATCAGATCTGCCGCTTCAGTCCAGCCCATGTGGCGCAGCATCATCTCGGCCGAGAGAATCAGCGAACCCGGGTTGACCTGATCCTTGCCGGCGTACTTCGGCGCCGTACCGTGTGTAGCTTCGAACATCGCCACAGTGTCGGACAGGTTGGCGCCCGGGGCGATACCGATACCGCCCACTTCTGCCGCCAGGGCATCGGAGAGGTAGTCGCCGTTGAGGTTCAGGGTGGCGATCACATCGTACTCGGCCGGGCGCAGCAGAATCTGCTGGAGCATGGCGTCGGCGATGGCGTCTTTGACCACAACGTTCTTGCCGGTTTTCGGGTTCTTGAACTGCATCCACGGACCGCCGTCGAGCAGGGTCGCACCGAATTCTTCAGCAGCCACTTCGTAGGCCCATTCCTTGAAGGCACCCTCGGTGAACTTCATGATGTTGCCTTTGTGCACGATAGTCAGCGAATCGCGGTCGTTATCGACGACATATTGCAGGGCCTTGCGCGCCAGACGCTTGGTGCCTTCCAGCGAAACCGGCTTGACGCCGATACCGCAGTTTTCGTCGAAACGGATCTTGGTGACGCCCATTTCTTCTTTAAGGAATTTGATGACCTTGGTGGCTTCCGGCGAACCGGCTTTCCACTCGATACCGGCGTAGATGTCTTCGGAGTTCTCGCGAAAGATGGTCATGTCGACGTCGCCAGGCTTTTTCACCGGGCTTGGCACGCCTTCGAACCAGCGCACCGGGCGCAGGCAGACGTACAGGTCGAGTTGCTGACGCAGGGCCACGTTCAGCGAGCGGATGCCACCACCGACCGGGGTGGTCAGCGGGCCTTTGATGGAAACCACGTAATCCTTGACTGCGTCCAGGGTTTCCTGAGGCAGCCAGGTGTCCTGATCGTAAACCTGAGTGGCTTTTTCCCCGGCGTAGACTTCCATCCAGGAAATCTTGCGTTTACCGCCGTATGCCTTTTGAACTGCAGCATCGACAACCTTGATCATCACCGGACTGATGTCGACACCAATGCCGTCACCTTCGATGAAGGGGATGATCGGGTTATCAGGAACATTGAGAGAATGGTCTGCATTGACGGTGATTTTGTCGCCGACGGCTGGAACCTGAATCTTCTTGTAACCCATGCTGAACTCCATTGTTTGGATTGAACATCTGGCTTGGTTCGAGCGTAACCCAGTTAAATCAACACGCAAACCCTCTGTTCACGGCGCGAGCACATCTGGTTTCGTACAAGCCTGAAAGCAAAGGGAAAAGCGCCAAACTCAAGCATTCGCGACGACTCTACGCCCCACCCCGCCCTGCGACCTTTAGACCAATGGACGAGAATCGTTGCATATGAACCATCGGCAGATTGCCAGCTACCTATGTATAATGCCGCCCGCTGACCAAAGGGTCACGACGGCTGGCCTCTCTAGAACGAGACTTTCCGCCTGATTGGTTGGGTTGTTACCGCAGCCCGGCCGCTTGACGCTCTACTGATGCACCCAACATCACCGCGAAGAATCTCGACATTCGGTTCATGGATGACTTTGAACGAACGCGCTTACCCGGCGCCCCTCGAGTTTCTGCGCACGCTTTAGCAAAGAAGAGAGAGTTAATCCGAATATGCCCACCCGCTCGAAGATCATCTATACCTTCACCGACGAAGCCCCAGCCCTCGCCACCTATTCCCTGCTGCCGATCATCGAGGCTTACACCGCCTCGGCCGATATCGCCGTGGAAACCCGCGATATCTCTCTTGCAGCGCGCATTCTGGCCAGCTTCCCCGAGCAACTGGGCGACAAAGCCGTAGCCGACCACCTCGCCGAACTGGGCGACCTGGCCGTTACGCCTGAAGCCAACATCATCAAGCTGCCGAACATCAGCGCTTCGGTGCCACAGCTGCAAGCCGCGATCAAAGAGCTGCAAGCTCAGGGTTACAACCTGCCGGACTACCCGGAAACCGTCACCAGCGACGCCGACAAAGACGCCAAGGCGCGTTACGACAAGGTCAAGGGCAGCGCCGTGAACCCGGTTCTGCGCGAAGGCAACTCCGACCGTCGCGCACCTCTGTCGGTCAAGAACTACGCTCGCAAGCACCCGCACAAAATGGGCGCCTGGGCCAAAGACTCCAAGTCCCACGTCGCTCACATGAGCACCGGCGATTTCTACGGCAGCGAAAAAGCTGCCCTGATCGACGCCGCTGACGCCGTGAAGATCGAACTGATCGCCAAAGACGGCACCGCTACCGTCCTGAAAGAAAAAACCACCGTTCAGGCTGGCGAGATCCTCGATTGCGCCGTGATGAGCAAAAACGCCCTGCGCGCGTTCATCGCTGCTGAAATCGAAAGCGCCAAGGCTCAAGGCGTGCTGCTGTCGGTTCACCTGAAAGCGACCATGATGAAGGTCTCCGACCCGATCATGTTCGGCCAGATCGTTGCCGAGTTCTATAAAGACGCACTGACCAAGCACGCTGACGTGCTGGCCCAGATCGGCTTCAACCTGAACAACGGCATTGGCGATCTGTACGCTCGCATCAAGGCCCTGCCGGCCGAGCAGCAAGCACAGATCGAAGCTGACATGGCAGCGGTCTACGCCGCTCGTCCGTCGCTGGCGATGGTCAACTCCGATAAAGGCATCACCAACCTGCACGTGCCGAGCGACGTTATCGTCGACGCCTCGATGCCAGCGATGATCCGTGACTCCGGCAAGATGTGGGGCACTGACGGTCAGTTGCACGACACCAAGGCTGTGATCCCGGATCGTTGCTACGCGACCATCTATCAGGCTGTGATCGAAGATTGCAAAGCCAATGGCGCATTCGATCCGACCACCATGGGCAGCGTGCCAAACGTTGGCCTGATGGCGAAGAAAGCCGAAGAGTACGGCTCGCACGACAAGACCTTCCAGATCAAGGCTGACGGCGTGGTTCGCGTAACCGACAGCAAAGGCATCCTGCTGATGGAACAGGCTGTTGAAGCCGGCGACATCTTCCGCATGTGCCAGACCAAAGACGCGCCGATCCAGGACTGGGTCAAACTGGCCGTCAATCGCGCTCGCGCCAGCAGCACTCCGGCCATTTTCTGGCTGGACCCGATGCGCGCTCACGACGGCGTAGTGATCGAGAAAGTTCAGGCTTACCTGAAGGATCACGACACTGCCGGTCTGGACATCCAGATCATGGCCCCCGTCGACGCAATGAAGTACACCCTGCAGCGCACCCGCGAAGGCAAGGACACCATTTCGGTGACCGGTAACGTACTGCGCGACTACCTGACCGACCTGTTCCCGATCATGGAACTGGGCACCAGCGCCAAGATGCTGTCGATCGTGCCGCTGATGAACGGTGGCGGCCTGTTCGAAACCGGCGCTGGCGGTTCGGCTCCAAAGCACGTGCAGCAACTGGTCGAAGAGAACTTCCTGCGCTGGGATTCGCTGGGCGAATTCCTGGCTCTGGCGGCATCTCTCGAGCATTTGGGTGTGAACTACAACAACCCGAAAGCGCTGGTTCTGTCCAAGACGCTGGATCAGGCTACTGGCCAGTTCCTCGACAACAACAAGTCGCCATCGCGTAAAGTCGGCAACATCGACAACCGCGGCAGCCACTTCTACCTGGCGATGTACTGGGCTCAGGCCCTGGCCGCCCAGACCGAAGACGCTGCACTGCAAGCGCAGTTCGCGACTCTGGCCAAGACTCTGACCGAGAACGAAGCAACCATCGTTGCCGAGCTCAATGCCGTTCAGGGCAAGCCAGTCGACATCGGCGGTTACTACCACGCCAATGCCGAGCTGATCAGCAAGGCCATGCGCCCAAGCGCAACCCTCAACGCGGCGATTGCTGCGCTGGCTTAAGGTTGTAAAGGGAACATCACAAACCCCGGCCCTGTGCCGGGGTTTGTGTTTCTGAATACAGCTCAAATCCCCTGTAGGAGTGAGCCTGCTCGCGATAGCGGTATACCATTCAACATCGATGGTGACTGACCCGACGCTGTCGCGAGCAGGCTCACTCCTACAAGGGACCGGGTTTCAATTCAACATTTGAGGACAACTCATGGAATGGCTTCCCCACATCACCGTCGCCACCATCGTCGAGGACAACGGTCGCTTTCTGATGGTTGAAGAGCACAAGGCCGGACGCAACGTGCTCAACCAGCCCGCCGGTCATCTCGACCCGGACGAAACCCTGATCGAAGCCGCCATTCGCGAAACCCTTGAAGAAACCGGCTGGGATGTCGAACCCACCGGCGTCATCGGCATTTACCTGTACACCGCTCCCAGCAATGGCGTGACTTATCAGCGCGTCTGCTTCAGTGCCAAAGCGCTGAAACATCACCCGGATTATCAACTCGACGACGGCATCGTCGGCGCCAAGTGGCTGACCCGCGACGAATTAATCGCCCAGCGCGATAACTGGCGCAGCGAGCTGATCATCCGTTGCATCGATGATTATCTGGCGGGCCATCACTTCAGCCTCGAACTGATCCGCCCTTCTCTTTAGCCTTGAGACCGTGAGCCTGATAGAATCGCGTCCTTTTTCAAGACACTCATTGAATCCCTATGCGTGATCCAGCCCCTTCTGACACATCCAAGAAGCGCGTCATTGTCGGCATGTCCGGCGGCGTGGACTCTTCCGTTTCCGCTCTCCTGCTGATCGAGCAGGGCTATGAAGTGGAAGGCCTGTTCATGAAGAACTGGGAAGAAGACGACGGAACGGAATACTGCACCGCCATGGACGACCTGGCAGATGCTCAGGCCGTTTGCGACAAGATCGGCATCAAGCTGCACACCGCCAACTTTGCCGCCGAGTACTGGGACAACGTGTTCGAGCACTTCCTGGCCGAATACAAGGCCGGTCGCACGCCGAATCCGGACATCCTGTGCAACCGCGAGATCAAGTTCAAGGCGTTCCTCGACTACGCAATGATGCTCGGCGCCGACCTGATCGCCACCGGCCACTACGTGCGCCGCCGCGACATCGATGGCCGCACCGAACTGCTCAAGGGCCTCGACCCGAACAAGGACCAGAGCTACTTCTTGCACGCCGTCGGCGGCGAACAGATCGCCAAGACGCTGTTCCCGGTCGGCGAACTGGAAAAGCCTGAAGTGCGCGCCATTGCCGAGAAATACGAGCTGGCCACCGCCAAGAAGAAGGATTCCACCGGGATCTGCTTCATCGGCGAGCGTCGCTTCAGCGACTTCCTCAAGCAATACCTGCCGGCGCAACCGGGTGAGATCAAGACCACCGAAGGCGAAGTCATCGGTCGTCACCATGGTTTGATGTATCACACCATCGGTCAGCGTCAGGGCTTGGGTATCGGCGGTTTGAAAGATGCCGGCGACGAGCCGTGGTACGTGCTGCGCAAGGATCTCGACAACAACGAACTGATCGTCGGCCAAGGCAACAACCATCCATGGCTGTTCTCCAGCGCCCTGCTCGCCTCGGAAATCTATTGGGTCAACCCGATCGATCTGAGCCAACCGCTGCGCCTGACCGCCAAGGTGCGTTATCGCCAGAGCGATCAGGCCTGCACCCTGGAAAAAACCGCAACCGGCTACCGCGCCGTGTTCGACGAACCGCAGCGCGCGGTCACGCCGGGCCAGTCGGTGGTGTTCTATGACGGTGAAATCTGCCTCGGTGGCGGCGTGATCGAAGTCGCCGAGCCGTGGAGCGGTCAGGCATGAGCCCGACCCAGGAGCAACTGACGGCGCTGGGCGGCGTATTTCTCGCCGCCGTACTGGTTGACCGGATCGCCAAGACTGGCCAGACCAACGAGGCCGGCCTGAGCTGCATGCTCGGCAGCCTGCTGGTGCGCGACCCGAAAGACACGCTGGACGTGTACGGCGGCGACGATATCAACCTGCGCGAAGGTTACCGGGCGCTGATCGGCGCACTTGAACGCGACCCAAGCACCTTGCAGCGCGAGCCACTGCGTTATGCCCTGTCGATGCTCGGTCTTGAGCGTCAACTGGCCAAGCGCAACGACATGCTCGACACGATCGGCAAACGTCTGCCGCAGATCCAGTCGCAGGTCGAGCACTTCGGCCCGGCCCACGAAAACGTGGTTGCCGCGTGCGGCGCGCTGTATCAGGACACTCTGAGCACCCTGCGCCAGCGTATTCAGGTGCATGGCGACATGCGCAACCTGCAGCAGCCGAGCAACGCGTCAAAAATCCGCGCCCTGTTGCTCGCCGGCATCCGTTCGGCGCGCCTGTGGCGTCAACTCGGCGGGCACCGCTGGCAGTTGGTGATCAGCCGACGCAAGCTGCTCAAAGAGCTGTATCCGTTGATGCGCAGCGAGTAAATCGCCGCGCAATAAAAGCTTTGTAGTCTGTAACGCGTAATACGCCGGTCAGTTGGCAACGGACCGGCGGATTTTTTCATGTATGATACGCGCCCCATTTCGTTGCCCGACTGTCCGAGAACACCCTATGCAGCTCTCTTCGCTCACTGCGGTTTCCCCTGTTGACGGCCGCTACGCCGGCAAAACCCAGGCCCTGCGCCCGATTTTCAGCGAGTACGGCCTGATCCGTGCCCGCGTCCTGGTTGAAGTGCGCTGGCTCCAGCGCCTCGCCGCTCACGCCGGTATCCCGGAAGTGCCAGCCTTCTCCGCCGAGGCCAACGCCGTTCTCAATGAACTGGCTGAAAACTTCTCGCTGGAGCACGCCGAGCGCGTCAAAGAGATCGAGCGCACCACCAACCACGACGTCAAAGCGATCGAATACCTGCTCAAAGAGCAGGCGGCCAAGCTGCCGGAGCTGGCCAAGGTCAGCGAGTTCATCCACTTTGCCTGCACCAGCGAAGACATCAACAACCTGTCCCACGCCCTGATGCTGCGCGAAGGCCGTGACGACGTGATGCTGCCGCTGATGCGCCAGACTGCCAACGCCATCCGCGAACTGGCCATCCGTTTCGCTGACGTGCCGATGCTGTCGCGCACCCACGGCCAACCGGCTTCGCCGACCACGCTGGGTAAAGAACTGGCGAACGTGGTTTACCGTCTCGAGCGTCAGATCGCTCAAGTCGCTGCCGTACCGCTGCTGGGCAAGATCAACGGCGCTGTCGGCAACTACAACGCTCACCTGTCGGCCTACCCGCAGATCGACTGGGAAGCCAACGCCCGCGCCTTCATCGAAGACGAGCTGGGTCTGGGCTTCAACCCGTACACCACGCAGATCGAACCGCACGACTACATCGCCGAGCTGTTTGACGCCATTGCGCGCTTCAACACCATCCTGATCGACTTCGACCGTGACATCTGGGGCTACATCTCCCTGGGTTATTTCAAGCAGCGCACCATCGCAGGCGAAATCGGTTCGTCGACCATGCCGCACAAGGTCAACCCGATCGACTTCGAAAACTCCGAAGGCAACCTGGGCATCGCCAACGCGCTGTTCCAGCACCTGGCGAGCAAACTGCCGATCTCCCGCTGGCAGCGTGACCTGACCGACTCCACCGTACTGCGTAACCTCGGCGTGGGCTTCGCTCACAGCGTGATCGCGTATGAAGCCAGCCTCAAAGGCATCAGCAAACTGGAGCTCAACGAGCAGAAGATTGCTGCCGACCTCGACGCATGCTGGGAAGTATTGGCTGAGCCGATCCAGACCGTGATGCGCCGCTACAACATCGAAAACCCGTACGAAAAGCTGAAAGAACTGACCCGCGGCAAGGGCATCAGCCCTGAAGCGTTGCAGACTTTCATCGATGGCCTGGACATGCCAGCCCAAGCGAAAGCCGAGCTGAAGCAACTGACTCCGGCCAACTACATCGGTAACGCTGTAGCGCAAGCCAAACGCATCTGATCGACCGCTTCAACCGTTTGAGACGCCCGGCCGCGCCGGGCGTTTTTATTCCCGTCTGAAAAGTGCTTTTTTTCAATAGGTTACATATGAATTCCGATATTCCTCTTCAACTTCTGGGCGGTCTCACGGCGCGCGAATTCCTGCGCGACTACTGGCAGAAAAAGCCATTGCTGATCCGTCAGGCAATTCCTGACTTCGAAAGCCCGATCGACGCCGACGAACTGGCCGGCCTGGCCCTGGAAGAAGAAGTCGAATCGCGCCTGGTGATCGAGCACGGCGAGCGCCCATGGGAACTGCGTCGCGGCCCGTTCGCTGAAGACGAATTCAGCAAGCTGCCGGAAAAAGAGTGGACCCTGCTCGTTCAGGCAGTCGATCAATTCGTACCGGAAGTCAGCGAGCTGCTGGAAAACTTCCGCTTCCTGCCGAGCTGGCGCGTCGACGACGTGATGATCAGCTTCGCCGCCCCAGGTGGCAGCGTGGGTCCGCACTTCGACAACTACGACGTGTTCCTGCTGCAGGGTCACGGCAAGCGTAACTGGAAAATCGGCCAGATGTGCGATTCCGAGAGCCCGCTGCTGCAACACGCGGATCTGCGCATTCTCGCCGAATTCCACGAAACCGAAGAGTGGGTTCTGGAACCGGGCGACATGCTCTACCTGCCGCCGCGCCTGGCCCACTGCGGCGTGGCCGTGGATAACTGCATGACCTACTCGGTCGGCTTCCGCGCCCCTAGCGCCTCTGAAGTGCTGACCCACTTCACCGACTTCCTCAGCCAGTTCCTGACTGACGAAGAGCGCTACACCGATGCCGACGCGCAGCCAGCGGCCGATCCGCATCAGATTCAGCACGATGCGCTGGATCGTCTGAAAAGCCTGCTCGCCGAACACATGAGCGACGAGCGTCTGCTGCTGACCTGGTTCGGCCAGTACATGACCGAGCCACGCTACCCGGAACTGGTCGTCGGCCCGGAAGAAGTCGAAGAAGAAGACTTCCTCAGCGCCCTGCAGGATGGCGCCGTGCTGATTCGCAACCCGAGCGCGCGTCTGGCCTGGTCGGAAGTCGATGAAGACCTGCTGCTGTTCGCCAGCGGCCAGAGCCGTTATCTGCCGGGCAAACTGCGCGAGTTGCTGAAGCTGATCTGCGCCGCCGACGCCCTGCACACCGACAACCTTGGCGAGTGGCTGAACGACGAAGACGGTCGCGGCCTGCTGTGCGAACTGGTCAAACAAGGCAGCCTGGGATTCGCCGATGAATAAGATTCGCGTACGTGTCGCAGACTGGCAGAAGGACATCGCCGAGATCCGGCGCATTCGTGAAACGGTGTTCATTGCCGAACAATCGGTGCCACCCGAGTTGGAATGGGACGCGGATGACGCGACCGCTGTGCATTTCCTGGCATTTGAGGGCGACTTTCCAATCGGCACTGCGCGCCTGTTGCCCGATGGGCACATTGGCCGAGTTTCCGTGCTGAAAGACTGGCGCGGCATGAAGGTCGGTGACGCGCTGATGCAAGCGGTTATCGCTGAAGCAGAAGAGCGCGGACTGAAGCAGCAAATGCTCAGCGCTCAGGTGCAAGCCACGGCGTTCTACGAGCGTTTGGGTTTCAGCCTGGTCAGCGAGGAATTCCTGGAAGCAGGGATTCCGCATGTCGATATGGTTCGTCATTCGGCTTGATCAGCAGAGATCCTGTGATCCCTGATGATCCTGTGATCCTGTGATCCTGTGATCCTGTGATCCCTGGTGATTCTGTGGCGAGGGGATTTATCCCCGATGGACTGCGAAGCAGGCCCAAGGTTTTTTGGCGCCGCTACGGGGCCCGTCGAGGATAACCCCCTCACCACAAAGACCGTCAAGAACACCAGCAAAACGCCCCGACATCCACCAATGCCGGGGCGTTTTGCTGTCTACGATTCAACTTGCCCCACCCCGGGCCGACAAACTGGCAATATCAAGCCTTTCGAAAGCGGAGATAACGGACATGTCCCTACGCACCCTGCTCACCACCCTGCTGCTTGGTTGCAGTTTTTCGGTGATGGCAGCCACAGAAGTCGTCCCCCTCAAGTACCGCACCAGCACCGACATGCTGCCGATGGCGCAGGATTTCCTCGGCAAGGACGGCCAAGTCAGCGCCTATGGCAACCAACTGATCGTCAAGGCCGAGCCGGACAAGATTCAGGAACTCAAGGCACTGATCACCCAGCTCGACACCGCGCCAAAACGCCTGCTGATCACCGTCGACACCAACGAAAACAACGGCCGTGGCGACGAAGGTTATTCGGTCAATGGCGCGCAGACCCGCATCATCAGCCGCAGCACCACCAGCCGTGACGGCGGCGTCCAGCAAGTCCAGGCCACCGACGGCATGCCGGCGCTGATCCAGGTCGGCCAGAGCGTGCCGATCACCAGCAGTCAGACCAACTCCTACGGCGATTACAGCAGCCAGACCCAATACCGCAACGTCACCCAGGGTTTTTACGTCACCGCGAGCGTCACCGGCGACATCGTTCACCTGGCAATCAGTACCAACCGTGACCGCATGAGCCAGGAACGTCCCGATGTAGTGAACGTGCAAAGCACCGACACAACGGTCAGCGGACGCCTCGGTGAGTGGATCACCCTCGCAGGCGTAAATCGCCAGACTCAGGCCGACAAACAGGGCCTGACCCGCAGCTACTCGACTCAAGGCCGGGATGACATGACGCTGAAGGTGAAAGTCGACGCCTTGGACTAAAGCACCGAAAACTGACTGATTAGTCGTATTAGACGAAAGATGTAGTGCCTGAAAAAAAGCACTACAAAACGTTTGACGGGCCCAAAAAGCGAAGGCATGATGGCCTCGCTCCCGCTAATCAGAGGCCCTGGCAAGGGCCTTCGAAGCGATGTTCGCACCTACCCCGCGAACCGTTTCGTGTCTGTACCGCCCACAAGGTGTGTTTGACGAGGTTGCCGACTGGAACGAAGTTGTCCCGAGGGACGGAAGCGTAATTAGGTAACCCGGCATCACACTGTTGTTCGTATAAAGGCCCACGACGCCCGAATGCGCCCGCCAGTTTCGCCTTTACCTGCTCACTTCCCCTCGAGCTCATCGTTCATCCCGTCGCCTACCCCGCCGAATCCGACTTGACCACCTAAGCTTCTGGTCAGCGAGCGCAGGAATTTTCCACCGCAGAACAACTTTTCATAAAAGACGCGACGAGGTTTATCTCCATGGCACTGACACGCGAACAGCAAATTGCAGCCCTTGAAAAAGACTGGGCTGAAAACCCGCGCTGGAAAGGCGTGACACGCACTTACTCCGCTGCTGACGTCGTCCGTCTGCGTGGCTCGGTTCAACCTGAGCACACCTTTGCAAAAATGGGCGCCGACAAGCTGTGGAACCTGGTCACCCAGGGTGCCAAGCCGTCCTTCCGTCCAGAGAAAGATTTCGTCAACTGCATGGGCGCCCTGACCGGCGGCCAGGCTGTTCAACAGGTTAAAGCCGGTATCCAGGCGATCTACCTGTCGGGCTGGCAGGTGGCTGCGGACAACAACTCCGCCGAGTCGATGTACCCGGATCAGTCGCTGTACCCGGTGGATTCGGTGCCAACCGTGGTCAAGCGCATCAACAACTCGTTCCGTCGCGCTGACCAGATCCAGTGGAAAGCCGGCAAGAACCCGGGCGACGATGGCTACATCGACTACTTCGCACCGATCGTGGCTGACGCTGAAGCCGGTTTCGGCGGCGTGCTGAACGCCTACGAACTGATGAAGAGCATGATCGAAGCAGGCGCCGCCGGCGTTCACTTCGAAGACCAACTGGCTTCTGTGAAAAAATGCGGCCACATGGGCGGCAAGGTTCTGGTGCCAACCCAGGAAGCCGTACAGAAGCTGACCGCAGCGCGTCTGGCAGCTGACGTTGCCGGTACTCCGACCATCATTCTGGCCCGTACCGACGCTAACGCCGCTGACCTGCTGACTTCCGACTGCGACCCGTACGACCAGCCGTTCGTAACTGGCGAGCGCACTCAGGAAGGTTTCTACAAGGTGCGTGCCGGTCTCGATCAGGCAATCGCCCGTGGCCTGGCTTATGCGCCGTACGCCGACCTGATCTGGTGCGAAACCGCGAAGCCGGATCTGGACGAGGCTCGTCGCTTCGCTGAAGCGATCAAGAAGGAATACCCGGACCAACTGCTGTCGTACAACTGCTCGCCTTCCTTCAACTGGAAGAAAAACCTGGACGACGCGACCATCGCCAAGTTCCAGCGCGAACTGTCCGCCATGGGCTACAAGCACCAGTTCATCACCCTGGCCGGCATTCACAACATGTGGCACAGCATGTTCAACCTGGCGCACGACTACGCCCGTAACGACATGACTGCCTACGTGAAGCTGCAAGAGCAGGAATTCGCTGACGCCGCCAAGGGTTACACCTTCGTGGCTCACCAGCAGGAAGTGGGCACCGGCTACTTCGATGACATGACCACCGTGATTCAGGGTGGCTCGTCCTCGGTAACCGCACTGACCGGTTCGACCGAAGAAGAACAGTTCCACTGATCTGCTTCGCCTGAGCAAACGGCCTCTGCGGATCGAATAGAAAGCTAACCGCAGAGCTGCAAGACTGACGCCCCGACTGGTTCGGGGCGTTTTTTTTGCGCCCGGAAAACAAACCTTCCCCTGTAGGAGCTGCCGAAGGCTGCGATCGTTTGATCTTGTCTTTTAAAAGCAAAACCAAAAGATCGCAGCCTTCGGCAGCTCCTACATGGGGCATGTGTTGGGCTCAAGCCCCCCCAAGCGCCACGAAACCTTGTGGGAGCGAGCCTGCTCGCGAAGGCGTTTTGTCAGCTTGCGCGTGCACTGACTGATCCACCGCTTTCGCGAGCAGGCTCGCTCCCACAGGAAAGCGTCAGCCGGGAGACAAAATATTGATCCAGAGCGGTATGGGCGTAAGAAAAATCGGATAAAACGTGCGCCACCGCTACTTGCAGTAACGGGCATATAAGACAACTTCCCAACTACTGCACCGCTAAACAGTTACAAAATCGCCACAAACGATATCAATTATCATTTAGCCGCAACTATGTTCGTTACATTTCCCACAAAACATAATTCGAGGAAACCCGGCTAATGCCCGCTATGCTTGGGCTGCGGGGCATTGGAGGTGAGCTATGTCCTTATTCCAATAAATAATTTCGCTATAGGAATTTTACTTGCAGGGTGTTTAGCCATAAAATCAGCGCGATTGATTGCTGCGACATATCGTCACTGCCTATTTCTTTATCAAGCTCAGAGACCTTTGCTCTCTGTTAAGGATTACCAGCATGCCCGAAGCGACAGGACTCATGGCCCACAACTGGGGCTTTGCCATTTTCCTTCTGGGTGTCGTCGGCCTGTGTGCCTTCATGCTTGGTGTCTCCAGCCTCCTTGGGTCAAAAGCCTGGGGCCGCAGCAAAAACGAACCGTTCGAGTCGGGCATGCTACCTACCGGTGGCGCTCGCTTGCGGCTCTCAGCCAAATTCTATCTGGTCGCGATGCTGTTCGTGATCTTCGATATCGAAGCCCTCTTTCTCTTTGCATGGTCTGTGTCCGTCCGCGAAAGCGGCTGGACCGGATTCGTCGAAGCTCTCGTTTTCATAGCAATTCTGTTGGCAGGTCTTGTCTACCTGTTCCGAGTGGGCGCCCTTGACTGGGCTCCGGAAGCTCGTCGCAAGCGGCAGGCGAAGCTGAAACAATGAGGCTTTGGCAATGCAATACAATCTCACCAGGATCGACCCCGATGCTCCTAACGAGCAGTATCCGATTGGCGAACGGGAAACCGTTTCCGATCCGTTAGAAGATCAAGTTCACAAAAACATTTTCATGGGCAAGCTGGAAGACGTGCTGAGTGGCGCGGTCAACTGGGGACGTAAGAACTCCCTGTGGCCGTACAACTTCGGCTTGTCGTGCTGCTACGTGGAAATGACCACCGCCTTCACGGCGCCCCACGACATCGCGCGCTTTGGCGCCGAAGTTATCCGGGCATCACCGCGTCAGGCCGACTTTATGGTTATCGCCGGTACCTGCTTCATCAAGATGGCGCCGATCATTCAGCGTCTCTACGAGCAAATGCTCGAACCGAAGTGGGTTATCTCCATGGGTTCGTGCGCCAACTCCGGTGGCATGTACGACATCTACTCCGTGGTTCAAGGGGTGGACAAGTTCCTGCCGGTGGACGTCTACGTACCTGGCTGCCCGCCCCGTCCAGAAGCATTCTTGCAAGGCTTGATGCTGTTGCAGGAATCGATTGGACAGGAGCGTCGTCCGCTTTCCTGGGTCGTTGGTGATCAAGGCGTTTACCGCGCCGACATGCCTTCGCAGAAGGAACAGCGCCGCGAACAGCGAATCGCAGTCACCAACCTGCGCAGCCCTGACGAAGTCTGATCCAGATCTGTTCTTACAAAGAAACGAGAAGCTGGCTTCATTCTTTACGTTGACCGAAAGCGAAAAAATAACCATGACTACAGGCAGTGCTCTGTACATCCCGCCTTATAAGGCCGACGACCAGGATGTGGTCGTCGAACTCAACAACCGTTTTGGCGCCGAAGCGTTCACCGCTCAGTCGACCCGCACCGGCATGCCGGTGCTGTGGGTAGCTCGCGCCAGACTCGTCGAAGTCCTGACCTTCCTGCGCAACCTGCCCAAGCCGTACGTCATGCTCTATGACCTGCACGGCGTGGACGAGCGTCTGCGCACCAAGCGTCAAGGGCTGCCATCGGACGCCGACTTCACCGTGTTCTATCACCTCATGTCGCTTGAGCGTAACAGTGACGTGATGATCAAAGTCGCCTTGTCCGAAAGCGACCTGAGCTTGCCGACCGTTACCAGCATCTGGCCAAACGCCAACTGGTACGAGCGTGAAGTCTGGGACATGTACGGCATCGACTTCAAAGGCCACCCGCACCTGTCGCGCATCATGATGCCGCCGACCTGGGAAGGTCACCCGCTGCGCAAGGACTTCCCGGCGCGCGCCACCGAATTCGATCCGTACAGTCTCAACCTGGCCAAGCAACAGCTTGAGGAAGAAGCCGCGCGCTTCCGTCCTGAAGACTGGGGCATGAAGCGTTCCGGCACCAACGAGGACTACATGTTCCTCAACCTGGGCCCGAACCACCCTTCGGCGCACGGTGCGTTCCGCATCATTCTGCAACTGGACGGTGAAGAGATCGTCGACTGCGTCCCGGACATCGGTTACCACCACCGTGGTGCCGAGAAGATGGCCGAGCGTCAGTCCTGGCACAGCTTCATACCGTACACCGACCGTATCGACTACCTCGGCGGCGTGATGAACAACCTGCCGTACGTGCTCTCGGTCGAGAAGCTGGCCGGCATCAAGGTGCCCGAGAAGGTCGACGTCATCCGCATCATGATGGCCGAGTTCTTCCGGATCACCAGCCACCTGCTGTTCCTGGGTACTTACATTCAGGACGTCGGCGCCATGACTCCGGTGTTCTTCACCTTCACCGACCGCCAGAAGGCGTACACGGTGATCGAAGCCATTACCGGTTTCCGTCTGCACCCGGCCTGGTACCGCATCGGTGGTGTTGCCCACGACCTGCCGCGCGGCTGGGAAAAACTGGTGAAGGACTTCGTTGAATGGCTGCCAAAACGCCTCGACGAGTACACCAAGGCTGCACTGCAGAACAGCATCCTCAAGGGTCGTACCATCGGCGTTGCCCAGTACAACACCAAAGAAGCCCTGGAATGGGGTGTCACCGGTGCTGGCCTGCGTTCGACCGGTTGCGACTTCGACCTGCGTAAAGCGCGTCCGTACTCCGGCTACGAGAACTTCGAATTCGAAGTACCGCTGGCCGCCAACGGCGATGCCTATGACCGCTGCATGGTCCGCGTCGAAGAGATGCGCCAGAGCATCAAGATCATCGACCAGTGCATGCGCAACATGCCGGAAGGCCCGTACAAGGCGGATCACCCGCTGACCACGCCGCCGCCGAAAGAGCGCACGCTGCAGCACATCGAAACCTTGATCACGCACTTCCTGCAAGTTTCGTGGGGCCCGGTCATGCCGGCCAACGAATCCTTCCAGATGATCGAAGCGACCAAGGGCATCAACAGTTATTACCTGACGAGCGACGGCGGCACCATGAGCTACCGTACCCGGATCCGTACTCCGAGCTTCCCGCATCTGCAACAGATCCCTTCGGTGATCAAAGGCAGCATGGTCGCGGACTTGATTGCGTACCTGGGTAGTATCGACTTCGTTATGGCCGACGTGGACCGCTAAGCATGAACAGCACGCTTATCCAGACAGACCGTTTCACCCTGAGTGAAACCGAGCGCTCGGCCATTGAGCACGAGCTGCATCACTACGAAGACCCGCGCGCGGCGTCGATCGAAGCCCTGAAGATCGTTCAGAAGGAACGCGGCTGGGTGCCGGATGGCGCCTTGTACGCAATCGGCGAGATCCTCGGCATCCCGGCCAGCGACGTTGAAGGTGTGGCGACGTTCTATAGCCAGATCTTCCGTCAGCCGGTCGGCCGTCACATCATTCGCGTCTGCGACAGCATGGTCTGCTACATCGGCGGCCACGAGTCGGTGGTCAGCGAAATCCAGAACAATCTGGGCATCGGCCTGGGTCAGACCACCACCGACGGTCGTTTCACCCTGCTGCCTGTCTGCTGCCTCGGCAATTGCGACAAGGCTCCGGCGCTGATGATCGACGACGACACCTTTGGTGATGTGCAGCCTGCTGGCGTTGCCAAACTGCTCGAGGGCTACGTATGACCCTGACATCTTTCGGCCCGGCCAACCGCATCAAGCGTTCGGCCGAGACTCACCCGCTGACCTGGCGTCTGCGTGACGACGGCGAAGCCGTGTGGCTCGACGAATACCAGGCCAAGAACGGTTACGCCGCTGCGCGCAAAGCCTTCGCCGACATGGCTCAGGACGACATCGTCCAGACCGTGAAAGACGCAGGCCTCAAAGGTCGCGGCGGTGCAGGCTTCCCCACGGGCGTGAAGTGGGGCCTGATGCCCAAAGACGAATCCATCAACATCCGCTACCTGCTGTGCAACGCGGATGAAATGGAGCCGAACACCTGGAAAGACCGCATGCTGATGGAGCAACTGCCCCATCTGCTGATCGAAGGCATGCTGATCAGTGCCCGCGCGCTGAAAACCTACCGTGGCTACATCTTCCTGCGTGGCGAATACACCACCGCCGCCAAGCACCTCAACCGTGCCGTGGAAGAAGCCAAGGCAGCAGGCTTGCTGGGTAAAAACATTCTGGGCTCAGGCTTCGATTTCGAACTGTTCGTCCACACCGGCGCCGGGCGTTACATTTGCGGTGAAGAAACCGCACTGATCAACTCCCTCGAAGGCCGCCGCGCCAACCCGCGCTCCAAGCCGCCCTTCCCTGCCGCCGTGGGCGTGTGGGGCAAGCCGACTTGCGTGAACAACGTCGAAACCCTGTGCAACGTACCGGCGATCATTGCCGACGGTGTTGACTGGTACAAATCGTTGGCCCGCGAAGGCAGCGAAGACATGGGCACCAAGCTCATGGGCTTCTCCGGCAAAGTCAAAAACCCGGGCCTGTGGGAACTGCCATTCGGCGTCACCGGTCGCGAGTTGTTCGAAGACTACGCCGGCGGCATGCGCGACGGTTACAAGCTCAAGGCCTGGCAGCCAGGTGGCGCCGGTACCGGCTTCCTCCTGCCAGAGCACCTCGACGCACAGATGTATGCCGGCGGCATTGCCAAAGTAGGCACCCGGATGGGTACCGGCCTGGCGATGGCGGTGGACGACAGCGTCAACATGGTTTCGCTGCTGCGCAACATGGAGCAGTTCTTTGCCCGTGAGTCGTGCGGCTTCTGCACCCCGTGCCGTGATGGTTTGCCATGGAGCGTCAAGCTGCTGATGGCCATCGAGAATGGCGAAGGTCAACCGGGCGACATCGAGACCCTGCTGGGTCTGGTCGGTTTCCTCGGCCCAGGCAAAACCTTCTGTGCACACGCACCGGGTGCCGTGGAGCCGTTGGGCAGTGCGATCAAATACTTCCGTCCAGAGTTCGAAGCCGGTATCGCGCCTGTCAGCGCCGCCGTCCCGCCTCTGGCAAGGCCGATCGTAATCGGCGCGTAAACGCTTAATAAGGTGAAGGGCCCGTGCCCTTCGCCTCCTGCGATGACGCCTTTCGAGGCTGGTTTGATTCGCACGGATAACAAGATTCCATTAGCCACGCCCGCTGACACCGGGCCAACGAAGACCTTTGAACCATGGCCACTATCCACGTAGACGGCAAAGCGCTCGAAGTCGACGGGGCAGACAACCTGTTACAGGCATGTCTGTCGCTGGGCCTCGACATTCCATATTTCTGCTGGCACCCCGCGCTTGGTAGCGTCGGGGCTTGCCGCCAGTGCGCGGTCAAGCAGTACACCGACGAGAACGACACCCGTGGTCGCATCGTCATGTCCTGCATGACCCCTGCCACCGACAACACCTGGATCTCCATCGAAGATGAAGAATCCAAGGCGTTCCGCGCCAGTGTTGTCGAATGGCTGATGACCAACCACCCGCACGACTGCCCTGTGTGCGAAGAAGGCGGTCATTGCCACCTGCAAGACATGACAGTGATGACCGGCCACAACGAGCGCCGTTATCGCTTCACCAAACGTACCCACCAGAACCAGCAACTGGGCCCGTTCATTTCCCACGAAATGAACCGCTGCATCGCCTGCTACCGCTGCGTGCGTTTCTACAAGGACTACGCTGGCGGCACCGACCTCGGTGTATTCGGCGCCCACGACAACGTGTACTTCGGTCGCGTTGAAGACGGCACCCTCGAAAGCGAGTTCTCCGGCAACCTCACCGAGGTCTGCCCGACCGGTGTGTTCACCGACAAGACTCACTCCGAGCGCTACAACCGTAAGTGGGACATGCAGTTCTCGCCGAGCATCTGCCATGGCTGCTCCAGCGGTTGCAACATTTCCCCGGGTGAGCGTTACGGCGAACTGCGTCGCATCGAAAACCGTTTCAACGGTTCGGTGAACCAGTACTTCCTGTGCGACCGTGGCCGTTTCGGTTACGGCTACGTCAACCGCACCGACCGTCCACGTCAGCCGCTGCTGGCCGACGGCACCAAGCTTGGACTGGATGCTGCGCTGGACAAGGCTGCCGATCTGCTGCGCGGTCGCAACATCGTCGGTGTCGGTTCGCCGCGTGCCAGCCTGGAAAGCAACTACGCGCTGCGTGAACTGGTTGGCGCCGAGCACTTCTACTCCGGTATCGAAGCGTCCGAACTGGAGCGCATTCGTCTGGTTCTGCAAGTGCTGAAAGACAGCCCGCTGCCAGTGCCAAACATGCGCGACATCGAAGACCACGACGCCGTCTTCGTCCTCGGTGAAGACCTGACCCAGACGGCTGCACGTATGGCTCTGTCCCTGCGTCAATCGGTCAAAGGCAAAGCTGAAGAAATGGCCGACGCCATGCGCGTTCAGCCATGGCTCGACGCTGCGGTGAAAAACATCGGTCAGCACGCGCTGAACCCGCTGTTCATCGCCAGCCTCGCTGAAACCAAGCTCGACGACATCGCCGAAGAATGCGTTCACGCAGCTCCGGACGATCTGGCGCGCATCGGTTTCGCCGTCGCTCACGCTTTGGACGCCAGCGCCCCTGCCGTTGAAGGTCTGGACGCTGAAGCCCTGGAACTGGCCAAGCGCATCGCCGACGCCCTGCTCGCGGCCAAACGTCCGCTGATCATCGCCGGTACTTCGCTGGGCTCCAAAGCCCTGATCGAAGCGGCGGCGAACATCGCCAAGGCCCTGAAGCTGCGCGAGAAGAACGGTTCAATCAGCCTGATCGTGCCGGAAGCCAACAGCCTCGGCCTGGCCATGCTCGGTGGCGAATCGGTGGATGCGGCGCTGCAAGCCGTGATTGACGGTAAAGCCGACGCCATCGTCGTGCTGGAAAACGATCTGTACACCCGCACCTCGAAAGCCAAGGTCGATGCGGCATTGAACGCTGCGAAAGTAGTGATCGTTGCCGACCACC
Source organism: Pseudomonas sp. FP2196 (assembly GCF_030687715.1). Classification (GTDB taxonomy): domain Bacteria; phylum Pseudomonadota; class Gammaproteobacteria; order Pseudomonadales; family Pseudomonadaceae; genus Aquipseudomonas. The sequence goes on from NZ_CP117445.1 coordinate 3,839,697, forward strand.
AGAAGACCGCCACCACCGACCGCGCGCATCTGGTTCTGCCAGCCGCCAGCTTCGCTGAAGGCGACGGTACGCTGGTCAGCCAGGAAGGTCGCGCCCAGCGCTTCTTCCAGGTTTTCGATCCGCAGTACATGGACGCAAGCATCCTGGTTCACGAAGGCTGGCGCTGGCTGCACGCCCTGCGCGCCACCCTGCTGAACCAGCCAATCGACTGGACGCAACTCGACCACGTCACCGCTGCCGTGGCTTCGAGCACCGAGCAACTGGCGCGTATCGTCGACGCAGCACCGTCTGCTGCATTCCGCATCAAGGGTCTGAAACTGGCGCGTGAGCCGCTGCGTTATTCCGGTCGCACCGCGATGCGCGCCGACATCAGCGTTCACGAACCACGCACCCCGCAAGACAAAGACACCGCATTCGCCTTCTCCATGGAAGGTTACTCGGGTTCGGTCGAACCACGTCAGCAAGTGCCATTCGCCTGGTCACCGGGCTGGAACTCGCCGCAAGCCTGGAACAAGTTCCAGGACGAAGTCGGTGGTCACATCCGCGCTGGCGACCCGGGCACCCGCCTGATCGAAAGCACCGGTGATTCACTGAACTGGTTCGCTGCCGCTCCGCGCGCATTCAACCCGGCGCCGGGCACCTGGCAAGCCGTGCCGTTCTTCCACCTGTTCGGCAGCGACGAGAACTCGTCGAAAGCCGCTCCTGTGCAGGAACGCATTCCGGCGGCCTACGTGGCTCTGGCCAAGTCTGAAGCGGATCGCCTTGGGGTCAACGACGGCGCACTGCTGAGCCTGAACGTGGCCGGTCAGACCCTGCGTCTGCCATTGCGTATCAATGAAGAACTGGGCGCCGGTCTGGTGGCATTGCCTGCGGGCATCGCCGGCATTCCACCGGCATTTGCCGGCGTATCCGTCGACGGTCTGCAGGAGGCAGCGCAATGACCTGGTTCACCCCTGAAGTGATCGATGTGATCCTGACGGTCGTCAAAGCTATCGTGATTCTGCTGGCCGTGGTGGTTGCAGGTGCGTTGCTCAGCTTTGTCGAACGTCGCCTGCTGGGCTGGTGGCAGGACCGTTACGGTCCGAACCGCGTTGGCCCGTTTGGTATGTTCCAGATCGCCGCCGACATGCTGAAGATGTTCTTCAAGGAAGACTGGACCCCGCCGTTTGCCGACAAAGTGATCTTCACTTTGGCGCCGGTGGTGGCCATGTCCGCCTTGCTGATTGCGTTCGCAATCATCCCGATCACCCCGACCTGGGGTGTCGCGGATCTGAACATCGGTCTGCTGTTCTTCTTCGCCATGGCCGGTCTGTCGGTCTACGCGGTGCTGTTCGCCGGCTGGTCGAGTAACAACAAGTTTGCCCTGCTGGGTGCCTTGCGTGCCTCGGCGCAGACCGTGTCCTACGAAGTGTTCATGGGCCTGGCCCTGATGGGCATCGTGGTGCAGGTCGGCTCGTTCAACATGCGCGACATCGTCGAGTACCAGGCGCAGAACCTGTGGTTCATCATTCCGCAGTTCTTCGGCTTCTGTACCTTCTTCATCGCTGGCGTCGCCGTGACTCACCGTCACCCGTTCGACCAGCCGGAAGCGGAACAGGAACTGGCTGACGGTTACCACATTGAATACGCCGGCATGAAATGGGGCATGTTCTTCGTTGGCGAATACATCGGCATCATCTTGATCTCGGCGCTGCTGGTCACCCTGTTCTTCGGTGGCTGGCACGGTCCGTTCGGCATCCTGCCGCAACTGTCGTTCCTGTGGTTCGCACTGAAGACCGCGTTCTTCATCATGCTGTTCATCCTGCTGCGCGCCTCTATCCCGCGTCCGCGTTATGACCAGGTGATGGACTTCAGCTGGAAATTCTGCCTGCCACTGACCCTGATCAATTTGCTGGTGACCGCTGCGGTTGTGTTGTGGAACACGCCCGCGGTGGCGGTTCAGTGAGGATTTGACCCATGTTCAAATATATTGGCGACATCGTTAAGGGTACTGGTACCCAGTTACGCAGCCTGGTCATGGTCTTCGGCCATGGCTTTCGCAAGCGCGACACCCTGCAATACCCGGAAGAAGCGGTCTACCTGCCACCACGCTACCGTGGTCGTATCGTCCTGACCCGCGACCCCGATGGCGAAGAACGTTGCGTAGCCTGCAACCTGTGCGCCGTGGCTTGCCCGGTGGGTTGCATCTCGCTGCAGAAAGCTGAAACCGAAGACGGTCGCTGGTACCCGGACTTCTTCCGTATCAACTTCTCGCGCTGCATTTTCTGCGGTCTCTGCGAGGAAGCCTGTCCGACCACCGCAATCCAGTTGACCCCGGATTTCGAGATGGCCGAGTTCAAACGTCAGGACCTGGTGTACGAGAAAGAAGATCTGTTGATCTCCGGCCCCGGCAAAAACCCTGATTACAACTTCTATCGTGTTGCAGGTATGGCAATCGCTGGCAAGCCGAAAGGCTCTGCGCAGAACGAAGCCGAACCGATCAACGTGAAGAGCTTGCTGCCTTAAGGAAGAACGATGGAATTCGCTTTCTATTTCGCATCGGGTATCGCGGTTGTGTCCACGCTTCGCGTGGTCACCAACACCAACCCTGTGCATGCCCTGCTCTACCTGATCATCTCGTTGATCGCCGTGGCCATGACCTTCTTCGCACTCGGCGCACCGTTCGCCGGCGTGCTGGAAGTGATCGCCTACGCGGGCGCCATCATGGTGCTCTTCGTGTTCGTGGTGATGATGCTGAACCTGGGCCCTGCCGCGGTTCAGCAGGAACGCACCTGGCTCAAGCCCGGCATCTGGGCAGGACCGGTGATTCTCGCCGCCCTGCTGCTGGCCGAACTGCTGTATGTGCTGTTCGCTCACCAGAGCGGTCAGGCCATCGGCCACACCACCGTAGACGCGAAAGCCGTGGGCATCAGCCTGTTCGGCCCGTATCTGCTGGTGGTCGAACTCGCCTCGATGCTGCTGCTCGCCGCAGCCGTCACGGCGTTCCATTTGGGCCGTAACGAGGCGAAGGAGTAAGACATGCCTGCTATCCCTCTCGAGCATGGACTGGCGGTTGCCGGCATCCTGTTCTGCCTTGGTCTGGTCGGCCTGATGGTCCGCCGCAACATTTTGTTCGTGTTGATGAGTCTGGAAGTGATGATGAACGCCTCTGCACTGGCGTTCATTGTGGCGGGTGCCCGTTGGGGCCAGCCGGATGGACAGATCATGTTCATCCTGGTGATCAGCCTTGCAGCTGCCGAGGCCAGTATTGGTCTGGCGATCCTGCTGCAACTGTATCGCCGCTTCCACACGCTCGATATCGACGCTGCCAGTGAGATGCGCGGATGAACCTAATCTTTCTGACTTTCGTATTCCCTCTGATCGGTTTCCTGCTGCTGTCGTTCTCCCGTGGACGCTGGTCGGAAAACCTTTCGGCGCTGATCGGCGTGGGTTCCATTGGCTTGTCGGCGATTGTCACCGCCTACGTCATCTGGCAATTCAACGTCGCACCTCCCGAAGGCGGTCACTACACCCTGGTGCTCTGGCAGTGGATGGCGGTGGAAGGCTTCAAGCCTGACTTCGCGCTTTACATCGACGGCCTGTCGATCACCATGCTTGGCGTGGTGGTGGGCGTGGGTTTCCTGATCCACCTGTTCGCCTCCTGGTACATGCGCGGTGAAGCGGGTTACTCGCGCTTCTTCTCGTACACCAACCTGTTTATCGCCAGCATGCTGTTTCTGGTCCTGGGCGATAACCTGTTGTTCCTGTACTTCGGCTGGGAAGGCGTGGGCCTGTGCTCGTACCTGTTGATCGGTTTCTACTACAGCAACCGCAACAACGGTAACGCCGCACTCAAGGCCTTCATCGTGACCCGGATCGGCGACGTGTTCATGGCCATCGGCCTGTTCATCCTGTTCCAGCAAGTGGGCACGCTGAACATCCAGGAACTGCTGGTGCTGGCACCGCAGAAATTCCAGGTCGGCGATTTCTGGATCACCTTGGCGACCCTGATGCTGCTGGGCGGCGCTGTCGGTAAATCGGCGCAACTGCCACTGCAAACCTGGCTCGCGGATGCAATGGCCGGTCCTACCCCGGTTTCGGCACTGATCCACGCTGCAACCATGGTGACCGCCGGTGTCTACCTGATCGCCCGTACTCACGGCCTGTTCACCCTGGCGCCGGACATCCTGCACCTGGTCGGCATCGTCGGTGGTGTGACTCTGGTTCTGGCCGGTTTCGCCGCACTGGTGCAAACCGACATCAAACGTATCCTCGCCTACTCGACCATGAGCCAGATCGGTTACATGTTCCTGGCGCTGGGCGTTGGTGCCTGGGATGGCGCGATTTTCCACCTGATGACCCACGCCTTCTTCAAGGCTCTGCTGTTCCTTGCTTCCGGTGCGGTGATCGTTGCCTGCCACCACGAGCAGAACATCTTCAAGATGGGCGGCCTGTGGAAAAAACTGCCACTGGCCTACGCCAGCTTCATCGTCGGCGGTGCTGCGCTGGCTGCTCTGCCACTGGTTACCGCAGGCTTCTACTCCAAGGACGAAATCCTTTGGGAAGCGTTCGCCAGCGGCAACCACGGTCTGCTCTACGCAGGTCTGGTCGGTGCGTTCATGACGTCGCTGTACACCTTCCGCCTGATCTTCATCACGTTCCACGGTGAAGCCAAGACCGAAGCCCACGCCGGTCACGGTATCGCTCACTGGCTGCCACTGTCGGTGCTGATCGTGCTGTCGACCTTCGTCGGCGCCATGATCGTTCCACCGCTGCACGGCGTATTGCCGGAAAGCGTTGGCCATGCCGGTGGCGAAGCCAAGCACAGTCTGGAAATCGCGTCGGGCGCCATCGCCCTGGCCGGTATCCTGCTGGCAGCGCTGCTGTTCCTCGGCAAGCGTCGCTTCGTGACAGCAATCGCCAACAGCGGCATCGGCCGTTTCCTTTCGGCCTGGTGGTTCGCCGCCTGGGGCTTCGACTGGATCTACGACAAACTGTTCGTCAAGCCTTACCTTGCGATCAGCCACATCCTGCGCAAAGACCCGCTCGACCAGACCATCGGTCTGATCCCGCGTATGGCCAAGGGCGGTCACACTGCCCTGAGCCGCACCGAGACCGGTCAACTGCGTTGGTACGCTGCTTCGATGGCTGCTGGTGCCGTGCTGGTAATCGGCGCCATCGTGCTGGTAGCGGTCTGATATGAACCTTGCGAATTTGCGAAAGGAAACGAGCCCGTCATGATTCTGCCTTGGCTAATCCTGATCCCCTTCATCGGCGGCCTGCTGTGCTGGATGGGTGAGCGCTTCGGCGCTACCCTGCCCCGCTGGATTGCGCTGATCACCATGTCCCTGTTGCTCGCGATCGGCCTCTGGCTGTGGGCTACCGGTGACTATTCATTTGCCCCGGCGCCTGGCGCCGATCCGACCTGGGCGCTTGAGTTCAAGCACATCTGGATCGAGCGTTTCGGCATCAGCGTGCACCTGGCCCTCGACGGCCTGTCGCTGTTGATGATCCTGCTGACCGGTCTGCTGGGTATCTTGTCGGTACTCTGCTCGTGGAAAGAGATTCAACGTCACGTTGGCTTCTTCCACCTGAACCTGATGTGGATCCTGGGCGGCGTCGTCGGCGTGTTCCTCGCCCTCGACCTGTTCATGTTCTTCTTCTTCTGGGAAATGATGCTGGTGCCGATGTACTTCCTCATCGCGCTCTGGGGTCACAGTTCTTCGGACGGCAAGAAAACCCGGATCTACGCAGCAACCAAGTTCTTCATCTTCACTCAGGCTTCCGGCCTGATCATGCTGGTGGCGATCCTCGGTCTGGTGCTGGTCAACTTCAACAACACTGGCGTGATTACCTTCAACTACGCCGACCTGTTGAAAACCAAGATGTCGATGACCACCGAGTACATCCTGATGCTCGGCTTCTTCATCGCCTTCGCGGTCAAGCTGCCTGTCGTACCGTTCCACTCCTGGTTGCCTGACGCTCACGCCCAGGCGCCGACTGCGGGTTCCGTCGACCTCGCCGGTATCTTGCTGAAAACCGCTGCCTACGGCCTGCTGCGTTTCGCTCTGCCGCTGTTCCCGAACGCTTCGGCCGAGTTCGCGCCGATCGCCATGACCCTCGGTCTGATCGGGATCTTCTACGGTGCGTTCCTGGCGTTCGCGCAAACCGACATCAAGCGTCTGATCGCCTTCTCGTCCGTTTCCCACATGGGCTTCGTCCTGATCGGCATCTACTCCGGCAGCCAACTGGCCCTGCAAGGTGCAGTGATCCAGATGCTGGCGCACGGTGTGTCGGCAGCCGCACTGTTTATCCTCAGCGGTCAGTTGTACGAGCGTCTGCACACTCGTGACATGCGTGAGATGGGCGGTCTGTGGTCGCGTATCGCTTACCTGCCGGCGATCAGCCTGTTCTTTGCAGCCGCTTCGTTGGGTCTGCCGGGCACGGGTAACTTCGTCGGCGAGTTCCTGATCCTGATCGGTTCTTTCGCCAGCTGGCCCTGGATCACTGCGATTGCCACCTCCGGTCTGGTGTTCGGTTCGGTCTACTCGCTGATCATGATCCACCGTGCGTATTTCGGTCCGTCCAAATCGGATTCGATCCTGCACGGTATGGACGCTCGCGAACTGATCATGGTGCTAGGCCTTGCGGTGCTGCTGATTTACCTCGGCGTCTACCCGCAACCGTTCCTCGACACTTCTGCCGCCACGATGCATGGCGTTCAGCAGTGGCTCGGCACCGCCTTCACTCAACTCGCTTCGGCCCGGTAAGAGCGCTATGGAATTCACGATTCAACACTTTATTGCGCTTGCGCCACTGTTGATCACCAGCCTCACCATTATCGTGGTGATGCTGGCAATCGCCTGGCGCCGCAACCACTCGCAGACCTTCCTGATCTCGGTGGCCGGTCTGAACCTGGCCTTGCTGTCGATCCTGCCGGCCCTGAAAGTCGCGCCTCTGGCCGTGACCCCATTGCTGCAGATCGACACCTTTGCCTGCCTGTACATGGCGCTGATCCTGGTCGCCACCCTCGCTTGTGTGACCCTCGCCCACGCCTATCTGGGCGATGGCGGTTCGGGTTACCCGGGCAACCGTGAAGAACTGTACCTGCTGATCCTGATGGCCGCCGCCGGTGGTCTGGTTCTGGTCAGCGCGCAGCACCTGGCCGGTTTGTTCATCGGTCTGGAACTGCTCTCGGTGCCGGTCTACGGTCTGGTGGCTTACGCCTTCTTCAACAAGCGTTCGCTGGAAGCCGGCATCAAATACATGGTGCTGTCGGCTGCCGGTTCCGCGTTCCTGTTGTTCGGTATGGCGCTGCTTTACGCAGACGCCGGTTCGCTGAGCTTCGTCGGTATCGGTCAGGCCCTGGCCGCCACTGGTCTGCCTAGCCCGCTGGCGCAACTGGGCCTGGGCATGATGCTGATCGGTCTGGCGTTCAAGCTGTCGCTGGTACCGTTCCACCTGTGGACGCCGGACGTGTACGAAGGTGCTCCGGCACCGGTCGCTGCGTTCCTTGCGACCGCTTCGAAAGTGGCCGTGTTCGCCGTGATGGTGCGTCTGTTTCAGATCTCCCCTGCTGCCAGCAGTGGCGTACTGAGCGACGTGCTGACCGTCATCGCCATCGCCTCGATCCTGTTCGGTAACCTGCTGGCCCTGACCCAGAGCAACCTCAAGCGTCTGCTCGGTTACTCGTCCATCGCGCACTTCGGCTACCTGCTGATCGCCCTGGTGGCGAGCAAGGGTCTGGCGGTGGAAGCCATCGGCGTCTACCTGGTCACCTACGTGATCACCAGCCTCGGCGCGTTCGGCGTGATCACCCTGATGTCCTCGCCGTACAACGGCCGTGACGCGGATGCCCTGTACGAATACCGCGGCCTGTTCTGGCGCCGTCCGTACCTGACCGCCGTCCTGACCGTGATGATGCTGTCCCTGGCCGGTATCCCGCTGACTGCGGGCTTCATCGGCAAGTTCTACATCATCGCTACCGGTGTCGAGTCGCACCAATGGTGGCTGGTCGGTTCGTTGGTACTGGGCAGCGCCATCGGCGTGTTCTACTACCTGCGCGTGATGGTCACCCTGTACCTGATCGAGCCGAACCTGCGTCGCCACGATGCCGAGTTGCACTGGGAACAGAAAGCAGGCGGCGTCATGCTGCTGGCCATCGCCCTGGTTGCGTTCTTCCTCGGCGTTTACCCGCAGCCATTGCTGACGCTGGTTCAGCAGGCGGGTCTGGCGGGCTGATTGCTCGGCTGGCTAGAAATAAAAACGGCACCTTCGGGTGCCGTTTTTGTTTTTGTGGGATTCAACATCTCAAGCGCTTGCGCTGGCCTCATCGCGGGCAAGCCCGGCTTCCACAGGTTTGTGCGTCGTTCACAAACTCCGGGCACACCCAAAAACCATTGTGGGAGTGAGCTTGCTCGCGAAGTCGAACGTTCCCACCGCCCCCGTCAACTCGTCCTACAGGTGTTTCCACGACCGGCGTCTACCGTTGAAAAAGGGACGAAAAGCAAGGCCAGGAGGCCTTGACCGATTCGATTTTCGAGACAACACTATACGCGGGTAACGTACAGAAAATGGATGCTCTATTTATCGAATTGCCTGTATTTCAGAAGCACCGAGACGACTATCTGGATGACGATCTGTTTCGCAGCTTTCAACTGGAGTTGCTGAAAAATCCGGAAGCGGGCGATCTCATCGAGGACACAGGCGGGCTTCGTAAAATTCGCTTTGGCGACCAAGGAAGAGGGAAAGGCAAGCGCAGCGGATTACGAGTGATTTATTACTGGTGGTCAGGCTTCGATCAGTTCTGGCTCTTTACCGTCTACAACAAAAACGAGCAGGACGATCTGACGCCTGCCCAGAAAAAACTTTTCAGAAAAACACTGGATAGAGAACTCAACGCGAGAAGCCACTATGAAACGTGACATTTTTTCCGAACTGATGGATGGACTCGAAGCACTGGCCGATGAACGCCAAGGCAAAATCACCTTGCGTACCCACAAGGTTCAGTTGCCAAAACTGATGCCAATCACTGCGGAGGAAGTGGTAGCCATCCGTCAGCAACTTAATCTTTCCCGGTCAGTATTCGCGATGTATCTACGCACCAACACGCGAACGCTCGAAAACTGGGAGCAAGGACGAGCAACGCCCAATGCTCAGGCCACAACCCTGATCCGTCTGGTCGAGCGTTTTCCACAGACAATCGAACAACTCGCAGCCCTGACCTGACACAGGGTTGTGATTCCAGCCACATGACGAAATTGTAATTCCCTCATCACCTTGGCGTTATCCGCAGCTTGCAACGATGTTACCCGGCGACCATGCCGGCGGGCGCTTGCCCGTCGAACAATAAAACCCACGCCGAAGCACGTTCCCGTTCTGCCGAACCCAAGGAGTGTTTGATGGTTAACAATTCAAAAATGTCGATGGCCGCTTTAGCGGTGGTGGTCGGCTCCGGGCCGTCCATGGTGTTTGCAGAAGAAAAAGCCGAAGGCTTTATCGAAGGCAGCAGCCTGACGGTGCTCAACCGTAATTTCTATTTCAATCGTGATCACCGCAACGGCGAATCCAGCCCTACCGGCAACGGATATTCCGAAGCCTGGTCGCATGCGGTGATCAGCAAGTTCGAATCCGGCTTTACCCAAGGCACCGTCGGGGTCGGTGTTGATGCGTTTGCGATGATCGGTTTGAAACTCGACACCGGTGGCGGGCGCAATGGTGGGCGCAGTTCGTTTGATGTGCTGCCGGTCAACAGTGACGGCGAGGCGCGGGACGAATACACCAAGGTCGGTGGCGCCGCGAAAGTGCGGGCATTCGATACGGTGGTCAGGGTCGGTGATGTATTCCCCGCCAACCCGGTAGTGGCGGCGGGTGACTCGCGTTTGCTGCCGGAAAGCTTTCTCGGCGTGACGGCGACCAACACCAGTATTGAAGGTCTATCGGTTCAGGGTGGTCGACTGCACGCGATGAGCCAACCGGTGTCCAGCGACATGCGCGAAAACTTCGCGACCTTTTATGCCGGCCCGGTCAATTCGCCGTGGATCGCTTACGGCGGCGGCGATTATGTGCTGAACAAAAACCTCAGTTTCAGCCTGTATTCCAGTCGCCTCAAGGATGCCTGGAATCAGTACTACGCCGGCACCGCGTGGACGTATCCGCTGTCGGATGACTTGTCGCTGTTTGGTGGTTTGAATTACTACAAGGCTGTCGACGAGGGCAAACAACTGCTCGGTGAGTTCGACAACAACATCTGGAGCGGCCGTGTCGGCGTGAAACTCGGCGCGCATTCCGTCGCCCTCTCCCACCAGCGCAACAACGGCAACGACGATTTCGATTACCTGCGCCAGTCCGATTCGATCTTCCTCGACAACTCCATCCAGTACAGCGACTTCAACTCGCCCAAGGAACGTTCATGGATGGTGCGCTACGACCTCGACATGACCCCCTATGGCGTGCCCGGTTTGTCGTTCATGACCCGTTATGCGCGCGGCACCGACGCCGACTATTCCAACGCCAACGCCGTGTACATGCGCCGCGATGGCGACGGCAATCCGCTGACGGATCAGAAGCGCTGGGAGCGGGATATCGAAGTCAAATACGTGGTCCAGAGTGGTTCGTTGAAGGACATGTCACTGCGCTTGCGCCAGGCCACCACTCGCGCCACGGCGTTCGAGTCGGACCTGGATGAAGTGCGGGTGATTGTCGAGTATCCGTTGGCGATTCTCTGAGTTCACGAGCAATGCACATTCACCTTTAGAAGCTCCTTGCTCCTTTGGAAAGAGGTGAATTTTTTGGCGTCCTTCGGGGCGCTTTTTTTGCCTGCAGTTCGCAGGTAATCAACCCGCTATCGAAAAAACCTGGCGGGTAGCCGATTAAGCCAAGTTCTAGCGCAAAGGCAGCATCAGGGTAATAGGAGAAATGGCGGGGCACGGAATGAATCCCGCGTACTTGATGTAAAAATTCGACAAACGATTATTCAGCGGATGAACAATTATCGCGCTGGATCCAATCGACTGAGACGCGTTGATCGCTCTTTCAATAGCATCTTGCAGTAAATCGATGGCGAAGCCTTGGCCCTGAGCTTCGCGAGTTACCCCCATGCGCCCCAATAGCGTTACCGGATGGACGTTGGGCGAGTTGCGTTGGCGACTTTTCGGCATGACGCTGGCACGGGCGACTGATCCGCTGGAGAGCGTGTAGTACGCCATCACATTCGACGTGCCTTTGAGGCAACTGACGTAAACAACAGCCTGCTTGGTGGATTGGGCTTTGCGCGCCTTCCTCTGCAGGTATTGGTCGATGGTCACCTCACCAGAATCGAAGGCATCGAGTTCGTGTTGGTCATTGAGCTTCTCGGGGGCGGTCAACTCCAACGTTTTGGACGTGCGAGCAGTTGGTGCAGGCATTCGTTACCTCGAGCCGGATTGGCTTCAATTGCCTGTTCGAATGCGTCAAATGCGCTGTCGTCGAGAAGGAACAGTCGTTTATCCAGAATCACTTCCTCAGCTTTTTGGCAGGCTGCTTCCAGGATAAAACTAGTGCGATCACGACCAGACATGGCAGCTGCCAGATCGATCAGATTACGTTTCTTTTCGTCCGCTCTCATGTTGATTGGAACGGGTTTGGATTTTTCAACGCTTTCAGTTGTGGTGGACATTGTTCTGTATCCCATCTGGGTAGGTGATGTTGGAACTGGAGCCTCCTTATGGCATTAGCACATCAGCTTTTGTCTGCTTTTCATTTTTTGACTCCTTGAGCGGCCCGGAGAGGTTTAGGCCATGCTTCGTAACGTGAGATCTAACGTTTGAGGTGCGAAGCCATCAAGGCGGCTTCGGAGTCGATTCTATCTTTTCCGTGTAGCTAATGCATATACGCGTATAGCTTTCTGATACACGGTCATAGTTCTTGGATGGCGAGATTGCAAATCTCGCCATCCGCCTCTGCATTTATGCGGTAGGTTCCAAGTTATCCAGTGCCTTGTTTACCGCCAGCTCACCAAGCATCACCACTTGCGCGATCCCCAGCAACGTCTTGCGCTGCGTGCCTTGCAGCAGCGCCGCGAAGTCGCCGAGCATGACGCTGGCCGAGCCCAGGGATTCGCTGGCGTTGGCCAGCAGGGATTCTGTGTCGGCCTTCGGATTAACCTGGAACATCTGGTTCTGGATGTAGGGCGTGGCCATGATGGCGGCGGTGGGTTTGAGGTAGAAGTCGAGGGCGCGGTCGGCGGCTTCGTGGAGTTTGCGGGTGTCTTCGCCAGCGTAGGGGGACGTTGTATTGGCGTCCGCAGGAATGGTTGTTTCGGGCGGATTGGGTGTTGGCTTTTTCATGGTGTATCTCCAGTCTTACGGTGGAGCTGGCCCATTCGGTTCCACGCGAGGGGTGGCAGCTGTACGCAGGTTGGAACCCGGGGACCAGAGAAAACCCGGCAGACTCGAAGTCTCCCGGAGAGTGTCAGATTTTTTGTGTGCGGGCTGGTAATGGCCTGCCGTTAGGCAGGCCTTCATTTCACCAGTTTGACCTGATGAATCGATCTCCGTACAAAACCGCAAACTGATTCATAGCGTTTTTCCAGTCATGGGCTGCACTGCCCCAGTTGGCGGTGATGTTTTGCAGTGCCAGCCAGATCAGTTTTGTCGCGGCTTCATCGGTTGGAAAGTGGCCTCTTGTCTTGATGATCTTGCGCAGCTGCGAGTTGATACTCTCGATGGCATTGGTGGTGTAGATCACCTTTCGTATGGCTGGCGGGAACACAAAGAACGGGATGACTCGATCCCAGGCGCGTCGCCAGGCTGCAACCACCGTTGGATATTGCTTGCCCCAAGGGCCCGATTCGAAGGCATCCAGAGCTTGCTCGGCGACGTCAGCGTTGAGTGCTTGATAAATCGGTTTCAGGGCCTTGGCCAGCTCACGACGCTTGTCCCATGCTGCGTAATCAAGGCTGTTGCGGATCAGGTGCACGATGCATGTCTGCAACGCCGTCTGAGGGAACACTGCACTCAAGGCTTCAGGCATGCCTTTGAGACCGTCCGTTACCGCGATCAGGACATCTTCGACCCCCCGGGTTTTGAGGTCATTGAAGACTTTCATCCAGAATTTGGCGCCCTCTGTGTTCTCAATCCAGATGCCCAGAATATCTCGAGTGCCGTCCGGTAGTACGCCCAGAGCCAGGTAAATCGCCTTGTTGCGAACCACGCCTTCATCACGGATTTTAACCCGCAGCGCATCGAAGAAAATGACCGGGTACATAGGTTCGAGTGGCCGTTGCTGCCACGTACTGACTTCCTCCAGAACAGCGTCGGTAACGGTGCTGATGAAGTCATGGGAGACGTCTGTTGCGTACTGCTCCGAGAGAAAGGCACGAATCTCGCGAACGCTCATGCCGCGGGCATACATGGCAATGATCTTGTCATCAAAGCCGGTAAAACGGCGCTCATGTTTGGGGATCAAAATCGGAGAAAAACTGCCGTCGCGGTCTCTGGGAATATCCAGGCGCAACGGGCCGTCATCGGTCAGCACGGTTTTTCCGCTCTTGCCGTTACGCTGGTTACTCGAATCCTCAGGGCGCTCCGCGCCCTGAGGATAGCCAAGATGAAGTCCTAACTCGGCACCAAGGGCACGTTCGATAAGCGCCTTTTTGAACGCCATCGCAGCATCCTGAATAGCTTCGGCACTCATCGACTCACTGAGGAACTGGTCGATCAGCTCTTTTGGAATGGACGGAAGGTCACGCTTGGCCTCACGGGCCGGTTTCTTTTTGGTTGGCATACATGCACCTCTGCAGCATGTTATGCCCGAACACAAAATTAATGACACTCCCGTCTCCCGCGCACAGCCGCCATAACAGAGTGCACACCATGAAGGTGCGCAAGCATACGTCATGAAAGCCACTTTTGCGCTTCTTGGGTCCCGGGGTTCCAATCCCGATCGCTGAATTGGCAGCGACCCACACAGGCTAGAGAGCGGACGTCCGACGGACAACCTGAAAACATTGTGGGAAGGTTCTGTATTTCCCACACAACCTTTAAACATCCCGAATCGAAATACACATCGTCATATCGAAATCCCACCCTGTAGGAGCTGCCGAAGGCTGCGATCTTTTGATTTTGATTTTTAAGATCAAGATCAAAAGATCGCAGCCTTCGGCAGCTCCTACAGGGGACCGCGTTTTGATCATTACGGGGCGGTCGCGTTTTGATTGGGGCAGATCAGCCACGTTGGCGGCATTCACCGGCCACGGTGTATTTGACGGTGTTGAGCTGGCCTTTCGAGTCTTCGTAGGTCATGACGGTGGGGACGACGGCGCAAGTCGCCCTCGGTTTGACGACACTCACCACTTTGACCACATCCAGCTTCATCCCGTACTCGTAATCCTTCACCACCGGCGGCGCTTTGCCTTGGTTGGCGGCGTACAACTCCATTGCCTTGGCGTTGGCGCTGAGGGCCTTGTCGAACGTGCGGTCACCGCCGCCTTCGGCCAGCACATTGAGCGACATCGACATCACCCCGACGAAGGTCATCCACTTGATCAACTTCATGTTCAATTCCTCCATAAAAAAGCCCGGCATCGATGCGCGATGACAGGCTTGTTCCAGCACGGCTGCGTTTACAGGTCTTGAGTCTTGTCGTCTTTCTTGTCGTTGACGACGACCGGGTCACGGGCCTGTTCCCGGGCGACGAACAGCTCTACAGAGCGGTCGTTGGCGGTCATCATTTTTTCGAAAGTGCGGTCGCCGCCACCTTCGGCCATGGCCAGGGAAGACATCACCAGAGCGGCTGCAAAGGCACTGATTTTTACCAATTTCATATTTGATTCCTCGTTTAAGTAGCTGACGGGATCAAGGTAACAATCCGAACCTATCGTGACGGTGGCGAAGGGATTACATATTCGTAATGTGTACGCAAATCGAAACCTGTAGGAGTGAGCCTGCTCGCGATGGCGGTGGGTCAGTCAATGCACATTTAACTGATAGACCGCTATCGCGAGCAGGCTCACTCCTACAAGGGATCACGGTTCGGCTGAGATGGGGTCCTCATCCCGACGATGGGCGAGTTGATAGAGGGCCGGCAAGATCAGCAGCGTGAGAATGGTCGAGGACAGAATCCCGCCAATCACCACCGTCGCCAAAGGCCGCTGCACCTCAGCACCCGTGCCGGTCGCCAGCGCCATCGGGATGAAGCCCAGGGACGCCACCAACGCCGTCATCAACACTGGCCGCAATCGCGTCAGTGCACCGACGTTGATCGCCTCAGTGAGCGACCGCCCCTCCTCGCGCAGATTGCGGATAAACGCGATCATCACCAGGCCGTTGAGTACCGCCACCCCGGACAACGCAATAAACCCGACGCCCGCCGAGATCGACAGCGGAATATCGCGCAGCCACAGCGCCATCACGCCCCCGGTCAACGCAAACGGAATCCCGGTAAACACCAGCAAGCCATCCTTCAGATTGTTGAACATCATGAACAACAGCCCGAACACCAGCAGCAACGCCACCGGCACTACGATCTGCAACCGCTTGGCCGCCGATTGCAGTTGCTCGAACTGCCCGCCCCAACTGGTCCAGTAACCGGCTGGCACCTGCACATCACGTTCGATCACTTCGCCCGCCTCTGCGACGAATGAACCGATATCGCGCCCGCGCACGTTGGCGCTGACGATCACCAGGCGCTTGCCGTTTTCGCGGCTGACCTGATTCGGCCCCAGCACCAGGTCGAGGCTGGCGACATCTTGCAGGGCGATGAAACCGATCTGATTGGCCGAGCCATTCACCGCTGGCACCGGAATCAAAAGCGCCGACAAGCCGTCGATGTCCTTGCGCATGGCATCGGACAAACGCACGACCATGTCGAAACGTCGGTCGCCCTCATACAACGTCCCGGCCTTGCGCCCACCCACTGCCACCGCAATCGTGTCCTGCACATCACCGACGTTGAGCCCGTAACGCGCCGCTTTGTCGCGATCGATGTTGATGGTCAGCACCGGCAATCCGGTGGTCTGCTCAACCTTCACTTCAGAGGCGCCGTTAACCTTCTGCATGGCCGCTGCAATCTTCGCCGCCGTGGCGTTGAGCACGTCCATGTCATCACCAAACACCTTGACTGCCACGTCACTGCGCACGCCGGAGATCAATTCGTTGAAGCGCAGTTGAATCGGCTGGGACAGCTCATAGTTGCTGCCCGGTAACGTTGCGGCCGCCGCTTGCAGTTCGACCATCAGGGTGTCGCGGGACTTGCCCGGGTCTGGCCATTGATCCTTGGGCTTGAGCATCACGTAGCTGTCGGAGATGTTCGGCGGCATCGGGTCGGAGGCGATTTCCGCAGTACCGGTGCGGGCGAATACGCGCTCGACTTCCGGTATTTTGGCCAGAATCAGGGTTTCCAGCCGCTGCTGCATGTCCACCGATTGCGTCAGGCTGGTACCCGGCACGCGCAAGGCTTGCAGGGCGAAATCGCCTTCACTGAGGCTCGGCACAAACTCGCTGCCCATGCGGCTGGTCAGCACGCCACTGAGCACAATCACGCCCAACGCCGCACCCACCGCAACGGCACGATGACTCATCACCCAAGCCAATGCCGGCGCATAGACGCGACGCGCGCCGCGCATCACCGCGCCCTCTTCTTCCTTGACCTTGCCAGTCACGAACAGCGCAATCGCCGCGGGAACAAACGTCACCGACAACAACATCGCGCCCAGCAGCGCGATGACCACGGTGAACGCCATGGGGTGGAACATTTTCCCTTCGACGCCGCTCAGGGCGAAGATCGGCAGGTACACGACCATGATGATCAATTGACCGAAAATCAGCGGTCGTCGCGCTTCTTTGGCTGCCGCAAACACTTCCTTGAAGCGCTCGCTTCGCGTCAGCAAGCGCCCATGGTGCTGCTGCGCGTGAGCCAGACGACGCAGAGTGTTTTCGACGATCACCACCGCGCCGTCGACAATAATCCCGAAGTCCAGCGCGCCGAGGCTCATCAGGTTGGCGCTGACCTTGTTGCTGAACATGCCGGTGAAGGTGAACAGCATCGACAACGGAATCACCATCGCCGTGATCAGCGCGGCGCGGATGTTGCCGAGGAACAGGAACAGGATCGCGATCACCAGAATCGCGCCTTCGATGAGGTTCTTTTTCACCGTGGCGATGGCTTTGTCGACCAGATGCGTGCGGTCGTAAACCGGCACAGCGATCACGCCTTGGGGCAAGGATTTGTTGATCTGTTCGAGCTTGCTGGCGACCGCTTGCGAGACGGTGCGGCTGTTCTCGCCGATCAGCATGAACACCGTGCCGAGCACCACTTCACGACCATTTTCGGTGGCCGCGCCGCTGCGCAATTCGCGGCCGATTTCGACGGTGGCGACGTTCTTGATGCGGATCGGCGTGCCGTCGACGTTGGCCATGACGATGTTGGCGATATCCTCGGTGCTCGCCACCTGCCCCGGAGCGCGAATCAGCAATTGCTCACCGCTGCGCTCGATGTAACCGGCGCCGACGTTGGCGTTGTTGCGCTCCAGCGCCGTGACCAGATCGGTGAGGGTCAGCTTGTACGCGGCCAGACGTTTCGGGTCCGGCGCAATCTGATATTCCTTGGCGAAGCCGCCGATGGTGTTGATCTCGGCCACACCCGGCACGTTGCGCAATTGCGGCTTGATGATCCAGTCCTGAATCACCCGCAGATCGGTCGGCGTGTACGGCGTGCCGTCGCCCTTCAGCGCGCCTTCCCGGGCCTCGACCGTCCACAGGAAAATCTCGCCGAGGCCGGTGGAAATCGGCCCCATGACGGCTTCCGCGCCTTCGGGCAATTGCTCCTTGGCGATCTGCAAACGCTCGTTGACCAATTGACGGGCGAAGAACAGGTCGGTGCCATCCTTGAAGATCACCGTGACTTGCGACAACCCCGAGCGCGACAGCGAGCGGGTCTGTTCCAGTGCCGGCAAACCGGCCATGGCGGTTTCAATCGGAAAGGTGATGCGCTGCTCGGTTTCCAGCGGTGAGAACCCGGCGGCGCCGGTGTTGATCTGCACCTGGACGTTGGTGATATCGGGCACGGCGTCGATCGGCAGTTTTTGATAACTGGCGATGCCGAGGCCGGCCATGAGCAGAACGGCGAGCAGCACGATGATGCGCTGCTCGATGGCAAACTGGATCAGGCGTTCGAACATGGGGACCTTCCAGAATTAATGACTGTGCTCGGCCGAGGCTTTGCCCAGTTCCGATTTGAGGACGAAGCTGCCGACGCTGGCGACTTGCGCGCCGGCCTCCAGGCCTTGGGTGATTTCCACCTGCCCCGCCGCGCGACTGCCCAGCTCCACTGCTTGCGCTTTGAAGCCGTCGTCGGTGCGTACGAACACCGTGGGTTTGTCCTCGACGGTCTGGACAGCGGTTTCCGGCACCGCGACTTTCGCCTCACGGTTGTCGGTGGCCACCCGCGCCGTGACGAACAGCCCCGGACGCCATGAGCCCTGCGGGTTTTCCAGCGTGACGCGCACCGTCGCGGTGCGGGTTTGTTCGCCAAGCAGACTGCCGACATAAGCCACGCTGCCGGTGACTTGCGCATTCAATTCCGGCGCGCTGACGGTGACGGTTTTGCCCACTTGCACCCTGGTCAAGTCTTTGGGCGAAACGCCGAACGTCACCCACACCCGCGACAAATCCGAGAGCGTGAAAGCCGCCGTGGTTTCATCGACCACCTCCCCCGGCGTCAGGTGCTTTTCCACCACGACACCATCGAACGGCGCACGCAGCTCGTAGCGATTGCCGCCGGTGGCAACCACGCTGCCGCTGAGTACGCTGATTTTTTGCCGGGCGTTGCTCACGGCGATTTCAGCTTCTTCCAGCGCTTGGCGCGCCTGAAGGAAATCCTGCTCGGCGGAGATCTTGTCTTGCCACAGCTTCTTCTCGCGCTCGTAGGTCGTGCGCGCCAGGGCCAAACGCCGTTGCGCGGCGGCTTGTTCGCTGCGCTGATCGGAGATCTGCTGACTGGCGATCACGGCCAGCAACTGGCCCTTTTTCACCGGTTGCCCGAGGTTGACCGCTACGGACTCGACTACGCCCGGCACGCGCGGCACCACGTGGGCGGTGCGGTCTTCGTCAAAGCGCACTTCGCCGGGGAACGGCAGGCCGAGGCTGATGTTCTGCGCCTGTGCCTGGGCCAGTTGAATGCCCGCAGCGGTGATCTGCTCGGTGCTCAACTCGATATGCCCTTCTTCGGCGTGATCGCCGTCAGCGGCTGCGCCTTCTTCAGCGTGATCGGCATGTTCGGCCGCTTCATCGGCGTGGGCGTCGATGGACGCATTGCCCGGCCACATCGAACCGATACCAATGCCTAATGCCAAGGTCGCTGCGGCGACCACAATCAGTTTTTTATCCATGGAAACTCCTCTGCGCCGTGCCATCGCGCAGTGATCAAAAAGATGAAATTCAAGGGTTGACGCTGAGGTCGCCGAAAATTCGTTCGATGCGCACACGGGCGTCGGTGGCTTCGCTGACAGCCTGGATGTATTGGCTGCGCGCGGCGATCAGCGTGCGCTGGGCATCGAGCACGTCGAGAAAACCGAACTTGCCCATTTCAAAGCCGCGCGTGGCGCTGTCCACCGCACGTTGCGCGGCGGGCAGGATGGTTTGGTTGAACGCAGTGATTTCCCCGTTGGCGGTCTGCCATTGCGCCAGCGTGGTCTGGGTTTCCGTGCGCAGACGCAGTTCGGTGGCGTTGCGCAGATCCCGCGCCTGATCGCTACGCCGCGCCGCCGCCAGCACGTTGCCCTGATTGCGGTTGAACAGTGGAATCGGCATCGACAGCCCGACCACATTGACCCGCTCGCGCTCGGTTTCGCTGTATTGGCTGCCGATGCTCACGGTCAGGTCGGGGATACGCTGAGATTTTTCCAGGCCCAGCGAGGCCTCACGCTGATCGATCTGCAATTTGGCCAGACGCAGTTCAGCAGTCTCGTTCAGACGCTCGAGCAAACGGGTCGGCGGCGGCACGGCAGCGAGGCTTTGCGTGGCTGCTTGTACATTTGTCGAGGTCGGCAACGGTGCGCCCATGACCTGCGCCAGTTGTTGATGGGCGTTGGCCTGATCACGTTCGGCGCGGCTCAGTTCCAGGCGTACTTCCGAGAGCTGCACCTGTGCCCGCGTGCCTTCGACGGGTGAGGATTTGCCGGCCTCGATCCGACCTTGTGCCACGCGCAAACCGTGCTCGGCCAATTGCAGCGACTGACGGGACAACTGCAAGCGCTGCTGCGCAGTCTGGGCGCTGTTGAACGCTTGAATCACATCGGCGCGCAAGGTGTTGCGCTTGCGCTCCAGCTCAATGCCGGCGGCGTCCTGCGCGCGGCTGGCGACGTCAATGCGCGCGCCGCGTTTGCCACCCAGTTCGATCGGCTGGCTGAGCATCACCGTCGTGGTGCGGGATTCGCGGCGCGTGTCTTCGGCCTCCCAGGAGACTTCGGGGTTGGGGATCAGCCCGGCCTGTTGACGGTCACCCTCGGCAATACCGATTTCCCACTGCGCGGCGGCCAGATCCGGATTGCCGGCGAATGCCGATTGCAGGGCTTGTTCGAGGGTCAGCGTCGAGGCACTCGCAAGACTGGTACTGGCCAACAACAAAATACCGCCGAGTATTTTTTTCAGGCGTGATCGCGCCGTCAGTTCTGTTAAACCGGGCAATGGAAGACTTCCTTTATTCAAGAAACTTTGATGCCGCCACGGTAGGGTTTTGAACTTATCGACAAGGTGACTGGAAGATTACAAATCCGTTATCCACGGTTGCAGGAAGTTGTTTTGCTCTAGCATGCGCAGTGCGCAACGCAACTATGCAATACATGGAAACAAATACACTGAAGTTATCTGCCGAACAGCACTTGCCTGAAAAGAGTTCTCATGAGGCGTGCCATTTTGACCTGCGGCAAGCTGCCGCAGTGGCTCTATTCAGGGCTTTATCGAGAGGTTTTTCGTTGACTCTGAAGCTACTACAGCCTTTACCTTGCACGTCTGCACGCACGGAAATCTCTGTAGGAATATTTTTAATCGTTAATAACATCCGTCCGGAAGCCCTTACAAAAACAATAACTTTCCCGGCCACCTTAATTAAATATCCATTAAATAAAAGTGGTGATAGATCATGCGAATCCTTGTGATCGAGGACGAGCTTAAAGCTGCCGAATACTTGCATCAGGGTTTGACCGAAAGTGGTTACATCGTCGACCACGCGGCCAACGGCGCCGATGGACTGCATCTGGCACAACAGCAGGCCTACGACCTGATTATTCTCGATGTGAATCTGCCGGAACTCGACGGCTGGGGCGTGCTGGAACAACTGCGCCGTACCCACGCCACGCGGGTGATGATGCTCACCGCGCGCGGGCGTCTGGCCGACAAGATTCGCGGTCTCGATTTGGGCGCCGACGACTATCTGGTCAAGCCGTTCGAGTTCCCCGAGTTGCTGGCACGGGTCCGTACACTGATGCGCCGCAGCGAAAACATCCCGGTGCCGCAGGTGCTGAAAGTCTCTGATCTGGAACTTGATCCCGGCCGCCATCGCGCGTTTCGCGGCGAGCAGCGCATTGACCTGACCACCAAGGAATTTGCCCTGTTGCATCTGTTGATGCGCCAGTCCGGCGAGGTGCTGACCCGCACGCAGATCATCTCGCTGGTGTGGGACATGAATTTCGACTGCGACACCAACGTCGTCGAGGTGTCGATCCGGCGGTTGCGGGCGAAGATCGACGACCCGTTCGACCACAAGTTGATCCACACCCTGCGCGGTGTCGGTTATGTGCTGGAGGCGCGCGAATGAAACCGGCCAGCCTATCGATGCGCCTGGGTTTGACGGTGAGTATTCTCGGCGCGCTGCTGGTGGTGTTTCTGGCGATCCTTGCGTATTTCGCCCTGACCCATGAACTCAATGCGCTTTCCAGAGACAGCTTGGAAAAGAAGGTGGAGCAAGTCGAACACAGCCTGTCGCTGTACGCCGATGCTGGTGAGATTCGCTCGAAACCGCATGTCTTGCTCGATCAGGTGATGGGCCATGACAACCTCACGTTGACCATTTACGACCGCGCCAATCTGCGTACGCCGCTGCTGAAATCCGGCTCGGGACTGGCCGATCCACGGGTTGAATTGAAAGCGGTTCGGGCCACCACCGAGCAGTTGAGCTACAGCGATAGCACTGATGCTGAAGGCGCAAAGTTTCTGACGGTGTCGAAGCTGATCCGTCTCAAGGATGGCAGCAGCGTTCCGGTGTTGCTGTCGATGGATAACGCTCACGATCAGGCCTTGCTCAGCGCCTATCTGCGCTCGACGCTGATTGCCTTGCCGTTGTTGCTGATCTTCATTGGCCTGACTGCCTGGGGCGCGGTGCAGCGCGGGCTGGCGCCGATGCGCGAGTTTCGCAAAGTGGCGGCGATGGTCTCGACTCAGGATCTGGATCATCGGCTTTCAGTGGTGAACATGCCGCAGGAACTCAGCGAATTGGCGCATGGCATCAACGTCATGCTGCATCGCCTCGATGCCGGTGTGCAGCAGTTGTCGCAGTTCTCGGATGATCTGGCCCATGAGTTGCGCACGCCGATCAACAACCTGATGGGCAAGGCGCAGGTGACGTTGTCTCGCGAGCGCACGACCGAGGAATACAAGGATGTGCTGGTGTCGTGCACTGAAGAGCTGGAGCGCGTGGCGCGGATTGTTTCGGACATGCTGTTTTTGGCGCAGGTCAGTCATCCATCGGCGTTGGCGCCGTTTGAGTCGGTAGCGCTGGAAGAGGAAGCGCTGAAGGTGGCGGAGATGTTTTCGCTGTCGGCGCAGGACAAGCAGATTCATTTGAATGTGCTTGGCAGCGCAGCAGTGATGGGCGATCGATTGATGATTCAGCGGGCGATTTCCAATCTGCTGTCCAACGCGCTTCGGCATTGCCCGGCCGGGAAAACCGTGACGTTGCTGATCGAGCAAGGCTCGGCGCAGACGTCACTGCTGGTCAGCAACCCCGGCGCGGGGATCGAGGCTCAACATCTGCCGCATCTGTTTGATCGCTTCTACCGCGTCGACAGCAGCCGCTCGCGCTCGCAGGGCAGCACCGGGTTGGGGCTGGCGATCGTGCGCTCGATCATGAGCCTGCATCAGGGCGTGGCCGACGTGAAGAGCCTGCCGGGGGCGATGACCGTGTTTCGCCTCGGGTTCCCTTCGGTGCCGCCCATGGCCCCATCGCTTGCAGGCAAGCTCCCACAGTGAGTTGCGGTGTACGCAGCGTTTTGTGCACGCCACAGAAACCTGTGGGAGTCTGGCTTGCCTGCGATGGCGGCGGGTCAGTCGATATTTTTGTACGATTTTTTACCGATTTGCTCCCGTCCCCACACAAACGCCGAAAGCTCTCGCCGCAACCTCCGTTTTGTCCTACAGCCAGTTTTGAGCAGATGGCTCTATGGTGGAGGCCTTGGCAGATGGAATACCGACGAGAGGCAAAAAATGAACAGGGATATCGTTTGCGAATGGGCTGAAGAGGTGTGTGGATTGGCAGCGCTGAAATATTTTGGCTATATTTGTCCAGAATACAGGAGTGAGCTGATGATCATCGTTCCGCTGGCTGAAGCCAAAAATAATTTATCCAAACTCGTCGATGATGCCGCTGCTGGCCAAGTCATCACGATTGCCAAGCATGGCCGGCCGATGGCTCGCCTCGTTCCCGTAGGAAAACCCAGCGCTCAACGTATTGGCGCAATGAAAGGCAAACTGGTGTTACCGGACGATTTCGACTCACCATTGCCCGATGACATGCTTGATGCATTTGAGGGCACTCAAGCATGAGGCTTCTGCTCGACACGCACATTTTGCTCTGGACGCTCAGTGATGACGCCAGACTGTCCGGCAAAGCCAGAAAACTGATTGAGAACGCCGCCGAAATCTACATCAGCGCCGCCACCTTCTGGGAAATGGCGATCAAGGTCGGGCTCGGCAAACTGAATGTTGATCTGGAAGAAGTCCGCCAATATTGTCTCGACAGTGGCTTTATCGAACTGCCAGTGACTGCAGAGCACGCCATCGCCGTGAAGGATCTTGAGCACCATCATCGCGATCCGTTTGACCGCATTATCGTGGCCACAGCAATGACCGAACCGATGAAGTTGCTCACAGCTGATGCTTTGGTTGCTCGGTACACCGATCTGGCTGTTTTAGTCTGACCACCTCCCCTGAACCTGTGGGAACCAGCCTGCTGACGACGGCGGCGGGTCAGTCGATAACAATGTTGAATGTCAGGACCGAATCGCTGGCAAGCCAGCTCCCACAGTGATCTGCGGCGTGCCCGGAGTTTGTGAACATCACAGAAAACTGTGGGAGCCTGGCTTGCCAGCGATGGCGGTGGGTCTGTCGATATCAATGTTGAATGTCAGACCGAATCGCTTGCAGGCAAGCTCCCACAGTGATCTGCGGCGTGCCCGGAGTTTGTGAACATCACAGAAAACTGTGGGAGCCTGGCTTGCCAGCGATGGCGGTGGGTCTGTCGATATCAATGTTGAATGTCAGACCGAATCGCTTGCAGGCAAGCTCCCACAGTGGTTTCGGGTGCACTCGGTATTTGTGAGTGACTCAGAAACCTGTGGGAGCTTGCCTGCAAGCGAAAGCGGTAGATCAGGTGCCAAAAAAAACGGCACCTCGCGGTGCCGTTTGCCTTTCACATTTCAGCGTTTACTTACGCGCATCCGCCCACGATTTCAGCAGTTCGTTGTAGCTCACCGTCTCGCCCTTCGGCTTCTCGTTAGCCAGTTTCGGTTTCGGTGCACCCGGCTGATCAAACCAGTATTGCGCGTCGCGTTCCGGGTTCATTTTCGGTGCGCAAGTGGCTTGGGCCTTGGAGCGTTCGAGGCGCGTCATGATCGCGTCCTGATCTTTCGCCAGGCCATCCAGCGCCTGTTGCGGAGTCTTCTCGCCGCTGGCCGCTTCAGCAATGTGGCTCCACCACAGTTGCGCCAGACGCGGATAGTCCGGCACGTTGGTCCCGGTCGGGGTCCATTGCACGCGGGCCGGGCTGCGGTAAAACTCGACCAGACCACCGAGTTTCGGCGCCAGATCGGTCATCGCCTGCGAGTTGATGTCCGACTCACGAATCGGCGTCAGGCCAACGATGGTTTTCTTCAGCGACACGGTTTTCGAAGTCACGAACTGCGCGTACAGCCACGCCGCGAGTTTCTGTTTCTCAGGCGTGGACTTCATGAACGTCCACGAACCCACGTCCTGATAACCGAGCTTCATGCCCTCTTCCCAATACGGCCCGCGCGGTGACGGTGCCATGCGCCATTTCGGCGTGCCGTCGGCGTTGACCACCGGCAGGCCCGGTTTGGTCATGTCGGCGGTGAAGGCGGTGTACCAGAAAATCTGCTGGGCAATGTTGCCCTGCGATGGCACCGGCCCCGACTCGGAGAAGGTCATGCCCGCCGCTTCCGGTGGCGCGTAGGCCTTGAGCCAGTCGACGTATTTGGTCGTGGCAAACACTGCCGCCGGGCCGTTGGTGTCGCCGCCACGGGTCACGCTGGAGCCGACCGGGTGGCAATCCTCGACGCGAATCCCCCATTCATCCACCGGCAAACCGTTGGGGATTCCCTTGTCGCCGCCACCGGCCATGGAGAACCAGGCATCGGTGAAGCGCCAGCCCAGCGACGGGTCTTTCTTGCCGTAGTCCATGTGCCCGTAGACGCGCTTGCCGTCGATTTCCTTGACGTCTTCGCTGAAGAATTTGGCGATGTCTTCATAGGCCGACCAGTTCACCGGCACACCCAATTCGTAGCCGTACTTTTCCTTGAACTTGGCTTTCAGATCCGCCCGTTCGAACCAGTCGGCGCGGAACCAGTACAGGTTGGCGAACTGCTGGTCAGGCAGTTGATAAATCTTGCCGTCCGGCGCAGTGGTGAACGAGATGCCGATGAAGTCCTTGAGGTCGAGGGTCGGCGAGGTGAAGTTCTTGCCTTCGTTGGCCATCAGATCAGTGATCGATTCGGTCTTGCCGTAGCGAAAGTGCGTGCCGATCAGGTCCGAGTCGTTGACCCAGCCGTCATAGATATTCTTGTCGGACTGCATCACCGTCTGCATTTTTTCCACCACGTCGCCTTCTTGCAGCAAGTCGTGGGTGAGCTTGATCCCGGTGATTTCGCTGAAGGCCTTGGCCAGCACCTTGGACTCGTATTCGTGAGTGGTCAGGGTTTCCGAAACCACCTTGATGTTCATCCCGCGAAACGGCTCGGCGGCCTTGATGAACCACTTCAATTCTTCCAACTGCTGTTCAGCCGTCAGGGTCGACGGTTTGAATTCGCTGCCGATCCACTTTTTCGCGGCGTCTTCGTAGGCATCGGCCCAGGCAGATGCGCTCAAACCGCTGAGTGCCAGCATGGCTGCCAATGAAATGCTATGTCGCAGCTTATTGTTTTTGTCGAACATAGAGACCTCCTGTTTAAGTTGTGGAGCTGAGTCTTTACACGAGCCCGCCGAGCGAACTTTGTAAAGAACCTAACCCCAACGCATCACAGCCAACAGCCACACCAGGGACAACGCGGACGCGACCCAGATGCTCCAGTCGGTGGCGCCGATTACCAGCAGATGCAGGTAGGCGCTGCCGAGAAGACCGATAAACAAGCGATCGCCACGGGTGGTGGCAATCGGCAGAAAACCTCGCCGCAGGATGCTCGGCGAGCGCAGCTCCCACGTCGTCATCCCCGCCAGGATCAGGCCAATGACGATAAAGAATGCGGCTGTGGGTGTCGTCCAACTCATCCATTCCATCATCAGCTCCTCAGACCCGACCGAGGGCAAAGCCCTTGGCCACGTGGTTGCGAACAAACCAGATCACCAGCATGCCCGGCAGAATGGTCAACACCCCCGCCGCCGCCAGCACGCCCCAGTCGATACCCGAAGCCGAGACCGTGCGGGTCATCACGGCGGCAATCGGCTTGGCGTTTACCGAGGTCAGCGTGCGCGCCAGCAGCAGCTCGACCCAGGAAAACATGAAGCAGAAAAACGCCGTGACGCCGATGCCGGAGCCGATCAACGGGATGAAAATCTTCACGAAGAACTTGGGGAAACTGTAGCCATCAATGTAGGCGGTTTCGTCGATTTCCTTCGGCACGCCAGACATGAAGCCTTCCAGAATCCACACCGCCAACGGCACGTTGAACAGGCAGTGCGCCAATGCCACGGCAATGTGCGTGTCAAACAGGCCAATCGACGAATACAACTGGAAGAACGGCAGCAAGAACACCGCCGGCGGCGCCATGCGGTTGGTCAGCAGCCAGAAAAACAAGTGCTTGTCGCCGAGAAAACGATAGCGCGAAAACGCATACGCCGCCGGTAACGCCACGCTCAGGGAAATCACCGTGTTCAGGCTGACGTAGTACAGCGAGTTCAGATAACCGGTGTACCAGCTCGGATCGGTGAAGATCACCTTGTAGTTCGCCAGCGTGAAGTCCTGTGGGAAAAGCGTAAGGCCACCGAGGATTTCGGTGTTGCTCTTGAAGGACATGTTCAGCAGCCAGTAGATCGGCACCAGCAGGAACAGGATGTAGACCAGCAACGGAATAAGCTTTCTTTTGCTCATGGCCGGGCCTCAGCGGTTGGCGTCGGAGTGCGTCATGGCGGTGTAGAACAGCCAGGACACCAACAGGATGATCAGGAAGTACACCAGCGAGAAAGCCGCTGCTGGACCCAGGTCGAATTGGCCTACGGCCATTTGCGTCAACGTCTGACTCAAGAAGGTCGTGGCATTACCCGGCCCGCCGCCGGTGAGCACGAACGGCTCGGTGTAGATCATGAAGCTGTCCATGAAGCGCAGCATCACCGCGATCAGCAGCACGCTCTTCAACTTGGGCAACTGAATATGGCGAAACACTGCCCACGCAGAGGCTCGATCGATGCGTGCAGCCTGGTAATAGACATCAGGAATCGCACGCAACCCGGAGAAACACAGCAGCGCCACCAGCGAGGTCCAGTGCCAGACGTCCATCACCAGCACCGTGACCCACGCGTCCATGGTGTTGGCCGCGTAGTTGTAGCTGATGCCCATGGCGTTGAGGCTCGAACCGAGCAGGCCAATATCGGCGCGGCCAAAGATCTGCCAAATGGTGCCTACCACGTTCCACGGGATCAGCAGCGGAATCGCCAGAATGATCAGCACCAGTGACGACCAGCGGCCCTTGGTCGGCATGGTCAGGGCGACGGCAATGCCCAGCGGGATTTCGATCAACAATACACAGGCCGAGTAGATGAACTGGCGCAGTAAAGAATCGTGCAGGCGCGGATCAAGCAGCACTTGCTTGTACCAGTCGGCGCCGACGAAGTAGCGGCTGGACTGGTCGAAGATGTCCTGCACCGAATAGTTGACCACGGTCATCATCGGGATCACCGCACTGAACGCCACCAGCAGAAACACTGGCAATACCAGCCACCAGGCCTTGTTGTTCTGCACCTTGTTCATGGCTGCACCTCGTTTTCTTCAGGGGCTTCGAGCAGAAACTCATCGGCATAGACCATCAGCCACTGCGCCGGAAAACTGATGTAGGCGGTGCCCTGCGGCACTGGTTTGTCTTCGGCCAGACGCACTTTCAACGGCGCACCGTCGAGGTCGAGGGTCATGATCTTGTAGGTGCCGAGGTCTTCGACGTGTACGACCTTGGCCTGCATCGCGTCGTCAAACGGCTCGTCCCACACATGAATGAATTCCGGGCGGATACCGACCTTCAGATTTTTCCACTGGCCGTGTTCGATATGTCGCTGCATAGCGTCGGACAATGGCAGGTGCGTGGAGGCGAAACCGACACCGCCGGGCTGCGGCTGAACTTCGATCAGGTTCATGCCGGGGCTGCCGATGAAATAGCCGACAAAGGTGTGGCTCGGCCGCTCGAACAATTCCCGTGGCGTGCCGAACTGAACGATCTGACCGCCGTACATCACCGCGATCTTGTCGGCGAAGGTCGAGGCTTCCAGTTGATCGTGGGTGACGTAGACCATGGTGATGTTGAACTGCTCGTGAATCTGCTTGAGCTTGCGCCGCAGTTTCCACTTCAGGTGCGGGTCGATCACCGTCAGCGGTTCATCGAAGAGGATCGCCGAGACGTCATCGCGCACCAGACCACGGCCCATGGAGACTTTCTGTTTTTCATCGGCGGTGAGGTTGCGGGCTTTTTTGCTCAGCAGGTTTTGCAGGTCGAGAACTTCGGCAATTTCCTGCACTTTGCTGTGCACTTTCGCCTCGGCCATGCCCTGATTGCGCAGGGGAAACGCGAGGTTATCGAACACGGTCATGGTGTCGTAGACCACCGGAAACTGGAAAACCTGAGCGATGTTGCGCTTCTCCGGCGTCAGGTCGTTGACCGCTTTGCCATCGAACAGCACATGGCCTTGCGAGGGGCTGAGCAGGCCGGAAATGATGTTGAGCAAGGTCGACTTGCCGCACCCGGACGGCCCGAGCAACGCATAAGCACCGCCCTGCTCCCAGACGTGATCCATCTCGCGGATCGCGTAATCCTCCGCGCCGCCCGGGGTTTTGCTGTAGCTGTGGGCGAGGTGTTGCAAACGGATTTCGGCCATCAGGCAACCCTCGCGACACGCAGGCCCGGTGCTTGCACCAGACGGCCCTGCGCATCGAAAACAAACAGTTTATGGGTCGGGATATAGATGCGGATCGGCGCATCGACGTCGTATTCGTGAACACCCGGCAAGTGCAGCACCAGCAGGAAATGCTCGTTGCGCACGTGCAGGAAGGTTTCCGAACCGCTGATCTCGGCGACTTCGACGGTCACTGCCAGTTCCAGATCGTCATCGTTGCTCGGCACCAGCGAGATATGGCTGGGGCGCACGCCAAAGCGGAACTCGCCCTCGCCCACCGGGCGCAGATCGACGTTCAACGGGAAGTGGACGAAGTTGGCGAAGCTGACTTCGTTGCCGGCAATTCGTCCCGGCATCAGGTTGATGGGCGGTTCGGAGAACAACTCGGCGGCCAGCACGGTTTGCGGCTGGTGGTAAACCGAGGTCGACGGGCCGCTCTGGATCACCCGGCCTTCATGAAGAATGGTCGTGGTGCCGCCCAGCGCCAACGCTTCGTTGGGTTCGGTGGTGGCGTAAATCGCAATGGTGTGGCGCAGCTTGAACAGCTCGCGCATTTCCTGGCGCAGTTCTTCGCGCAGTTTGTAATCGAGGTTGACCAGCGGCTCATCGAACAGGATCAGCTCAGCATCCTTGACCAGCGCCCGGGCCATGGCCGTACGTTGCTGCTGTCCGCCGGAGAGTTCCAGCGGATAGCGCTGCAGAAACTTCTCGATGCGCAGCATCTTCGCCGTTTCCTGCACCTTGCTGTGGATGATCTCTTTCGACACACCGGCCTGGCGCAACGGCGAGGCGATGTTCTCGAACACGGTCATGGTCGGGTAGTTGATGAACTGCTGATAGACCATCGACACGTTGCGCAAACGCACCGGACGTTGGGTGACGTCGACGCCGTTCATCAGGATGCGGCCGCTGTCGGGCTTGTCCAGACCGGCCATCAGGCGCATCAGGCTGGTCTTGCCGGACAGCGTGCGACCGAGCAAAACGTTGAAGGAACCGGGTTCGAATTTCAGGCACGCATCGTCGATCCAGGTCTGGCCTTCGACGGTACGGCAGACGTGCTCCAGGGTGAGTGACATGGCTCGGCCTTTTTATTATTGGAGTCAAGCGACCTGTGCACTGGAGCGACTTTCGTGCCAGAAATGGCAAGTGGTTGATTTGTGGTGAAAATCGCTGAAACGGCGGGGAAAAGGCGTTCAGAGCTGAACACATTTGAACAACTGGGCGATTGACAATGAACAATAGTGAACAACACTCTATGCACTCTTCGCGCAACCCCGAATGCAAACGGAATTGCCTGCGAACGCAACATCGCCACCTGTAGGAGCTGCCGAAGGCTGCGATCTTTTGATCTTGTTTTTTAACAAGCAACGTCAAAAGATCGCAGCCTTCGGCAGCTCCTACAGGGGATCGCATAACAATAATAAAAATGTTGTTTCAGAGGCTGACCCACCATGGCCGCACCTGCCCCGCCGCTGTCCCACGACGCGATCATCCAGAGTTCCTGGCAACGTTGCCGCGCGTTCGGTCTCGACCATCAAAGCGCCCCGGCCTTCGATCAACTGCCCGCCGCCGGCATTGCGCAATTGCTCGACAGTCAGCACTCGCTGGTGCAGACCACCCATCAGGAAGTGCTGCCCTACTACGAGAATATCCTCAGCAATTCCAATTGCCTGATCATGCTCGCCGACCATCAGGGCCAGGTGCTGACGTCGTGGGGTACGCAACGGTTTATCGAGCCGAATCTGGCGCGGGGCTTTCAACCCGGCGCGAGCTGGATGGAGCGCTGCAGCGGCACCAATGCCATCGGCACTGCACTGGCCTGCGAGCAGGCGGTGCATATCGAGCACGACGAGCATTTCCTCAAGGCCAACCGCTTCATGACCGGTTCCGCCGCACCGATTTTCGACGCCGAGCGCAAGGTCATCGCGGTGCTCGATGTGTCCAGCGACAGCTACCTGCCGCCCTCCCACACCTTGGGCATGGTCAAGATGATGAGCCAGACCGTGGAGAACCGGCTGATCCTCAACCTGTTCCACGGCCAGCACTTTCAACTGACCTTCAACACCGGGTTGAACAACCTCGACAGCCAATGGGCCGGGCTATTGATTTTTGATGAGAGCGGTCAGGTGCTGTCGGCCAATCGCCGGGCCGACAATCTATTGGGATTGCGCTTGTCGCGGGTCAGCGTCGAGAGCTTGTTCAAGGTGTCATTGTTGGAGTTGATCAATCAGCCGGACGGTTTGCCGTTCGCCTTGCAGACGTCCGGACGTAACCGCTTTCAGTGCTTGTTGAAGCGGCCTAAACAGGCACCGATTCAGGCGCGGGTGTTTGCGACTGAACCTAAACCCGTCGCTGCAACCGCGATCAGCCTCAACACCCTGCACTTTGGCGACAGTCGGGTGGAAAAAGCCGTACGACAGGCCGAACGACTGCTGGAGAAAGACATCCCGCTGTTGATCCATGGCGAGACCGGCGTTGGCAAAGAGGTGTTCGTCAAAGCCTTGCATCAGGCCAGTTCGCGCAGTAAGCAGGCCTTCATCGCCGTCAACTGTGCGGCGATCCCCGCTGAACTGGTGGAGTCAGAGCTATTTGGTTACGAGAAAGGCGCGTTCACTGGCGCTAACCAGAAAGGCAGCATCGGCCTGATCCGCAAGGCCGACAAAGGCACGCTGTTCCTCGATGAAATCGGCGATATGCCGTTACCTACCCAGGCTCGGCTGTTGCGGGTTTTGCAGGAGCGCTGCGTGCAACCGGTCGGTAGCAGCGAATTATTCCCGGTGGATCTGCGGATCATCTCGGCGACGAACCGCTCGCTGCGGGAACAGGTGCAACTGGGGCGTTTCCGCGAGGATTTGTATTACCGCATCGGTGGCTTGACCCTGGAGTTGCCGCCCTTGAGAGAGCGCAGTGACAAAGAGGCGTTGTTTAAACGGCTCTGGGAACAGCATCGCGAGCCAACGCAGTGGGCGGGGTTGAGCCGTGAAGTGCTGGAGTTGTTCGACAAGCATCCGTGGCCGGGGAATCTGCGTCAGGTCAGCAGCGTGATGCAGGTGGCGCTGGCGATGGCTGAGGAGCAACCGGTGCGACCGGAACATTTGCCGGATGATTTTTTTGTCGATCTGGAGATGGAGCCGGTTGAGAGTGCGCAGCCGCTGGGGCTGGATTTGAATGATGTTGAAGCGTTGAACCGGGAGTTGAAGGCGGCTGGGGGGAATATTTCGCACTTGGCGCGTCGGTTGGGGGTTAGTCGCAATACGCTTTATAAGCGGTTGCGGCAGTTGGGGGATTGAAAGCGCAGATCAAAAGATCGCAGCCTTCGGCAGCTCCTACACGCTGTACGCAATGCCACTCCAGGAGCTGCGAAGGCTGCGATCTTTTGACTCTAAATCCACGCAATCACTGGCACGTCGACTCTACCTGTGTCGCTGACGCTAAACCGAGCGTACGCAACCCAATCAACACAACCGCCATCATCATCACCCCGGCACCAATCGCCACCCCGAACCCCGCACGCGCGCCATAAGCATCAATCACCGGCCCCGTGAGCATGCCGCCCAGCGCTACGCCAATGCTGATGCCAGTGGTCATCCACGTCAGCCCTTCTGTCATCCTGGACGCAGGGATGATGATCGTCCCCAGTTTCATCACCACAACCATGGTGGGCGCAAACGATATGCCGGCGATAAACAGCATCGCTGACAGGACATAAACATCTGTTGAGAAAACCGGCAGTACGCCGGTGACGGCCGTGACTAATATCCCGATAAAGAACTGTTTTTCGATTGGCAGGGAAACCCGCAATGCACCGAACGTCAGGCCCGCCACCAGCGAGCCCAACGCATAGGCGGCGAGGATAAAGGTGGCAGACGCTGGCCAGCCTTGCGCATTGGCGAACGCCACAACGGCGACATCGATTGCTCCGCCAATGACCCCCATTGCCAACAGCGCCAGCACGATGGTGCGAACGCCGGGAATCAGCAAGGTGGAACCGGTGTGGCTCTTGTGGCCCAAGACCACTTTCGGTTCGGTCTGGCGCTGCAGGAGAAAAGCCGTTACTCCGATGACCAGCAGCGCCACCGCCACAAGCGGCCCGGCTTCGGCGAAAAAGCTCACACTCAAACCGATCGCCAGTGGCGGGCCGATGATGTAGGCGAGTTCGGTCAGCACCGTATCCAGGGAGAACGCCGTATGCAGCTGAGGCTTGCCACGGAACAACTGTGTCCAGCGTGCCCTGATCATGGACGGCATGCTCGGCATCGTCCCCGCCAGCGCGGCAAGTACGAAGAACACTGCGGCGGGAGCCCTGATGTAGACGGCGAAGATCAGCGCCAGCAGCATGACCACGCTGAACGCCGTGACGATGGGCAGCACGCGACTCTGGCCATGCTGATCAACGAGTTTCGAGATGCGCGGGCCGAGCAGCGCATTGGCCAGGGTAAACGTGCCGGCGACTGCGCCGGCCAGCCAGTACACGCCTGTTTGCTGGACCAGCATGGTGATGATGCCAATGCCGATCATTGCTTGTGGCAGTCGGGCAATAGAGCTCGCGAGCACTAACCCGGTGGCGCCGGGGGTCGTTAGCAGTTCGCGATAGTGATTAGCCATGATTTCTCCCTTTATTCGTCGCTGGCCAGCATCCCGCTGCATGCGCGCAGCCAGTGTTGACCGCGTCCGACATCAAGACCTACGCGGACTGCAAAAGCAACCTTGGCTAAGCAGCAGAAAAACAAAAACCCGCACAAGGCGGGTTTTGTTTTGATCGTTCCCACGCAGAGCGTGGGAACGATCATCACGGCAGGTTTTGTCTGTAACCGGTAAGGCGATCAGTCAGCCAGACGCCAGGTCGTGCCGCCCTTGCCATCTTCCAGCACCACGCCCATGGCGGTGAGCTGGTCACGAATACGGTCAGACTCAGCCCAGTCCTTACCGGCCCGTGCCGCCAGACGCGCTGCAATCAGCGCATCAACTTGCGCCGCATCGACACGCCCTTCAGCGCCCGCCTGGAGGAAATCGTCGGCCTCAAGCTGCAACACGCCCAACACACTGGCCAGTTCTTTCAGACGTGCCGCCAGACCGGCCGCTGCATTGAGATCGCTCTCACGCAGACGGTTGATCTCACGCACCATCTCGAACAGCACCGCGCAGGCTTCCGGCGTACCGAAGTCGTCGTTCATTACCGTGGTGAAACGCTCGACGAACGCTTCGCCGCCGGCCGGCGCCACGTTCGGCAGGCCTTTCAACGCGTGGTAGAAACGCTCGAGTGCGCCTTTGGCGTCCTTGAGGTTGTCTTCCGAGTAGTTGATCGCGCTGCGGTAGTGGCTCGACACCAGCAGGTAACGCACGACTTCCGGGTGGTACTTGTCGAGCACGTCGCGAATGGTGAAGAAGTTGTTCAAGGACTTGGACATCTTCTCGCCATTGATTCGGATCATGCCGCAATGCATCCACGCGTTGGCGTAGGTCTTGCCGGTGGCCGCTTCGCTCTGGGCGATTTCGTTTTCGTGGTGCGGGAATTCCAGATCGCTGCCGCCGCCATGAATGTCGAAAGTCTCACCCAGGCAGCAGGTCGACATCACCGAGCACTCGATGTGCCAGCCCGGACGCCCGGCGCCCCACGGCGATTCCCAGCTTGGCTCGCCCGGTTTGACGCCTTTCCACAGGACGAAGTCCAGCGGATCTTCCTTCGCTTCGTCGACCTCGATCCGCGCACCGATGCGCAAGTCTTCGATCTTCTTGCGCGACAGCTTGCCATAGCCCATGAACTTGCCGACGCGGTAGTACACGTCGCCATTGCCCGGGGCGTAGGCGAAACCCTTGTCGATCAGGGTCTGGATCATCGCGTGCATGCCCGGAATGTGATCCGTGGCGCGCGGTTCCATGTCCGGCTTCTTGATGTTCAGGCGCGCTTCGTCTTCGTGCATCGCGGCGATCATGCGCTCGGTCAACGCTTCGAACGACTCGCCGTTCTCGTTGGCCCGGTTGATGATCTTGTCGTCGATGTCGGTGATGTTACGCACATAGGTCAGGTTGTAACCGCTGAACCGCAACCAGCGGGTCACCAGGTCGAACGCGACCATGCTGCGGCCGTGGCCCAGGTGGCAGTAGTCGTACACGGTCATCCCGCAGACGTACATGCGCACGTTGTTGCCATCGAGCGGCTTGAAGACTTCTTTGCTCTTGGTGAGCGTGTTGTAGATCGTCAGCACGTTAATTTCCTTGACGCTAAATCACTGGCCCCACGAATCACGCAGGGTCACGGTACGGTTGAATACCGGCTGACCTGGTTTCGAGTCCTTGATGTCCGCGACGAAGTAGCCTTCGCGCTCGAACTGGAAACGGTCTTCCGGCTGTGCATTGCCAAGCGATGGCTCAGCACGACAACCGGTCAGCACTTGCAGTGAGTCAGGGTTGATGTTGTCGAGGAAACTGGCGCTGTCTTCAGCCTTCTCCGGATTCGGAGAACGGAACAGACGATCGTACAGACGCACTTCGCACTCGATGCTGGCAGCGGCCGGCACCCAGTGGACCACACCTTTGACCTTGCGGCCTTCAGGGTTTTTACCAAGGGTTTCCGGGTCGTACGAGCAACGCAGTTCGACGATGTTGCCGTCGGCGTCCTTGATCGCTTCGTCGGCACGGATCACGTAGCTGCCGCGCAGACGTACTTCGCCATTCGGCTCCAGGCGCTTGTAGCCCTTTGGCGGTTCTTCCATGAAGTCATCGCGGTCGATGTAGATTTCACGGGCGAACGGCAGCTTGCGCACGCCGAGTTCTTCTTTCTGCGGATGACGCGGCAGTTCGAGGTTCTCGACCTGGTCTTCCGGGTAGTTAGTGATCACGACTTTCAACGGACGCAGCACGCACATGGCGCGCGGGGCGTTCGCGTCCAGGTCCTGACGGATGCTGAACTCGAGCATGCCGAAGTCGACCACGCCATCGGAACGGTTGGTGCCGATCATGTCGCAGAAGTTGCGGATCGAAGCCGGCGTGTAGCCACGGCGGCGGAAGCCAGACAGCGTGGACATGCGCGGATCATCCCAGCCATGGACGTGCTTCTCGTCCACAAGCTGCTTGAGCTTGCGCTTGCTGGTGATGGTGTAGTTGAGGTTCAGGCGGCTGAACTCGTACTGACGCGGGTGCGCCGGCACTGGCAAGGCGTCGAGGAACCACTCGTACAGTGGACGATGGCTTTCGAATTCCAGGGTGCAGATCGAGTGGGTGATGCCTTCGATGGCGTCCGACTGACCGTGGGTGAAGTCGTAGTTCGGGTAGATGCACCACTTGTCACCGGTCTGATGGTGATGAGCGTGGCGGATGCGGTACATGATCGGGTCGCGCAGGTTCATGTTCGGCGAGGCCATATCGATCTTCGCGCGCAGCACGCGGGCGCCGTCCGGGAACTCACCGGCACGCATGCGGGCGAACCAGTCGAGGTTCTCTTCAACCGAACGGTCGCGGAACGGGCTGTTCTTGCCCGGCTCGGTCAGGCTGCCACGGTATTCCTTGGCTTGCTCAGGGGTCAGGTCGTCGACGTAAGCCTTGCCGGCCTTGATCAGCTCAACGGCCCAGTCGTGCAACTGGTCAAAATACTGCGAGGCGTAGCGCACTTCGCCGGACCATTCGAAGCCCAGCCATTTGACGTCGCTTTCGATCGCGTCGATGTATTCCTGGTCTTCCTTGGCCGGGTTGGTGTCGTCGAAACGCAGATGCGTGACGCCGCCGAACTCCTGGGCCAGGCCGAAGTTCACGCAGATCGACTTGGCGTGGCCGATGTGCAGGTAGCCGTTGGGCTCAGGCGGGAAACGGGTGACGATCTGTGTGTGCTTGCCCGAGTCCAGGTCTGCCTGGATGATCGGCCGCAGGAAGTTGACCGGCACGGCGGGGCCGGACTTGGCATTCGAGGTAGGGTCGACAGTGGGCTTGCTCATAGGATCCTTGACTTACATGTGCGCGGCCGCAAAGAGGGGCCAGACAAAACAAAGCCGCTATCATAGCCGATGCTGTCAAGGGGCTGACAGAGCAGGCCCTATAAAGGAACGCATTTAATCGCCGGGAATTGAAAAACAGCCTCGAAATTCGCGCCTGTCACGCTAAACTGCGCACCTTGGCCGAAGCAGGCTGAACCGGTTTTGGGACTCAATGTCCGATAACCACGAATTCCTTATAAAGAGTAGCGATCATGACTCAAGTTAAATTGACCACCAATCATGGCGACATCGTCATCGAACTGAACGCTGAAAAGGCGCCGATCACCGTCGCCAACTTCATCGAGTACGTCAAAGCCGGTCACTACGAAAACACTGTTTTCCACCGTGTCATCGGTAACTTCATGATCCAGGGCGGCGGTTTCGAGCCAGGCATGAAGGAAAAGAAAGACAAGCGCCCAAGCATCCAGAACGAAGCGGACAACGGCCTGCCGAACGAGAAGTACACCGTCGCCATGGCCCGCACCATGGAGCCGCATTCGGCTTCCGCGCAGTTCTTCATCAACGTGGCTGACAACAGCTTCCTGAACCACAGCGCCAAGACCACCCAGGGTTGGGGTTACGCCGTGTTCGGTAAAGTGACCGCCGGTACCGACGTTGTCGACAAGATCAAAGGTGTTTCGACCACTTCCAAGGCCGGCCACCAGGACGTACCAGCAGACGACGTGATCATCGAGAAAGCCGAGATCATCGAAGCGTGATATTGCTGATTTCAGACTTGCATCTGGAAGAGGAGCGCCCGGACATTACCCGGGCGTTTCTGGATTTGCTCGCCGGACGCGCCCGCTCGGCGAGTGCGTTGTATATTCTGGGCGACTTCTTCGAGGCGTGGATTGGCGACGACGCCATGACGCCCTTCCAGCGCTCCATCTGCCAGGCCCTGCGCGAATTGAGCGACAGCGGCACGGCCATTTTTCTGATGCACGGCAATCGCGACTTCATGCTCGGCAAGGCCTTCTGCAAACAGGCCGGCTGCACATTATTGAAGGACCCGAGTGTCGTGCAGTTTTACGGCGAGCCGGTGCTGTTGATGCACGGCGACAGCCTCTGCACCCGCGACGTCGGCTATATGAAGCTGCGTCGTTACCTGCGTAATCCGATCACCCTGTTTATCTTGCGGAACCTGCCTTTAAGCACCCGGCATAAACTGGCGCGCAAACTGCGCAGCGAGAGCCGCGCGCAGGTGCGGATGAAGGCCAATGACATTGTCGATGTCACGCCGGAAGAGATTCCGCGGATCATGCAGGAATTTGGCGTTAAAACCCTGATTCACGGGCACACCCATCGCCCCGCGATCCATAAGCTGCAGCTCGGTGAGCAAGCGGCGAAGCGGATTGTGCTGGGGGATTGGGATCGTCAGGGGTGGGCGTTGCAGGTGGATGAGAGCGGCTATGCCTTGGCGCCGTTCGACTTCGCCCCGCCTCCACAACTGGCAGCGCCGGCTAACTGACGAAACACACAACCAATGTAGGAGTGAGCCTGCTCGCGATGGCGATATCACCTTCAACATCTCTGTTGACGGATACACCGCTATCGCGAGCAGGCTCACTCCTACAGATCAGTGACCGCTGGCGGCCGGCCCCGCCTTGGCAGCAAACGGCGGCTTCGCCAGCCACACGATCAGAATCAACCCCATAAATCCCCACCCCAGCAACGTGAAGTAATCCACGGTGGAAAGCATGTACGCCTGGCTGGTCAAAATCTGATCCATCTGTGCATAAGCCGATTGGCTCGCACCGCCTAAATGATTCAAGGTCTCGCGAGTCGCCGGTTCGAAGGTGCTGATGCTTTCACTCATGTACGCATGATGCTGGTCTGCCCGGCGAATCCAGATCCAAGTGGTCAACGACGCGGCAAAGCTGCCGCCCAACGTCCGCAAGAACGTCGCAAGGCCCGCACCGTCGGCAATCTGGCTCGGCGGCAAGTCCGACATCAGAATGCTCAAGGTCGGCATAAAGAACAGCGCCACACCAATGCCCATGAACAGTTGCACCAGAGCGATGTGCTGGAAGTCCACTTCATTGGTGAACCCGGCGCGCATGAAGCAGCTCAGGCCAATCGCCAGAAACGCCAGCCCGGCCAGCAAGCGCAGGTCGAACTTGTTCGCGTACTTGCCGACAAACGGCGACAGCAGCACCGGCAGAATGCCGATCGGCGCCACAGCCAGACCCGCCCAGGTTGCGGTGTAACCCATTTGCGTCTGCAACCACTGCGGCAGGATCAGATTGATGCCGAAGAATCCGGCGTAACCCAACACCAGCACCAGCGTGCCGATACGGAAGTTGCGATGGGCGAACAGCCGCAGATTCACCACAGGATGCTGGTCGGTCATTTCCCAGATAACGAACACCGCCAGCGCGATCACCGAAATCGCTGCGCCGATGATGATGAAGTTCGATTCGAACCAGTCCAGGTCATTGCCCTTGTCGAGGATCACCTGCAACGCGCCGACGCCAATGATCAGCGTGATCAGACCGACGTAGTCCATCGGCTGACGACTGGTTTCCACCGGACGTTTGGCCAGTTGCGAACGCACGACCATCACCGCAAAGATCCCGATCGGCACGTTGATGAAGAAGATCCACGGCCAGCTGTAACTGTCAGTGATCCAGCCTCCGAGAATGGGGCCTGCAATCGGCGCAACCACCGTGACCATGGCGAGCAACGCCAAAGCCATCCCCCGTTTCGCGGGGGGATAAACGGCGATCAACAGGGTTTGCGTCATCGGGTACAGCGGCCCGGCCACCAGGCCTTGCAACACGCGAAAGCCGATCAGTTCGGGCATCGACGTCGAAATACCGCAGAGAAACGAGGCCAGCACAAACAAAATCGTGGCCCAGAGAAACAGCTTCACCTCGCCGAAGCGCCGGCTCAACCAACCAGTCAACGGCAGCGCAATCGCGTTACTCACGGCAAACGAGGTGATCACCCAGGTGCCCTGCTCCGAACTCACCCCAAGGTTGCCGGAAATCGTCGGCAACGCCACGTTGGCAATGGTGGTGTCGAGCACTTGCATGAACGTCGCCAGCGACAGGCCGATGGTGCTGAGCAACAGGCTGGGCGGCGTGAAAGAGGCGTTATTGCTCATTGTGAATCCTATGAAACCTGATTAGCGCCGCATCTGTTACAGATGCAACTGCCCTTTGTGGGAGCGAGCCTGCTCGCGAAAGCGGTGTGTCAGACCACTTCTGTGTTGAATGTCAGGCAGCATTCGCGAGCAGGCTCGCTCCCACAGGGAAAGATTCAGCGTTGCGCGGTTTTGCTGGCCGCAGCGCTGTTGTCGTGGATCAGCTGAGCGATCATCGCGTCGGCTTCGGCCAGTTGACGGTCGTA
This sequence comes from Pseudomonas sp. FP2196, assembly GCF_030687715.1. Taxonomy (GTDB): domain Bacteria; phylum Pseudomonadota; class Gammaproteobacteria; order Pseudomonadales; family Pseudomonadaceae; genus Aquipseudomonas. Next base: position 3,880,570 of record NZ_CP117445.1, read on the forward strand.
GACGTTGGTGCTGAACGAGGCTTTCTGCGGCGGCTGCTGAGCCAACACAGGGCCGCTCTGGTCATGCAGATTGACCTCGACGTTGGTCGACAGACCGACACGCAGCGGGTGCTTGGCCAGTTCTTCGGCGTTGATGTGAATCCGCACCGGCACACGCTGAACGATCTTGATCCAGTTACCGGTGGCGTTCTGCGCTGGCAACAGGGCAAACGCGCTGCCGGTACCGGCGCCGAGGCTGTCGACGGTGCCGCTGTATTTCACGTCGCTGCCATAGATGTCGGATTCGATGTCGACTGGCTGACCGATGCGCATGTCACGCAGTTGGGTTTCCTTGAAGTTGGCGTCGATCCACAGTTGATCCAGTGGAATCACCGCCATCAGCGCGGTGCCCGGCTGTACGCGCTGCCCGAGTTGCACGGTGCGTTTGGCGACGTAACCGGTGACTGGCGCGATCAAGGTGCTGCGCGCATTGGTCAGGTAGGCCTGACGCAGATCCGCAGCGGCCGACATCACGTCCGGGTGCGACGACACCACAGTGTCGTCGACCAGCGCGCTGGTGGTTTTCAGTTGCTGTTTGGCGTTGGCCAGGGCGTTTTGCGCCGAGGTCAGGTCATCGCGAGCGTGGGACAGTTCTTCCTGGGAAATCGCCCCGCCCTGCGCCAGGTTTTTCCGGCGGTTGTAGTTGTCCTGCGCCTTCTGCACTTCGGCCTGTTGCGCGTTGACCTGGGCTTTCATGCCATCAACGTTGCTGTACAAGCCACGCACTTGACGCACGGTGCGCGCCAGTTTCGCTTTGGCACTTTGCAGGCCGACTTCAGCATCGTTCGGGTCGAAATTGATCAGCACCTGACCTTCGTGGACCAGATCGCCATCGTCAGCGCCGATGCTGACCACGGTGCCGGTCACCAGCGGAGTGATTTCCACGACGTTACCGTTGACGTAGGCGTCGTCGGTGCTTTCGTTAAAGCGCCCGATGAATTCGTGATAGGCCCAGACGCCCGCACACGCGAGGAGGACAATAACGGTCAGCGCCAGCAGCATCACTTTGCGTTTACGCGGGTTGCCGGTGTCCGGGGTGTTGTCTTGAGCTTGAGTGTTTTCGGCAGTGGCCATGACAAATACCTTGAATTAGTTGTGCGGCGTGGCTGGGGTGGCGTTGGCTGCGGTCAGGGTCTGCCCCTGGAAGCCGCCGCCCAGCGCTTGCATCAGTTGAATCGACAGGTCGATCTGCTCGGCATTGAGGGTGGCCAATTGACGCTGGGCCTGCAGCAATTGCTGCTCGATGCTGAGCACGTCCAGGTAGTTGCCGATGCCGGAACCGTAACGCTGGACGACGGTGTTGTAAGAGTCCTGAGCAATGTCGGTGGCGTGTTGCTGCGCGCCGATCTGCCGGCCGATGTCACGCAACTGATTGATCGTGTCGCTGACATCGCCCAGTGCTTTCACCAGACTTTTGTTGTACTGCGCCACCGCCAGATCGTAATCGGCGTCGCGCGCATCGAGGTTGGCGCGCAGGCGTCCGCCGTCGAAGATCGGCACCGAAATGGTCGGCGCAATGTTGAAGAAGCGGCTGGCCGAACCGAACATCGCGTCACCCAAAAGGGATTCGGCGCCGGCCGAGGCCGTGAGGTTGAGGTTCGGATAGAACTGGGTTTTCGCCGAGTCGATGTCTTTGCTCGCCGCTTCTACACGCCAGCGCGCGGCGACCAGATCCGGGCGACGACCGAGCAGTTCCGCCGGTAACACCGACGGCACCGCCACGGCGCTGGCCTGCAGCACTTTCGGCCGGGCGATCTCATTGCCGCGATCCGGGCCTTTGCCGAGCAACACGGCCAAGGCGATTTTCGCGCTGTTCAAGCGTTTTTCCGCATCGATCAAGCTGGCTTCGGAGCTGGCTTCCAGGCTTTGGGTTTGCTGGAACTGATACTGGCTGTCGATCCCCGAGCTCAAGCGACGCTGGCTCAAATCGAGCATTTGCTTGGTGCGCTTGAGGTCTTCGTTCGCCAGGTCATAAACGATGTGCGCCTGACCGAGATCGCTGTAAGCGCGGGCCACGTCGGCGGCGAGGGTCAACTGCGCAGCCTGACGGTCGACTTCGGCGGCACGGGCCTGACCGAGGGCGGCTTCCCAGGCGTCACGCTGACCGCCCCACAGATCGAAGTTGTAATTGAAGCCGGCGCTGACATTACGCACGGTGGCGTAAGCATCGCCCTGCCCTCGCGGATCCTGATCCTTGGCCAGGCGCGAACGGCTGATACCGGCGCTGGCGTCGAGGGTCGGATAACGCGCGGCATCGGCGGCATACGCGGCGGCGCTGGCCTGATGGGCACGGGCTTCGGCGATCTGCATGTCCGGGCTGTCGTGCAGCGCTTCGCGGATCAAGCCGTCGAGCTGTGGATCGCCGAGGCTGGTCCACCAGTCGCTTTTCGGCCACGCGGCGGGCGACAGAGTGACACCGTTGAGGGATTGGCTGGCGTTGAGACTTTTCGCATCAAGGCTTTTGCCTTGAGTGTCGAGGCCGCTGTAGTTGGCGCAACCGGCGAGGATCATCGCCGACAGCACGAGGGTCAGGCTGCTGCGCAAGGTTTTACCGCTCATTGTGTTCACCTAACCGCTGGATAGTGATCGGGTCACCGGCTGCCAGCAGGATTTTCTTGAGGATGTATTCCAGGGTTTTCAACTCGTCCGGAGTGACGGCGCCGGCCAGTTCATTCATCGCATCGGCGCCGATGTGCGGCAGGCGATCGGCCAGTTGCTGGCCTTGTTCAGTCAGTTTCAGTTGCACCTGACGGCGATCGCCTTCGCTGCGTTGGCGAACCAGGAAACCTTTCTGCTCCAGACGATCGAGCATGCGCGTCATCGAACCGCTGTCCAGCGACAGATGCCGGCACAACTCGGCCGGGGTGTCGACGCCGAACTGGGCCATGATGATCAACACCTTGAACTGCGCGGCGGTGATGCCGTGGGGTTCCATGTGGGTGTCGATGATCCGGTCCTTGAGCAGCGCAGCACGGCCAAGCAACAAGCCGAGATGGCAGTGTTTGAATTCGTCCGGGGTGAAATGCTTCATGTGCTCACCTAATAACTGCCTAGGCAGTGAATGTATGTCGAGATGTTACTGCCTAGGCAGCGAATGTCAAACAAATAGTTAGCAGGCTTGGTAATTAGTTGACCAGTGGAGTGGTTTTTTATGTTCGGCAGACAGACGCCATCGCTGGCGTGCCAGCGATGGAAACGACTCGGTTTAAGGAAGGAGCGCGATCTAGAAATCGCGCTTGTAGAAGATATCCAGCGAGCTCGCGACGCCACTGGCCGCTTCGAGATAAACCTTCTTGCTCAGCTTGTAACGCAGGGCAATGGTGCTCGCTGGTTCAAACACGCCAACGCCGTAGCGCAAACTGAGCTTCTCGGAAATATTGCCGCTGGCCACCACGCTGGTGGTGTTGCCGCTGCCCTGGGTGTCGAGTTGGAAGTCCTGAATCCCCAGGTCTTTGGCCAAGCTGCTGGTCACCCCGGAACTGCCCATCAGGCCAAGCCCCAACGCCGCTTGCGCGAGCATGTTGTTGTCTTCGCCGCTTGTACTCAGCGGACGCCCCAGCACCAGATAGGACAGCGCCTGTTCCTGGCTCATCGCCGGTTCCGAGAAGATCTGCGTAGTTGGCTGCTCGGCACTGCCACTGAGGCGAATGCCGGCGATTACGTCGTCGGTCTGGCGAATCGCTTCGATGTCCAGATATGGCTGGTCGATGGGCCCGGCGAACAGCAGACGCGCACGCCGCACCGTCAGGCGCTGGCCGTAGGCGCGGTAACGGCCGTCGTTGAGCCACAACTCGCCGCGGGTGTCCATGTTGTCGCCGATGTGCACCTGACCTTGCAGGTTGGCGGTCAGACCGAAACCGGCGAAGCTCAGTTTGTTCTGGCCGACGATGACGTCGATGTCCATTTTCATCGCCAGCGGCACCTTGCCCTCTTCGGTCTGCGCACCGACGATGATCGTGTCATCCGAGACTTTCACCGTCGAGGGCGGCAATTCGCGCACGGTGATTTCACCGTTGGGCACCTGCACTTTGCCGGCGATCTTCAGCTCATCGCCGGCCATGGAAATTTTCAGATCCGGCGCCACTTCGAGCTTGGCGTAGGGCTCGACGGTGACCGGTAGTTGCGTACCTTTCAACGCGAGATCAACCACCAGCGCCTGACCCCAGGCGACGTTGCCGTTCAGGCTGCCCTGCCCGGTCTTGCCGCTTTTCCAGCCGCCGTCCAAACGCACCGATTCACCGGCGATTACCGCTTGCAGTTGCAAGTCCTGCAACTCCATCGGCAACTCGGCACCCGACACTTCGCCGTCACTGAGTTTCACCGTGCCGTTGACCAGCGGTGCGAGCAGGCCACCGGAAATCGTCCCGCTGCCATTGAGGCGTCCGGTGAGCTTCTCGACCATCGGCACAAACGGCCGCGCCACCGAAAGATCCAGCCCGGAAAGACGGAACGAGCCGCTCAACGGTTTGTTCTTCGGCAACGGATTGAGCTGCGCCTGCACCATCAGTTCACCGAGTTTGCCGCCGACAAAGTTGAGGTCGGTGTCGATGCGTTTGGGCGTCAGTTTGCTGGTGAGTTTCAGGGTCTGGTACGGGAAGTCCAGCCACTGATCCTTTTCCTTCATGCGCAAGGTACCGCCGCTGGCGTCGATACTGACCACACCATTGGGGCCGCTCGCCGGCAGGTCCAGTTGCAGATCGGCATTGAGCCTGCCCTTCCAGGCGAAATCCTTGGGCAACCATTGCGCCAGACTTTCGATCGGGAACTGCTTGAGGTGGTAGCGCAGTTTCGGCTCCGGCATCAGGCGCTGATCTTCACCGCACAGGCTGGCATTGCCGGACATCCAGCAATGCGCGCCGAAGTTGATTTTGCCGTCAGCCAGACGTTCGAGTTTCGCCGGGTTTTGCAGTTTCCAATCCTGGCCACCGGCCTGAATGTCGCCGCTGGCCAGGCGTCCGCGCCAGCTGCCCTTGTCGAGATTGCCGTCCAGGCCCAACGCCAGTTTCAGTTTCGGCCCAAGCAGGTCGAGGTTGAGTTTCTGGTTCTTGATGTCGCCCTGAGCGCTGGCGGTTAACACACCCAGATTGGTGTCGCCGGCCTGAATCCCGGAACCCTTCAGATCAATCTTCGCCCGTTGCGCACTGTCGAGCGTGGCGTCAAGGTTGAGGCTTTGCAGGCGATTGTCCTGAAAGGCCAGTTGCGAACCTTGCAGGCCGAGTTTGCCTTGCGGCGCTTTCAGCGTGCCGGCGACGTTGACCTGGCCGTTGATCTGCCCGCGCAGTTGCGGCCAGAGCTGAGCCAGACGCGCCAGTTTGATGTCGATCTGCCCGGTGAGTTTCTGTTGCAGGCTGCCCTTGCCGCTGATGCTGTTGTCGCCGAGGCGGATTTGCAGGGCATTGAGGTTCCACTGCTCGCCCGCGCCGTCAGCCTTGGCTTGCAGGATCGTCGGTTGGCCGCGCAGTTTGCCTTTCAGATCGAGGTCGGCGGTGAGGCTCAGGCGCTCGTTCTTCATTTCGCCTTTGCTTTTCAGTGGCCCGGCCAAGGTGCCTGGCAGCTCCGCGACCCAGTACGCCGGGTTGAGCGCCGACAGATCCAGCGCCGTATCCCAGGCGATGCCGTCGGCGAACTGCACGTTCACATGCCCTTCGGCCTTGCCCTGCCCGGCTTCCATTTTCAGTTGCGGCAAGGCGATCTGTTTAAGACTGCCACTGAACGGACTGCTCAGGCTGAACGCCCCCGCCGGGCCATCCAGCGCGGCGGCGAAGTTACCGATGTACTGACCATCGGTGTAGGAGACTTCGCCGGTAAAGGTACGTAAGGCGACTTGCGGTTCGTCGATTTCGTTATAGAGCCGGTGCCACGGGAAGTCCTGCCAGTTGATGTTGGCTTGCGCCGTGAGGCCTTTGCTCCAGTCGACACTGCCGGTGAGTTTGAGGCTTTGCTTGTCGTTGGCCGTCAGGTCGAGGCCGGCAATCTGTGCGCCACTGGCATCGACTTTGCCTTGGAGCAGCAGCGCTACCGGCCCCTTGTCGGCGGGCAGTGTGGCGTTGCCGTTGAGCTGGTAACCGTTTTTCAGGTCGCCTTCGCCGGTCAACACCAGTTGATTGAGTTGCAGGGTGTCTGGCAGGTCGGCGCTCGGTTTGAATGCCTCGGAGGTGATGCGCACCTTGGCCGGCAGGTTTTCGGCCAGCGGTTGCAGTTCGCCGCTCAACTGGCCGTCGAGGTAGCCACGGCTGTCGGCGTGCAGGTTGAGGGTTTTCAACAGATCGCCGTCGACTTTCAACGCCAGTGTCCACGGCCCAGTGCCCGGAGATGGCAATGTCAGGTCACCGGCGATGTTCAGCGGCCAGTTGCCGGTCGGCGTGAGTGTGCCGGACAGGTTCAGGCTGAGGTCGTCGCGCTGCAATTTCACGCTGTCGATCTGCATGCCCTGAGCGGTCCAGTGCGCCGCCAGTTGCAAGCCCTTGAGCTGTTCGCTGCCGTTAAACAACAGGCTGCCGACCTGCACGTCGCCCAGTTCGATGGCCACCGGCAATTGCAGATCCGGCAGTTTGATCGGGCCGCTTTGCGTAGTTTCTTCGCTCGGTGGAAATTGCAGAATGACCTGATCAGCCTTGAGCTGGTCGATGCACAGGGTCATGCGCGTCAGGCACAGCGGCGACCAGGCGAAGATTGGTTTCTGCAACTCGACGCGGCTGCTTTCTTGCTGCCACAACAGGTGATCGGCGCTCCACTGCCCGCCGAAGCGACCCTGGAAATTCTCCACGCTCAACCCCGGCACCAGCCCCAGCACCCAACGGCTGCCAGCCTGCGTACCCAGCACCGCAGCGATGCTCAAGACAATCAACAACACCAGCGCCAACAGGGCCAATGCCGTTATTTTCAAACCACGCTTCACAGCTCAGGCCCCATGGAAAAGTGCAGCCGGATGCCGCCATCGTCGTCCAGCGCGTGGGCGAGGTCGAGGCGGATCGGCCCCACCGGCGAGACCCAGCGCACACCAATACCAACCCCGGTCTTGAGGTTCGGCAGTTCGAGTTTGTTGAAGGAGTTGCCCTGATCGACGAAAGTCGCGACCCGCCACTTTTCGGCGATCGAATACTGATACTCGACGCTGCCGGCGACCATGTAGCGACCACCGATGCGGTCGCCATCGGAGTTTTCCGGCGACAGGCTCTGGTAGTCGTAACCGCGCACGCTCTGGTCGCCACCGGCGAAGAAACGCAGCGACGGCGGTACCGATTTGTAGCCGTTGGTGGCGCTGCCACCGACCTGCACGCGGCCGAGCAGACGGTGCTTGTCGAATACCGTGGTCAACCCTTTGACCAACGCCGTGCCATATAAAAGGTTGTTGTCCGAGCCGAGACCTTCCTTCGCCACTTTGCTTTCAAAGGTCAGGCGATAGCCGTTGTGCGGGTCGATGCGGTTGTCGCTTTTCAAGTACGAATAGCTGACGCCGGGCATCAGCAAGGTACTCAAACCCGAGTCATCGCCAAGTTCGTATTCCTCACGCTGCCATTTCAACGAGATCACCCGTTGCCAGCCGCTCGGTAATTTACTGTGCCATTCCGGGCCGAAGGTCAGCAGCTTGCTCAGGGTGTCAGAACCGTCGATGTTTTCGAATTGGTAACCGCCCGCCCAGCGCAGTTTGTCGGTCAGGGGCGGGTCGAGCGGAATGTCGTAGAAGAGGCCGACGTTCTGCCGTGGCGCCGACAGTTCGGCCTCCCAGCCATAGCTGTCGCCTTGCGGATTGACCCAATGGCGCGTCCAGTTGGCTTTGATGCGCGGGCCGACGTCGGTCGAATAACCGAGGCCCAGGCCCATGGTCCGTGGTTTGCGCGTGTCGAGTTTGACGTCGACCGGGATCACGTCGTTCTGCGCTGCGGTCGGTGCGGCATCGACGCGCACACCTTCGAAATAACCGCTCGATTGCAGATCGCGGTTGAGTTCGGCGATCAGCTCGGAATCGTACGGTTCGCCTTCCTTGAACGGCACCATGCGTTGCAAAAGGTCTTCGTCGAACGGCGTATCACCCTCGAAACTGACTTTGCCCAGCGCATAACGCGGGCCGCTTTCGTAGATCAATTCGACATCGGCGACGCCTGCACGCGGGTCGACCAAGAGTTTTTGGCTGGTGAAATGGCCGCTGAAATAACCGAAGCGCGAGGCCTGATTCTGAATAAGTCTTTTGGCGTCTTCATAACGCCCATGGTTGAGCACCGCACCGGACTTGAGCGCGTCGCTTTTCGGTACACGAAAGGATTTGAGGGAGGCCGCCGGGCCGTCGACACGGATGGTCACGTTACGCAGGCGAATCGGCTCGCCGGGATCGATGTTCAGCACCAGGCGCGGCGTGTCGCCGCCCTTGACGTCACTGTCGATCTGCGGCTGGTAGTAGCCCAACGCCTGAGCCGCCTTGCGCGCCTGCTCTTCGGCACCGCGACTGAAGCGCAGCAAGGCGTCTTCGTCACGGTCACCGAGGCTGCCGATATAGCCTTCTATATTGGCCTTGAGTTCATCGTTGGACGGTTTGATCCGCACATCCAATTCACTTTGCGCCAACGCCGTGCAGCTGGATAACAGCATGAGCACGCCACTGGTAAATCTTCCTGGAAACTTCATGGCGCGAATGCTATCACGGGCTTGGGAGCGTAATAGAAGCGGAAATTTCCCAAGAAGTTCGATTGTTATGCTGTTGCAGTTTGTAACACCTGCGGATTGGCGTGAAAAAATACGTGTTCGCGCACGGGGCCGACGGCAACTTCGCCAATCTCCTGATAACCCTGACGTTTATAGAATTCCAGGTAGCGCGGATTGCCGGTGTCGAGCACCACGCCTTGCGAAGTTTCATCCACCGCACACCAGTTGTGTACGGCCGTCAGCAGTTGCTCGCCGAAGTGCTTACCCTGGAACTGCGGATGAACACCCAGCAACGGCAACATGTGCACCGAATCGCTGGGCACGCAGGCGGCCACGGCATCGTGATATTCCAGGTACCGACGGGTGCAGCGAAAACCGGTGCTGAGCACCATGCGCAGGCGCCATGCCCAACTCTCGGTGATGCCCAAACGGCGCTGAGGCGGCGCAATCAGCGCGATGCCGATCAGGCGGTCGTTGACCAGCAGGCCGATGGCCGGCAGATCCTGCAGGAAATGTTGCTTGACCAATTCGCGCACCGTCGCCCGCACCCGCTGCTCGTAGCCGGGACGCTCGGCTTCGAACAGGTAGCCGAAAGTCGGCTCGTGGCGGTAGGCCTGATACAGCAGGGATCGTGCTTCGCGCGAGTAGCCGCGGTCGAGCATATGAATGTCGGCGATGGCAGTCTGGGTTTCAGGCATGACGATGATTCTCCCCGGGGCGCGGCTCAAATGACTGCGCTCTTGTTGGTACGAACCTTTTGCCGTTGGCACAGTTCCCCACAGGTATAGACCAAAGCGGGATCTTCATCGACTGAACGAACGCCATCGCTGGCAAGCCGGCTCCCACAGGTTTCTCGGGTGTTCACAAAATTTGTGTTCGCTGGAGATCCCTGTGGTAGCTGACTTGCCAGCGATAGCGCCAGTACATGCAGCATAAATCTGACAGAGCTGAGTGAATCTGCTTACCCCACACTGGCCCCCATCCCACATGTCAGCTAGCATCGCCCTTTTGCCAGGACTGCCGACCATGAAGATTGTTTCCTTCAACATCAACGGACTGCGCGCCCGTCCGCATCAGCTGGCAGCGCTGATCGAAAAACACCAGCCGGACGTCATCGGCCTGCAGGAAACCAAGGTCCACGACGACCAGTTCCCGCTGGAAGAAGTACGTGCGCTGGGCTATCACGTGTATTTCCACGGCCAGAAAGGTCACTACGGCGTCGCCCTGCTCTCTCGTCAGGAACCGATCGCGATTCACAAAGGTTTCGCCACTGATGAAGAAGACGCTCAGCGCCGCTTCATCTGGGGCACTTTCGCCGACGCCAACGGCGTGCCGGTGACGATCATGAACGGCTATTTCCCACAGGGCGAAAGCCGCGACCATCCAACCAAATTCCCCGCCAAACAGCGCTTTTACAGCGATCTGCAAGCCTTGCTGGAAAGCCAGTTCCACAATGAACAGCCGCTGGTGGTGATGGGCGATGTGAACATTTCCCCGGAAGACTGCGACATCGGCATCGGCCCGGACAACATGAAGCGCTGGCTGAAAACCGGCAAATGCAGCTTCCTGCCGGAAGAGCGCGAGTGGATGGCCCGCCTGAAAAACTGGGGCCTGACCGACAGCTACCGCCACCTCAACCCCGACGTGACCGACATGTTCAGCTGGTTCGACTATCGCAGCCGTGGCTTTGAAGACGAGCCAAAGCGTGGGCTGCGAATTGACGTGATTCTGGCCTCCCACGGTTTGCTGCCGCGGGTGAAAGATGCGGGCGTCGACTATGAACTGCGCGGCATGGAAAAACCGTCGGACCATGCGCCGATCTGGCTTGAATTGAGCTAAAAAGCAAAAGATCGCAGCCTTCGGCAGCTCCTGCATTTGAAACGCGTTCCCCTGTAGGAGCTGCCGCAGGCTGCGATCTCTTGATCTGTAATCTTTTGGTCATGCGCCTGACTTAATCTCCCCGGCAATCCCCTTGGCTTCAATCGGTGCCGGCATGACCCTGCGTGTTCTGTGCGTTTTTCTATTGAGTGGATGGCTGACGGTCTCTGCCGCTGCCCTGCCCATCCCTGAAAACGGCCCGGCCCTGCGCATTCAGGGTTCGAACACCATCGGTGCCGAACTTGGCCCGGCGCTGATCGAAGGTCTGTTGCAAGAACAAGGGTTGCTCAAGATCCACCGCGAAACGCCGGACAGCGCCAACGAACTGCGGATCGTCGGCCTGACTACCCAAGGCAAACGCGTCGCCGTGGAAATCGCCGCCCACGGCTCCAGCACCGGGTTCACCGCGTTAAAAAACGCCAGCGCCGACCTTGCCGCCTCCTCCCGTCCGATCAAGGACGGCGAACTGCTCAGCCTGCAATCGCTCGGTGACCTGAAAGGCCCCGCTGCCGAGCAAGTCATCGCCATCGATGGGCTGGCGATCATCCTTCACCCCGACAATCCGCTGCAGCAGCTGGACACCGAACAACTGGCACGGATCTTCAGTGGCGAGGTGAAAACCTGGGAAGACCTCGGCGGCCGTGGCGGGGCGATTCATTTGTATGCACGCGATGATCAGTCCGGCACCTACGACACGTTTAAGGAATTGGTCCTGAGTCGTCGTGGGAAAAATCTGAGTAGCGTTGCGAAAAGGTTTGAATCCAGCGAGCAATTGTCCGACGCCGTCAGCACCGATCCGCAAGGCATCGGTTTTATCGGTTTGCCTTATGTGCGCCAAGCGAAAACGGTGGCGATTGCCGATGGGGCTTCGCAATCGATGTTGCCGCTGAGCAGCCTGATCGCCACCGAGGACTATCCCTTGTCCCGCCGGTTGTTCTTCTATACGCCGCCCAATAGCAAGAATCCCTGGGCGAAAGCATTGGCGGCGTTCGCGCAAAGTCGTCAGGGCCAGGCGATTGTGGCGGCCAACGGGTTCATCAGCCAGACCGTTCAGGCCATGACGGTCGCACCGAATGCACTGATGCCCGAGGGTTACCAATCACTCAGCCGTCACGCCCAGCGTCTGACAGTGAACTTCCGTTTCGAGGAAGGCAGCGCGAACCTGGATAACAAGGCGCGGCAGGATCTGGCCCGGGTGCTCGACTATATAAAGCGTCAAAACAAGACGGATCGCACGGTGACGCTGATTGGGTTTGGTGATGCAAAGGACGACCCGGCGCGCGCGGACTTGCTATCGAAGCTGCGGGCGATGGCGGTACGGCGGGAATTGGTGAAGAACGGTGTGGTGTTGCGTGAGGTACGCGGGTTCGGCGCGCAAATGCCAGTGGCGGCGAACAGTGCCGATGAGGGACGGATCAAGAATCGGCGGGTTGAGGTTTGGGTGTATTGAATTGGTGGGTGGTACTGGCGCCATCGCGAGCAGGCTCACTCCTACATTGGTCCTGAGTGAACCCGATCAATTGTAGGAGTGAGCCTGCTTGCGATGAACAATAACGCGGTGCTGGATCAGCGCTCGCTACGCAGCATTTCCTTCGGCACATATTTGCCGATCTCGAACTTGCCGATTGCCGCGCGGTGCACTTCGTCCGGGCCGTCGGCCAGGCGCAGGGTACGTTGCATGGCATACATGTAGGCCAGCGGGAAATCGTTGGAAACCCCTGCCCCGCCATGGATCTGGATCGCCCGGTCGATCACGCGCAGCGCAACGTTGGGTGCGACGACTTTGATCTGCGCAATCTCACTCTTGGCCACTTTGTTGCCGACGGTGTCCATCATGTACGCCGCTTTCAGCGTCAGCAGACGCGCCATGTCGATTTCCATCCGCGAGTCGGCGATCTTGTCGATGTTGCCACCCAAACGTGCCAGCGGTTTGCCAAATGCAGTGCGGCTCACCGAGCGTTTGCACATCAACTCCAGCGCACGCTCGGCCATGCCGATCGAACGCATGCAGTGGTGAATCCGGCCCGGGCCAAGGCGACCCTGAGCGATTTCGAAGCCGCGTCCTTCACCGAGCAGAACGTTTTCGTACGGCACCCGCACGTTGTCGAACAGCACTTCGGCGTGACCGTGCGGCGCATCGTCGTAACCGAATACCGGCAGCGGACGGACGATTTTCACGCCGGGGGTATCGACCGGCACGAGGATCATCGAGTGCTGGGCGTGACGCGGTGCATCGGGGTCGCTCAGGCCCATGAAGATCAGGATCTTGCAGCGCGGATCGCAGGCGCCTGAGGTCCACCACTTCTTGCCGTTGATCACCCACTCGTTACCATCGCGCACCGCGCGGGCGGCCATGTTGGTAGCGTCGGAAGAAGCCACATCCGGTTCGGTCATGGCGAATGCCGAACGGATCTCGCCGCGCAGCAGCGGTTCGAGCCAGCGTTGTTTCTGTTCTTCGTTGGCGTAACGCACCAAGACTTCCATGTTGCCGGTGTCCGGTGCCGAGCAGTTGAACGGCTCTGGTCCCAGCAAGGAGCGGCCCATGATTTCTGCCAGCGGTGCATATTCGAGGTTGGTCAGGCCGGCGCCGAGTTCCGATTCAGGCAGAAACAGGTTCCACAGACCTTCGGCCTTGGCCTTGGCTTTGAGCTCTTCCATGATCGCTGTCGGCTGCCAGCGGTCGCCCTCGGCAACCTGGCGTTCGAATACGGCTTCGGCCGGGTAAACGTAAGTGTCCATGAACGCGGTCACGCGCTCACGCAGTTCTTGCACCTTGGGCGAATAAGCGAAATCCATGAGCAGCTCCCGATGGTTAAGGCAGTTCTTGAGCACAGGTTGTTTAAGTCATGCAATCGATGCTAGAACAGCGCTGATAATTTACCTAGCCTATTCTCGGCGTGTATAAACATTCATCACCGATATATGATCCAGTGATCGTCAGCCCTTAAAAACAAGAGAAGCCGCGTTATGAATCTGAGCAAGGTCGACCTCAACCTTTTCATCGTCTTTGACGCGATCTACACCGAAGCCAACCTGACGCGCGCCGGGCAGATTGTCGGTATCACTCAGCCGGCGGTGTCCAACGCATTGGCGCGGTTGCGCGAAACCTTCAACGACCCGCTCTTTGTCCGTACCGCTCAGGGCATGGTGCCGACGCCGATGGCGCAGAACATCATCGGCCCGGTACGCAACGCACTGTCGCTGTTGCGGGTGTCGGTTCAGGAAAGCCGTATCTTCAACCCGGCGCAAGCGGTCAAGACCTACCGCATCAGCATGACCGACCTGACCGAAGCAGTGATTTTGCCGCCGCTGTTCCAACGCCTGCGCCGTCTGGCGCCAACAGTGATCATCGAAAGCTTCCTGTCCAAACGCCGGGAGACCACCAAGGAACTGGCGGCCGGGCGTCTGGATTTTGCCGTGGACGCGCCGCTCAACACCGACCCGCAGGTGCGCCACGTCAAGTTGATGGAAGACCGTTACGTGTGTGCCATGCGCAAGGGCCATCCGATGGCAGGCAAGGAAAAGCTTTCCCTCGATGACTATCTGTCGCTGACCCATATCCACATTTCCAGCCGCCGCAGTGGTCTGGGTTATGTCGATCTGGCGCTGGGCAAAATGGGCATTCAACGCAAGATCGCCCTGCGCTCGCAGCATTACCTGATGGCGTCCCAGGTGATGCAGCAGACCGACATGGTCATGACCGTGCCGGAGCGGTTTGCCCGGCGGCATGAACTGCATGCGTTTAATCTGCCGGTCAATGATGTGCCGCCGGTGGAGACTCATTTGTATTGGCATGAAAGCACCGACCAGGACCCGGCGAATCGCTGGATGCGCGAGCAGATGATCGAGTTGTGCCAACAGGTGACGGCGCATGAGAAGAAGCTGGATAAGCAGGCAGTCTGAACGCAGATCAAAAGATCGCAGCCTTCGGCAGCGCCTGCATTTGGAATGCGCTCATCCTTTAATAGCCGCCGAAGGCTGCGGTCTTTTTCATGCTTGACGTAAACGTCAACTCGCCATTAGCTTAGCGCCAAGACCTTTTTTCGAGCGCTTTCATGAGCAGCCAGACCTATAGCATTTCCGACCTTGCCCGCGAGCTGGACATCACCACCCGGGCAATTCGCTTTTATGAAGAGCAAGGCCTGCTCAGCCCTGAGCGTCGCGGCCAGGAACGCATCTATTCGCCCCGCGACAAGGTCAGCCTGAAGCTGATCCTGCGCGGCAAGCGCATCGGTTTCTCGCTGGCCGAATGCCGCGAACTGATCGAACTCTACGACCCGTCCAGCGGTAACACCAAACAGCTCAACAGCATGCTGGCGAAAATCAGCGAGCGGCGCGAACAGCTTGAGCAGCAGTTGCTCGACATCGAACAGATGAAGCTGGAACTCGACACCGCCGAAGAGCGCTGCGTGCAGGCGTTGGAGCAGACGCTCAAGAGCCAGCAGGCCATTTAACCAATCCACACAAATCCCCCTGTAGGAGTGAGCCTGCTCGCGATTGCCATTTCACATTCAACAGAAATGTTGACTGATCCAGCTCTGTCGCGAGCAGGCTCACGCCTACAAGGGTTCTCCATGTATTCAAGAAAATCAGCAGGTCAGCCCATGTCCCTCCCCTCCCAAGTACGCCTGATCGAAGTCGGCCCGCGCGATGGCCTGCAAAACGAAGCGCAACCCATCAGCGTCGCCGACAAGGTGCAACTGGTCGACGCCTTGAGCGCCGCCGGTCTTGGCTATATAGAAGTCGGCAGTTTCGTCTCGCCGAAGTGGGTGCCGCAGATGGCCGGTTCCGCCGAGGTGTTCGCGCAGATCCAGCGCAAACCCGGCGTGACCTACGGCGCATTGGCACCGAATCTGCGTGGGTTTGAAGACGCCATTGCCGCCGGGGTCAAGGAAGTCGCGGTGTTCGCCGCTGCCTCCGAGGCGTTCTCGCAGCGCAACATTAATTGTTCGATCAGCGAGAGCCTGGCGCGGTTTGCGCCGATCATGGAAGCGGCGAAACAGCACGGCGTTACCGTACGCGGTTACGTTTCCTGCGTGCTCGGCTGCCCATATGAAGGCACGGTCGCGCCGGAGCAAGTGGCGATGGTCGCGCGTGAGTTGTACGCGATGGGCTGCTATGAAGTCTCGCTGGGCGACACCATCGGCACGGGCACCGCAGGCGCGACCCGTCGCTTGTTCGAAGTGGTGTCGGCACAAGTACCGCGGGAGAAACTCGCCGGACATTTCCACGACACTTACGGCCAGGCCATGGCCAACGTCTACGCCAGTCTGCTCGAGGGGATTGCGGTGTTCGACAGCTCTATCGCCGGACTCGGCGGCTGCCCATACGCCAAAGGCGCGAGCGGTAACGTCGCTACTGAAGACGTGGTGTACCTGCTCAATGGCCTCGGTATCGAGACCGGTATCGACCTGGACGCCTTGATTGCTGCGGGTCAGCAAATCAGCCATGTGCTCGGCCGCCCGAGCGGTTCGCGCGTGGCCAAGGCCCGTGGCGCGCAGTGAGGGAGATGGTGTTACCGCGGCGTCCGGAGTGTGGTCGCAAGCGAGTAACACGGAAACAAATTGTCTGGTTCTGGCTAAGCTAAAAATCCCGCAAAAAGATCAAGCTATTGATTTATAAGGATTTTTAAAAGTTGGCACGCGTTCTGCTATCTCTATGGCATAACAAGAATAAAAAGCAGCAAACCAATAAAAATAAGACGTACCGACTCTGACATAACAAAAACAACACGGCAGAGACGCAGCTAACAGATTTTTTTGGAGAAGGTGTGCTTTTCAGGGTGCTCTCAGGAGTGACCCGCAACCGGGCAGAGAACAATAAAACTACCTTCAGGTAGCTCCCGAATCGGTTGGATCGTTTAACGAGAAAGCAGATCAGCGCTCAAAAAAATACGTTTGCTCTTGACCCCGGATGGGGGTCGCCAAAAACAGCGGTAAAGGGCCACGGTTGCCAAAAACAACAACAGACCGCCCCTCAATAATAAAAAAGAGCACGCGACGACAAAATTAAAGGGGAGCTTCGGCTCCCCTTTGTGCTTTCTGTGATTCCTGTTTTCACCGCATATCCCTTGTAGCAGTGAGCCTGCTCGCGATAGCGTCGTGTCAGTCGATGAAAATATTGACTGGTACACCGCTATCGCGAGCAGGCTCACTCCTACAGGGGTTTTGTGTCAGGCGAGCTTTTCGCGTAGTTCCTCGATACTGATCTCACGCATCCTGAATTTCTGGATCTTGCCCGTCACCGTCATCGGAAACTCTTCGACGAACTTGAAGTGTCGCGGCGTCTTGAAGTGTGCGATGCGCTCCTTGCACCAGGTTTGCAGCTCCAACTCGGAAGCGCTGTGACCGGGGTGAAACTTGATCCAGGCAACAATCTCCTCACCGTAACGCGAACACGGAATGCCGATTACCTGCACGTCCGCCACCGCCGGATGGGTGAAGAAAAACTCTTCCAGCTCACGCGGATAAATGTTCTCGCCACCGCGAATGATCATGTCCTTGTTACGCCCGGCGATGTTCACGTAACCCTCGTCATTCATGCTCGCCAAGTCGCCGGTGTGCATCCATCCGGCCTCGTCGATGGCCTCGGCGGTGGCCTGCGGGTTGTTCCAGTAGCCGAGCATCACGCTGTAACCGCGGGTGCAGAGCTCGCCGATGGTGCCGCGTGGAACCAGGTTGCCAGCCTCGTCGATGATCTTGCTTTCCAGTTGCGGCTGGGTGCGGCCGACCGTGGTCACGCGCAACTCCAGTTCATCGGTCGGGCCGGTCTGGAGCGAAACCGGACTGGTTTCGGTCATGCCATAGGCGATCTGCACTTCGCTCATGTGCATCTCGCTGATAACCCGGCGCATGACTTCGATCGGGCAGGTAGCGCCGGCCATGATCCCGGTGCGCAGGCTCGACAAGTCGAATTCGGCACGCTGCGGCTGATCGAGCATGGCAATGAACATGGTCGGTACGCCGTACAGTCCGGTGGCTTTTTCCTCGGCGACAATTTGCAGGGTCAGCAACGGATCGAAGGCATCGTTGGGATAAATCATCGTGCTGCCGTGGGTGATGCACCCGAGGTTGCCCATGACCATGCCGAAGCAGTGATACAGCGGCACCGGGATCACCAGTCGATCAAGCGGGGTCAGGCCGATGCTTTCGCCGACCATGTAACCGTTGTTGAGGATGTTGTAGTGACTGAGGGTCGCGCCCTTGGGGAAACCGGTGGTGCCGGAGGTGTATTGAATGTTGACGGGTTGATCGAAGTGCAGGCTGTCGCTGCGTTCGCACAATTGTTGCGGGGAGATGCTGACGGCTAGATCGGCCAGTCGCGACCACGGCAGGAAACCTGGCGGCGGCTGGGTGTCGAGACTGATCACCCCGCGCAGGTCCGGCAGGAGTTCGCTACGCATCTGGCCGATGGACTGCTCGGCCAGTTCCGGTACCAGCCCTTGCAACATGCCGTGATAGTTGGAGGACTTGAACGCGCTGGCGCAAACCAGCCATTGGCAACCGGATTGCTTGAGCACGTACTCCAGTTCAGAGCTGCGGTAGGCCGGGTTGATGTTGACCAGAATCACGCCGATCTTCGCGGTGGCCACTTGCGTGATACACCACTGCGCGCAATTCGGTGCCCAGATACCGAGCCGGTCACCGGCCTGTAAACCCAATGCGAGCAGGGCTCTGGCATGCAGATCCACCGCGTCGGCCAGTTGGCGCCACGAGTAGCGCAACTGCTGATGCCGCACCACCAGCGCCTCGCCATCCGGGTATTGCGCGACGGTCTGGTCGAACTTCTGCCCGATGGTCATCGCCAGCAAAGTTTTGTCCTGGGAACCACGGGTATAGCTGCGCTGCGGGTTTGCACTGGGTTGATCCATGACGACCCCTATTGTCTTTATTAGTGGGTTTAGCAATCTTGAACTGCCCCTACTCTCGCTCAAGTTGACGTTAACGTAAAGGGTGATTGACAGCCATTCCTCACAGGCTTACGTTAACGTAAAGGTGAGAGCTGCACGACCGCCCTCCCCACCCTACAAAAAAGCCAAAAGGTGACCCATGAGCTACCCATCCCTGAACTTCGCCCTCGGTGAAACCATCGACATGCTGCGCGATCAGGTTCAGTCCTTTGTCGCTAAAGAGATCGCACCGCGCGCGGCGCAGATCGACAGCGACAACCTGTTCCCCGCCGACATGTGGCGCAAGTTCGGTGACATGGGCCTGCTCGGCATCACCGTGCCGGAAGAGTACGGCGGCGCTGGTTTGGGTTATCTGGCGCACGTGGTGGCGATGGAAGAAATCAGCCGTGGCTCGGCGTCCGTGGCACTGTCCTACGGCGCTCACTCCAACCTCTGCGTCAACCAGATCAACCGCAACGGCAATCACGAACAGAAATCCAAATATCTGCCGAAGCTGATTAGCGGCGAGCACGTCGGGGCGCTGGCCATGAGCGAGCCTAATGCCGGTTCCGACGTGGTCTCGATGAAACTGCGCGCCGACAAACGCGGCGACCGCTTCGTCCTCAACGGCAGCAAGACCTGGATCACCAACGGTCCGGACGCCAACACCTACGTGATCTACGCCAAAACCGATCTGGAAAAAGGCCCCCACGGCATCACCGCGTTCATCGTCGAGCGCGACTGGAAAGGCTTCAGCCGCAGCAATAAGTTCGACAAGCTCGGCATGCGCGGCTCCAACACCTGCGAGCTGTTCTTCGATGACGTCGAAGTGCCGGAAGAGAACATCCTCGGCGTGCTCAACGGCGGCGTGAAAGTGCTGATGAGCGGCCTCGACTACGAGCGCGTCGTGCTGTCCGGCGGCCCGACCGGAATCATGCAATCGTGCATGGACCTGATCGTGCCGTACATCCACGACCGCAAGCAGTTTGGCCAGAGCATCGGCGAATTCCAGCTGATCCAGGGCAAGGTCGCCGACATGTACACCCAACTCAACGCCAGCCGCGCCTATCTCTACGCCGTGGCCCAGGCCTGCGAACGTGGCGAGACCACCCGCAAGGACGCCGCCGGCGTGATCCTCTACACCGCCGAACGCGCCACGCAAATGGCCCTCGACGCAATCCAGATTCTCGGCGGTAACGGTTACATCAACGAATTCCCTGCGGGCCGCTTGCTGCGTGACGCCAAGCTGTACGAAATCGGCGCCGGCACCAGTGAGATCCGTCGCATGCTGATCGGTCGCGAACTGTTCAACGAAACCCGCTAAACGGAGCTGACCATGGCAACCTTGCACACTCAGCTCAACCCGCGTTCAGCGGAGTTCGCCGCCAACAGCGCGGCAATGCTCAAACAGGTCGACGCCCTGCACACCCTGCTCGCCCAAGTGGCCCAGGGTGGTGGCGCGAAAGCTCAGGAACGTCACACCTCGCGGGGTAAACTGCTGCCGCGTGAGCGCATCAACCGCTTGCTCGATCCGGGCTCGCCGTTTCTGGAAATCAGCCAATTGGCTGCCCACGCCGTTTACGGTGAAGACGTGCCGGCCGCCGGGGTGATTGCCGGGATCGGCCGTGTGGAAGGCGTCGAATGCATGATCGTCGCCAACGACGCGACCGTGAAAGGTGGTTCGTACTACCCGTTGACCGTGAAAAAGCACCTGCGCGCGCAGACCATCGCTCAACAGAATCGTCTGCCGTGCATCTATCTGGTGGACTCGGGCGGCGCCAACCTTCCGCGTCAGGACGAAGTGTTTCCGGATCGCGAGCACTTCGGGCGGATCTTCTTCAATCAGGCCAACATGAGTGCGATGGGCATTCCGCAAATCGCCGTGGTTATGGGCTCGTGCACCGCGGGCGGCGCTTATGTGCCGGCGATGGCCGACGAAGCGATCATGGTGCGCAATCAGGCAACGATTTTTCTCGCCGGCCCGCCGCTGGTGAAAGCCGCGACCGGTGAAGTGGTCAGCGCCGAGGAACTGGGCGGGGCCGACGTGCACTGCAAGATTTCCGGAGTCGCTGACCATTACGCCGAGAGCGACGAACACGCCCTCGCCCTCGCCCGCCGCAGTGTCGCCAACCTCAACTGGCGCAAACTAGGTGAAGTGCAACAGCGTGCACCGATTGCTCCGCTCTACAGCAGCGATGAGTTGTACGGCGTGGTGTCGGCCGACGCCAAGCAGCCGTTCGATGTGCGCGAAGTGATTGCGCGACTGGTCGACGGATCGGTGTTCGATGAATTCAAAGCACTGTTCGGCACCACGCTGGTCTGCGGCTTCGCTCACCTGCACGGTTACCCGATCGCGATTCTGGCGAACAACGGCATCCTCTTCGCCGAAGCCGCGCAGAAAGGCGCGCACTTCATCGAACTGGCCTGCCAGCGCGGCATCCCGCTACTGTTTTTGCAGAACATCACCGGCTTCATGGTCGGCCAAAAATACGAGGCCGGCGGCATCGCCAAGCACGGCGCAAAACTGGTGACAGCGGTGGCGTGCGCCAAGGTGCCGAAATTCACCGTGATCATCGGCGGCAGCTTCGGCGCCGGTAACTACGGTATGTGCGGTCGCGCCTACGATCCGCGTTTCCTGTGGATGTGGCCGAACGCGCGCATTGGCGTGATGGGTGCCGAACAGGCCGCCGGCGTACTGGTGCAGGTCAAGCGCGAACAGGCTGAGCGCAGCGGCCAGGCGTTCAGTGCCGAGCAGGAAGCCGAGATCAAGCAACCGATCCTCGACCAGTACGAAGAGCAGGGTCACCCCTACTATTCCAGCGCGCGGCTGTGGGATGACGGCGTCATCGACCCGGCGCAGACCCGCGATGTGCTGGCCCTGGCCTTGTCCGCGTCGCTGAACGCGCCTATCGAATCGAGCCGCTTCGGCGTGTTCCGGATGTGATCGGGAGAATCTCATGAGCGATTTCAACACCCTCGAATTGCAAAGCGATCCACGAGGTTTCGCCACCCTGTGGCTCAACCGCGCAGAAAAGAACAACGCCTTCAACGCCGAAATGATCCGCGAACTGATCCTCGCCCTCGACAAGGTTGCCAGCGATGCCAGCCTGCGTTTCCTGCTGTTGCGCGGACGTGGCAAACACTTCAGCGCCGGCGCCGACCTCGCCTGGATGCAGCAATCGGCTGAACTCGACTACCACACCAACCTCGACGACGCTCGCGAGCTGGCGGAGCTGATGTACAACCTCGCCAAGCTGAAAATCCCGACCTTGGCCGTGGTGCAAGGCGCGGCGTTCGGCGGCGCGCTGGGGTTGATCAGTTGCTGCGACATGGCGATTGGCGCCGATGACGCGCAGTTCTGCCTGTCGGAAGTGCGTATCGGTCTGGCACCCGCGGTGATCAGCCCGTTTGTGGTGCAGGCCATTGGCGAGCGCGCGGCACGTCGTTACGCGCTGACGGCCGAACGTTTTGGCGGTCAACGGGCGCGGGAAATCGGCTTGTTGTCCGAGAGCTATCCGGCAGTTGAAATTGATCAACGCGTCGAGCAGTGGATCGACAACCTGCTGCTCAACAGCCCCGCCGCCATGCGCGCGAGCAAAGACTTGCTGCGTGAAGTAGGGAACGGAGCGCTGACCCCGGCGCTGCGCCGCTACACCGAAAACGCCATCGCCCGTATCCGCGTCAGCCCCGAAGGCCAGGAAGGTTTGCGCGCGTTTCTGCAAAAGCGTCAACCGAACTGGCTAGCCGCAACCTCTACCAAGGAGCCGCGTTGATGAGCGCACCTGTTCTCACCACCGTGCTTGTGGCCAACCGCGGCGAAATCGCCTGCCGGGTCATGCGTACCGCCAAAGCGCTTGGCCTGACCACTGTCGCCGTACACAGCGCCACCGACCGCGAAGCGCGGCACAGCCGTGAAGCGGATATTCGTGTTGATCTCGGAGGCAGCAAGGCAACCGACAGTTATCTGCAAATCGACAAACTGATCGCAGCGGCCAAGGCCAGCGGCGCTCAGGCGATTCATCCGGGTTATGGCTTTCTGTCCGAGAACGCCGGGTTCGCTCGCGCTATCGAAGCGGCGGGCCTGATTTTCCTCGGTCCACCGGCTTCGGCCATCGACGCGATGGGCAGCAAATCCGCCGCTAAGGCGCTGATGGAAACCGCTGGCGTGCCGCTGGTACCGGGTTATCACGGCGAAGCGCAGGACCTCGACACGTTCCGCGATGCCTGCGAACGCATCGGCTATCCGGTGTTGCTCAAGGCCACGGCTGGCGGTGGCGGCAAAGGCATGAAAGTGGTTGAGGACGTGAGCCAATTGGCCGAAGCCCTCGCCTCTGCTCAGCGTGAGGCGCAGTCGTCGTTCGGCGATTCGCGGATGCTGGTGGAGAAATACCTGCTAAAACCGCGTCACGTGGAGATCCAGGTGTTTGCCGACCAGCATGGCAATTGCCTGTACCTCAACGAGCGTGACTGTTCGATTCAGCGGCGCCACCAGAAAGTCGTCGAAGAAGCCCCGGCACCGGGCCTGACGCCGGAACTGCGGCGTGCAATGGGTGAGGCAGCGGTGCGTTCGGCGAAGGCCATCGGCTATGTTGGCGCGGGCACCGTGGAATTCCTGCTGGATTCTCGCGGCGAATTCTTCTTTATGGAGATGAACACGCGGCTGCAGGTTGAGCACCCGGTCACCGAGGCTATCACCGGTCTGGATCTGGTGGCGTGGCAGATCCGTGTCGCTCGTGGCGAAGCGCTGCCAATCAATCAGGATCAGGTGCCTTTGAATGGGCATGCGATCGAAGTGCGGTTGTATGCCGAGGACCCTTCGAATGATTTCCTGCCGGCCGCCGGGCGTCTGGATTTGTATCGTGAATCGGCTGAAGGACCGGGACGTCGAGTGGATAGCGGCGTTGAGGAAGGTGATGAGATTTCGCCGTTCTATGACCCGATGCTCGGCAAGCTGATCGCCTGGGGCGAGGATCGAGAACAAGCGCGATTGCGTTTGCTGAGCATGCTCGATGAGTTTGCGATTGGCGGATTGAAGACCAATATCAATTTCCTGCGGCGGATCATCGCTCATTCGGCGTTTGCCGCGGCGGAACTGGATACCGGGTTTATTCCGCGTTATCAGGAGCAACTGTTGCCGGCTCCGGGTGAGTTGAGTGATGCGTTCTGGAACGTCGCGGCGCAGGCGTTTGCGCAGAGCCTGCCGAGTATTGCTCGGGCGGATGATCCGAGTTCGCCGTGGACTGCAAACAGCGGTTTGCGTGCAGGTCTGCCGCAGGAGATCACCCTGCATTTAAGTTGCGAAGGCCAGGATCGGGCGCTGACACTGGATGCAGGTGGCAACGCGAAATTGAGTGGTGAAGCACTGGTTATCGAGCACGACGGTGTACGTCGTACCTTGCGCGCGATCCGCCAGGGCGATTCGCTGTATCTGCAATGGGAAGGCGAGTTGCGCCGTATCCAAACGTACGACCCGATCAGCGCCGTCGACGCCAGCCATAGTCATCAAGGGGGGCTGACTGCGCCAATGAACGGCAGCATCGTGCGAGTTCTGGTGGAAGCAGGCCAATCGGTCGAAGCAGGTGCGCAACTGGTAGTGCTGGAAGCGATGAAGATGGAGCACAGCATCCGTGCGCCGCATGCGGGAGTGATCAAGGCGCTGTATTGCCAGGAAGGTGAAATGGTCGGCGAAGGCAGCGCTTTGGTCGAACTGGAAGAGGTGTGAGTGGAGGATCGATCCTACGCCTGGCGAGGATCGATCTGACTAGAATCGCGCCGTTGCCTGAACCACAACACCGATGATTCGACACTCATCGGTGAACAGGGCCTTCGGCCAGGTCGGATTAAGCGGCACCAGGTAACGCTGGCCGCCCTCTTCGTCGAACTTGCGAAATATCGCTTCTTCACTGCCCTGCCACTGGGCAATCACCAGCTTGCCGGGCACAGCTTCCACCTCCGGATCCACTAGGATCAGCGTGCCTTCGGCAATACTCGGGCCACTGGGTGCGGTCATCGAATCCCCAGCCACCGCCAGCCAGAACGCAGCACCTCTGGCGTGGTAATCCGTCAGTTCGAAGCGCTGTTTATCAGTTGTCGGCACATAGACTGCCGAACCGCTCTCACGCACCTCGCACGATGCGCGCCAGTCGCTGACCGGGTATCGGAAGTAAGGGTTGTACTTTTGCGCCAGTGGCATGTCATCGTCCGGCGCGTCCTGTGGCTCGCGGATCACCAGCACCACTTCAAGGAAGTCCATACCCAGCGCCTGCAGCACGCGGTTCATTTCAGTGATGCCCGGTTCCCGGCGTTTGTTCAGCCAATGGCCGATCCCGCCCTGGGACATACCGACGCGCTCTCCGAGCTCTGTTTGAGTGATTTTGAGTTCACTCATCTTGGCCTTGACCAACTCAATCCATTTATCCATGTGCGGCACCTTACGCGGACGCCTTCGGCCGGCAAAACACATATTGTAGTATTTAAATTCCAGTCACAACTACATACCGTACTATCCTGAAGACACGGATTTCCAATCGAACAAGGAGTGGCTCTTCATCATGAATATCAGCAGCAAAGACTTACCCGATCTGCAAATGGACACCACCTTCACCTCGCCACAAGGCAACGCGGCGGCGCAGCGAGCCCTGGATTATTACTTGAAACCAGCTGTGTCAGAACCCGAGGTGGATGAACGCTTTTTCAATGTCAGACGCCACCTCAGCGGCGAAGAAGCACTGGTGCACGCTTCCGATCTATTGCGCTGCGCGGCCGCCACTGCCTTCAAGGCAGCAGAAAACCTGCATGGCGCGAGTCGCGATCTGGCTTTTTCGGTGGTGCACATGGTGGATATGGCGCGGGCGATGGTCGACCATTCGATCGATGGCGCTGAAGTATGAGGGGCAGGAATTCGGACGGACAGGAAAGAGTTTTCCAATCGCGCAGATAAAAACATTTGACTTGCAAATGATAATGATTATTATTGCAAGCAACTGGTCGCGAGATCAGTCGATGGGCCAGAGACCTTAGGTCGGTCTTCTGGACTATCTCCTCATCAGGCTAATCACGGTTTTTGACCCGGCTTTTTGCCGGGTCTTTTTTTGCCCGTTTTTCGGGCTTATGGCTTCAGGCTAATGAAGTCTTCAGGTACTGCAAATTCGATGGCGCGGATAATATCAAAAGAATATCGGTTGGCAAGCGAAGCCCGGCCACATTGGGTCAAACTAATGACAATTAGCACTTGAGAATCAATCGCATAGCCTCTAAGCTGCGTCCGCGTCATGGAGGACGCCCCCCGCCAACATCCGCAATTCCCTTCGGTTTCACCGCTGTCTTGCGTGTAAAGTAACGGCCATAAAAATCATACTCAGGAACCGATTATGACCGTGGCCAAATCTTCGTTCGACATCAGCGCCAACTTCGACAGTGGCAACATTCAAGTCATCGACATCAGCAATCCGCTCAACCCGGTTCTGGCCATCCGCCCAGACACCCGCAGCGCGCATTTCCAGTGGTTCCATTTCAAGGCGAGCGGCCTGCACGTCGGCCAGGAACACTGGTTTCGCCTGAACAACGCCAGCCAGTCTTCGTATAACAAAGCCTGGACCGGTTACCAGGCCGTCGCTTCATACGACCACGTCAACTGGTTCCGCGTACCGACGATTTTCGAAGGCGACTGCCTGCGTTTCTCCCTTGAAGCCACTCAACCCCACGCCTGGTTCGCCTATTTCGAACCGTACAGCCGTGGCCGTCATGACTGGCTGATCGAGCAGGCACTGACCAAGGCCGGCACCGAGTTACTCGCCACCGGAAAAAGCGTCGAGGGTCGCGATATTCAACTGCTGCGCAAAGGCAGCGGTGGCGAAGGTCAGCGCAAAATCTGGATCATCGCCCAGCAACATCCCGGCGAGCACATGGCCGAATGGTTCATGGAAGGTGTCATCGAACGCCTGGAAAGACACGACGACCCGGTGCTGAACAAATTGCTGGCCAGTGCCGATCTGTATCTGGTGCCGAACATGAACCCGGACGGCGCCTTCCATGGCCACCTGCGGACTAACGCGATGGGCCAGGACTTGAACCGTGCCTGGCAGAACGCCAGTCAGGAAGTCAGCCCAGAAGTACTTTTCGTACAGCAGCAGATGGAAAAGTATGGCGTCGATCTGTTCCTCGACGTACACGGCGATGAAGAAATCCCCCATGTGTTCACCGCCGGTTGTGAAGGCAATCCGGGGTACACGCCGCGGATCGAGAAGCTCGAAGAACACTTCCGCAGCCACCTCAAGCACACCACCAAAGACTTCCAGACCAAGTACGGCTACACCCGCGACGAACCGGGCCAGGCCAACATGACCCTGGCGTGCAACAGCGTCGGTCAGAAGTACGACTGCCTGTCTCTGACGCTGGAGATGCCTTTCAAGGATCACGACGACGCACCGAATCCGGAAACCGGCTGGTCGGGTAAACGCTCGAAACAGTTGGGCAAAGACGTGCTGACCACCATCGCCGACATGGTCGATACCCTGCGCTGATACCTCCCCGCGTTACCAAAAGATCGCAGCTTGTCTGCGATCTTTTGCTTTGTGCTGTCCATGGACGCCACAAATGAGGTTGCAAATTAAAACCAGAATACTTACCGTCATTCTGGTTTTAATTTGCAACCCAAAAGGGAATCCGGGTATGAAATCTCAATCACTCAATAGCAGTGTCGTGCTGCTTTTCGCCGTGGCCTGCGGCTTGGCCGTGGGCAACGTGTATTACGCACAGCCGCTGCTGGATGCCATGGCCGAGGCGTTTGCCATGCCGCCGGCCTCCATCGGCATCGTCATTACACTGACTCAAATCGGTTACGGCGTTGGGCTGGTATTGCTCGTGCCGCTCGGTGACTTGCTGAATCGACGACGGTTGATCGTCACGCAAACGCTGTTGTCAGCGGCGGCGTTATTGATTATCGCGCTGGCCCCCACCACTCTTTGGCTATTGCTTGGCATGACGCTGACCGGTTTGCTCGCGGTGGTGACTCAAGTCTTGGTGGCTTACGCGGCGACACTGACAGATCCGGCACATCGCGGTCGCGTAGTCGGCGTCGTTACCAGTGGCATCGTTGTCGGCATCCTGCTGGCACGCACGGTCGCCGGAGCTATGGCGGATCTGGCCGGATGGCGAGCCATCTATTGGCTGTCGGCGGGACTGACATTGGTGATGGCTTTGCTGCTGTTTCGCGTGCTGCCCAAAGCAGAAGCGCCGCAACTCGCGACAAGTTACAGCGCACTGATCGTCTCGGTATTCAGCCTGTTCAAGGAAGAGCCGGTTCTGCGCCAACGCGCACTGCTCGCGTTGTTGACCTTCGCCAGCGCCATGGTGTTGTGGACGCCGATGGTACTGCCACTGGCCGCCCCACCGCTGTCGCTTTCCCACAGCGAAATCGGATTATTCGGACTCGCCGGTGCAGCAGGCGCACTGGCCGCCGCGCGCGCCGGACACCTGGCCGACCGAGGCTTGGGCCAATGGGTCAGCGGGCTTTCGCTGCTGTTGATGCTCGGCTCGTGGCTGCCGATCGCCCTCACCCAATCCTCGCTGTGGGCGTTGCTGCTTGGAGTGATTACTTTGGATCTAGGCCTGCAAGCCGTGCACGTCACCAGCCAGAGCATGATCTACAGCGTGCGCCCCGAAGCGCAAAGCCGCCTTACTGCCGGTTACATGCTGTTTTATTCGATCGGCAGCGCGTTGGGCTCAATCGGATCGACCGCCATGTATGCGTGGGCCGGCTGGACTGGCGTGTGCCTGCTGGGTGCAGGCATCAACGCGGTCGCGCTGGGCTATTGGTGGCTGACCCTGAAAAGCGGCGCACCTGAACGATGCGCCACCCAAGCGGGCTAACTGCGATCTCGCCCACGCAACATACTGTCGAGGACCTCGTCGCGGCGCACCCAGCCATGGAACAACGCCGCCGCCAGGTGCAGCAGCACGGTCAGAAACAACAGATATGCCAGATACCCATGGGCTTTGCGCAGAAACGCAAACACCTGCGCATCGGCCGGCACAATCGACGGCAACAGCAACGAACTGCTGAGCATCACCGGCTCCCCCGAGGCGCTGATCATCGCCCAACCGAGCAGCGGCAACACCAGCATCAACGCATACAACAAGACGTGCGAAGCCTTGGCGGCCAGCACTTGCCAGTCAGGCAGATCCGCCGGCAGCGGTGGCTGGCGGGTCGAGAAACGCACCAACAAACGCACAATCACCAGCGCCAGAATCGCAATACCCAACGGCTTGTGCAGATTGATCAGCCATTCATGCCGTTCTGAGACCGAGGTGACCATACCGGCACCCATAAACAGCATCGCGATGATCATCACCGCCATCAGCCAGTGCAGCAGCCGCGCCAACAGCGCGAAATGAGTCGGTTGCTTGCTCATGGGCGAGCCTCCTGTTTGGCGGCGGGCAATTGGCTGACTTCGCTGGTGCGGCGCAGGTAGGAATCGGCGTAACCGGCGGAGCGAGCGGCCAGCAATGGATCGTCGGAACCTTGAATCCCGGCCGGTAAAACCAGTGGGTCGTAGTTGATGTCACGGCACTCACCGCTCAGTTGCGGCTGTGTTTTCTCCAGCACCAACGTGCCGGCGTTCAACACCTTGCGACCCTCGGGCCAGGTTTTGCTGGCGTCGTTCACCGGGTCATCGGCGTTAGCCAGGGTGATATTCAACTGAAAACGCAGTGGTGCAGCAGCCAAGCGTTTCACCAGGTCTTTCTCCAGAAAGTCGCCGCCCTCAGGTGCGGTGGCGCCCGCAGCATCCTGGGCCAACGGCGTCATACTCCAGCGCACGGCCTGCTTCTTCCCGCTGGCGTCCACCAAATAGAACGCATTGATGCTGTTATAGGTTTCGGTGGCGTAACTGGCCGACGGTTTGGCGGTCTTCACCCAAGTGAGAAACGGCACGGCCTCCGGGTGCGCTGCAAAGAATGCCGGCACCTTGGCCGGGTCCGGTTTACCGGTGGCCGGATCCGGGGACTGCGCCTGCTGCAGTTGATAGAACGCCTCAGGCGTACCCACCGGAAACACCGGCATGCTGTTCATCCCGGTACGCCACTGCTGGCCGTTGGCCTGGGTGAAACGCAGCGCCAGGCTGCGAATCGGCACGGCGCTGTCCGGTGCATAAGGATTGCCCGCCGGCAATGCAAAACGCCCCACTACCGGCGTGCGTGACTCGTTGAACACTTGCGCGGTGGAGAACACCCGCGCCTCGCCACTGCTCTCGAAATGGCCGATCACGCACACGCCTTTGGCGTGATTGCGGCGAAACCCGGGATGCACGCCATTGTTATTCTCCAACACATCGACCAGCGCTTTGGGCGTCAGACGTTGTGGGTCAAAGTTGCCATGCACGTAGGCAAACGCCCCGGCCACTGCTGCAACCACCACGGCTATACCGCCAAGACGCACAATCAGGCTCGCGGCACTCAGTGGCGGGCGCTGCGGCCCGCCTGTGGGTGAATTGCGATCAACCATGAATAACTCCAGGGCCATCGGCCACAAATAGGAAGAATCAGCAAGACGCGCTCCGTCAGGGTTTATTCCACGGCCCGGTATTTATTTTTCCGAACGTGGAATAACCTCCAACGACGGACGTCTCCCTAGTCCACAGCGTAGTGACTAGCAGAAATTCATGAGCGAATTCGACGAACAGTTGAGAGAAATCATTCCCAGATTGCGCCGCTTTGCCGTGTCGTTGACGCGCAACAGCAGCAGCGCCGACGATCTGGTGCAGGCCAGCCTGGAGCGGGCACTGTCGAGTTGGGGCGATAAACGCGCCGACGGCGACCTGCGTGCCTGGCTGTTTGCGATCCTGTATCGGCAGTTTCTGGATGCCCATCGTCGTTCTCGCCGCTATGCACGGATGCTTGATTTTTTTACCGGTCGCGACGACGTCGAGCCTTCGGTGGAGCGCACGGTGATCGCGCAATCGACCCTGCAAGCCTTCGACCGATTACCCACCGAACAGCGCGCTCTGCTGCTTATGGTCTCGGTTGAAGGCCTTTCCTATAAAGAGGTCGCCGAGATCCTTGGCGCCCCGATTGGCACCGTGATGTCGCGCCTGTCCCGCGCCCGCCAGGCCTTGCGCCAACTCAGTGACGGCGAAATCAGCAGCCCTTCTTTGCGGATACTCAAATGATCAGCCTGCCTCCCAGCGAGCGTGACCTGCACGCTTACGTCGACCACCAGCTCAGCGACGCCGACCGGCGTGTGCTGGAAACCTGGCTGGCCAGCCACCCGGATGAAGCCGCGCAAGTGCGCGGCTGGCAACAGGACGCCCAGCAACTGCGCGCGGCGCTAAGTGGCGCGCTACAGCAACCGGCCAATCCGGCGCTTGATCCGTCGATGATTCGCCAGCGCCGCAAACGTCAGTCGCGCCGCCATCTGGCCAGCGCTGCAGTGTTGCTGATCGCGGTCAGCGTCGGCGGTTTCAGTGGCTGGCAGGCGCGGGAAATGACCCTCGTGCGCGCCTCCATATTGCCGATGACCGATGCGTTGCAAGCCTATCGACTGATTGCCCAGCAAGGCATATTGCCGGCCGATTACAAGGTCGATGGCGACGGCGATATGCAGCGCTGGCTCGACCGCTATTTCAATCAGGCGAGTCGCTTGCCAGACCTGAAGTCGGCCGGATTTGAACCGGTCAGTGGTCGCCTGCTCAGCACCGATGAAGGTCCGGCAGCAATGGTGATGTACGAGGATCGCGGTGGGCACAAAGTGAGTTTTTATGTGCGACCGCCGGGGCCGAAAAACACCTTTTTGCCCCGTGGCAGCCGCAGTGATGGGGATTTGCACGCCGAGTACTGGTCGGGTGGCGGGTACAACTATGCGATGGTCAGCCCGGTTGATACGCCAGCGGCGCAACAGCTCAAGCAATCGCTGCAATTGTGAAACACGCGTGCTCAGAAACCGACATCCAGTATCACATTGTCCAGATAGGTCCCCGCCGGCGGTGTGGTCTGATCGGTGTAGATCTTTGCGTTGTAATTGAAAATCTGGCTGCCGGTACCCATGCCATTACCCGGATTGACCTCGGCATCGGTACTCGCCCGACGCGCAGTGCCGACACTGCCCCAACGCGTCGTGCCGGCGCTTTTGAAGATGTCATAGGCCAGGTAGTTGCCGCCGGAGATCATCCGCCGTCGCCCACCCACGCTTACCGGGTTCTGACCGTCGCTCAAGCCCACGGTGTAGGCGCTGCCCTTGGTGCAAGCCAGATTGATGGTCTGCCCGGTTACCGGCGTAAAGGCACTGACCACCGGCGCACTGCCAAACGCGATGTTCGGCGCGGTAATCGTGCAATCGTTGGACACGGTCAGGTTGACGGTCAACGTGGTGGTTCCATTGTTGATATCGCGGCCCAGGCAAACATTGCCGACCCCGATCCCCGAGCAGTAATTCCAATTCCAGAAAATACTCAGGGTTTCCGTATAGACGCCTGCAGCGACGTTGCTGCCGATGGTCGTACGCAAATAAAGCGGCACGGTTTTGGGTGTTGAGCCGCCCAGCAGCCCCAAGGCATCGATGATGCCATTGCGGGCGAAGTCGTATGCCGTACCGCGGGTCAGCGGGTAACTGGTGCTGTTGTTGGCGTAGATCGTGTAACCGATGACATCACCTGTCGGCCCGACCAGGCCACTTTGGGTCGAGGAGACGGTGGCCCAGAAGTTGTCGCTGCTGCTCAACAACGTCAACAGAGAACCCGTGCAGCTCAAACCACCATTGAGGGTGGAACTGGGCTGCGAGGTGGTGCGTACGGCAATCGAACTGAGCGTACCGAAGGCCGCCGGCGTGGTGGTGACGACTGAACACAAGGCTTGCGCCGCCCCCGGCAGCATCAGCACCAGCCACAGACACAAACGGACACCGATCATTGGCACACCAACGGACCAATCAGCGGCACCTGGCGCTGATTCATGTCCACGCTGAACTGCGCCTTGCAGGTTTTGCCATCGGCCAGCGTGACCTTTAAAGAGTTATGCGCCTGCAGATTGTCCAGATAGACCAGCCCGTCCCACCCGACCACCGTGTTTGTGCCGCTCTGTTCATGCAACACGCCTGCGCCCAGCGGCAATTCACGCTGCTGTGCATCGACTAACACAATGCTCGCCGCGATCACCCGGGCCAGCGGGAATTCCAGCAAGTACCCGCTGCCACGCCGCACCGCAATACGCTGTTCGACATTCGGACTACGCACGTTGGCCGGCAGATTCAGCGGATCGATTTCGTATTTGCCACGGTAATAAGCACTGCTCCACGGTACCAACAGATGTCCGTTCTTGTCGGTCTTACCCACTTGCTGGTTTTCATACCGCACCGGAATGTCGGCAAAACCATCGGTGCTGACCACGACAAACGCATCGTCGATGCGGTTGGCGGCGAACACCTGCTGATCCATCCACACCAGCGAGCCACTGGCATCGGCCCAACGGGTTTCGGCGTCCGAGGTACCATAAACCCCGGCCTGCAACTGCACCGATTGCAGACGCCAGGTCACGTCAGCCTGACGGTAATCGGCGCCGTCCCCCTTGGCGTAACCCAGATTGAAGCCCACCCCGCCCTCGGATGGCACCGCGCGGCTGTAGTTGATCCGCTGCTGGGTCTGCCCGGTCTTGCTGCGTTCACTGCTGATCGCCAGGCTGCCACGCAAGTCAAACGGAATCACCAGTTGCGCTTGTAGCGCCCAGTTGCTGTCGCCGATTTCGCGGTTGGCCGACAGGTAGAAACTGCTGTTGCGCCACAGCGGTTTGCTCCA
The DNA here is from genome assembly GCF_030687715.1 of Pseudomonas sp. FP2196. GTDB lineage: Bacteria > Pseudomonadota > Gammaproteobacteria > Pseudomonadales > Pseudomonadaceae > Aquipseudomonas. The sequence continues at coordinate 3,913,798 of NZ_CP117445.1, forward strand.
GCTCAGATTGAGCAGGCGGGTGCGCGAATCGTCAGCCGCGCGCACATCGAAATACCCGGCACCGAGGCTGCCCCAGCGCTCGAGATTGAGGCTCAGGGTGGCCTGTTCGCTGCGGCGGCTGAGGCTGATGTAGGGGCTGTCGACCACGGTCAGGTCAGCGTATTGATCGTGACGTTGCAGGCGTTGATAAGAAAAACTGAAGCGCTGGTTGCTGTACTGATAACCCAGGCTCAATTGCTGCCCACCGTCGCCTTCGAAACGGCTCTGGCTGATCGCACTGTTGAGCACGCCGAAATTGCCCAGCCGCAGGTTCCCCCCGAGCCCTGCGAGGGTCAGGCTATCAGCGACTTCGGCGTGGCTCTCGAGGGTGAAAGTGTCGCTGACACCATAACGCAGGCTGCCGGAGGTCACGCCCGGCCCGTAACTGAAATCCTTCAGGGCGTAATCGCGACGCAACGTACCGGCGGCCACAGAAAAATCACTCAAACCCTTTTGCAGCAAACTGCTGGTGACGTAGAACGGCACTGTGGTCGAAACCTGGCGACCCAGCGCATCCGTCGTCACCACCACCGCTTCGCCAGCGCCATTGATGAACGGAATGTTGGTCAGCGTATACGGCCCAGGTTGAAGCTCGGCGCTGCTGGACTTGTAGCCATTGATAAACAGATCCACCGAGGACGGCACCGCCGCTTCGCCGGCAAACTGCGGCAGCGGGTAGGTCACCAGGTCGGGACGCACCGCGAAATCCCGGGAGAACTGCACGCCGCCCAGACGCACCGAACTGCTCCATGGCAACGCGCCGCTGATCACGTCGCCGGCTTCGTAGGTGAGCATTCGCTCGTCATCGGAGTAACGCCACGTGGTGTCGTAACGCAGGTAGCCGTTGTTCAGCGTGCTCACCGAATCACCGGACAAGGTGCGCCGGTACTGCCCGGTGTTGGACAAGGTGCCCCAACTGTCGAACAGCCGCACTTCATTCCAGGCCGCCAGATACGTGCCGGCATCATCGGTGTCGTTGAGGTACAAGTCATAGTTGAACAGCGCGCCGAAACTGCTCAACGCCGGGGTTCGTGGATAGGCCTGGCGATTGCCGATCAATTGCTCCGGCAGCCAGTCCGGCGGTACCTCGAGAAGCAAGCGCTGACCGACGCTGTCGTACTCGCTGTGCAGCCCTGGCAGACCGTCGAGGTCGACTTCTACGCCGAGGTTGTCAGGGAGTTTCATACCGGTTTCGCGCAACGCCGTGGCCGGCAGGAACAGCCGCCCACCGCGCTGCTCCACCGCCACCACGCGGCCGGTATTCATCTGGTTGACCACCAGTTCCAGAAACAACTGTGCATCACTTACGGCCTCCATGCCGCTGGGCGGTGGCGGCAGCTCGCCGGCCCCGGTTGGTTGAACGAACACCAGGCAACAAGCGCCGGTGATGAACCACAACGGACGCTGAATACGGCGAGCCCATCCTGGGCTCATACGCGCTTTACGTCCGTCAATGGACTCAATCCTCCTGATACTGCTTTAACCGACGCCAGCTATTCGGACACGAATCCTCAGCGTGCCGGGGTGATGCTCTGCACTTGGGGCGCACCATTGACCCGCACCTGCAATGCCGAATCACCGGCCAGCGAACCCGGTGCCGGCCAGCGCATCACCGCCCCCGGCAGCACATAACCCAGCAGGCCTTCAGCCACAGGTTTGCTCTGCCCACCCTGTTTGATAGCCACGTCGGTCAGCCGCGCATGGACCGCTCCCTGATTGCGCACTTCCACATAAGGCCGGCCGTCGACCGCCACTGTGCGCCAGCTCAACTGCGGCAGGCCGATGCCTTTGGGATCACGTGGGCGCGTGCTGTCCTCTTTGCTCCACAGCCCCGCACCGTAGGCAAACAGCGGCACCGAGTAACGCATCTGGAAACGAATGGCCGCCGCCGTTTTGCCACCGTCAGCGGAGGCCGGTTGTGCAGAAGGGATTTCGTCGATGATGATGCGGTAGGCCAGTTCCTGCCCCGGCGGTATGTCTTTGGTTCGGGTCAGGCGCACCAATTGCTTTTGCCCCGGTTCGATCTTCGCCACCGGCGGACTGCCAATCACGTCACGCTGATTCTGGTACTGCTCTGCAAAACCGTTCTGGCTCCAGGCGAAGACGCGAATCTGCAGATTGGCGGTTTCGCTACCACGGTTCTCCAGCCACAGCGCGCTGGCCTGTTGATCGGCCTCCAGCACCGGATCAATCGGCCAGATCAATACCGAACTGGCCGCCTGTGCATGGCCTGCTGCGAACATGACCAGCGCCAACATTGCGCGCTGAATGAACACGTGCCGAGATGTAACTGCCCCCATAAAACCGCTCCCTTTCGAACAACCTTCGCCTCACCACGACAGCTGCACCTGCAGCACGTCGCTGTATGTCCCCCCAGGCTGATTGCCCGGCAATTGCACCTGACCGTAAATCGGCAGGCTGATGTTGTTCGCATCGCTGTAGGCCACCGCTACGCTCTGGCCGATGCCCAGGCTCTGGCTGTACGCGGCATCGCGAAACAGCGCATACGCCACCCGCGCACTGCCACTGTTGACCTGCATGTGCCGGCCGCTGCTGTTGTACTGGCCGCCATCGACGCTCATGTTCAATGTCACGCCCGGCGTGCATTGCAACTGCACGCCACCGGTCAACGCGACCTGCACCGTGCCGGTGGCCAGGGCTGATCGCGAGCCGAAATTCAGCCCTCCATAGTTCGACACCCCGCCCACCACCAGACACCCCGCCGTGACCGTGGCGCTGACCTGGAAGCTCTGACTCGTCGCCGCCGTCAGCGGCAGCGGCGTACTGCCCGCACAAAGCAGGAGCAGCGCGATGCAGCCATGCCTGCGCATGGCATCAGAACGTCAGTTCAACAGCGACAGTGTCGGTGTAGGTCCCCGCCGGCAAACCGGCCTTGCCCACTGCCTGACCATAGATGTTCACCGTTTGTGCTACGCCAGTGCTGGCCGCCAGATTGATCGTGCCGTCAATCGCCAACAGCTGCGAATGCCCGGCATCGGTGTACAAGTCGTATGGCACGTAGTTGGCGACACCGTCGTACAGCGCGCGCGTCCCCCCCGGGGACATGCCGTCATGGGAACCGGCGCGGACCTTTACCGTCGGCGTGGTGCCGCTGGAGCAGAGGATCGACAGTGCTCCGCCACCACCGCCCAGCACTTGCCCGGTGGCAGTGGTGAACAGACTGTTGGCGGTGCCGAAGTTCAAGGCACCGAAGTTCAGACCGGTGGAGCCGCCGGCGCCGTTGACCTGGCAGCTGCTGATCAGGATCAGGCTGGAGGTGATCTGGCCAGTGACAGTGGTGGCGGCATGGGCACTGGAAACCAGCGTCAGGCCGAGCAGCGACAAACCTATCCTTGATGCAAACGTACGCATGGTTTCCGTCCTCTACGGGGTTACCAGTCGAGCGTCACCGTCAGGGTGTCGGTATAGACACCTGCCGGAACCGCGCGGGTATTCGCCACCACCGAGCCAAATACCGGGATAGGTATCTGTGCACCGCTGGTGACAGCGAAATTGTGTTGTTGGCCGATGCTGTAGCTTTGGTTGCCGGAGGCATCGAGAAACAGCTGATAAGGGATGGTCTGGCGGCCGTTGCTCAGGCGCCGGGTATTGCCGTCACCATGGGCGCCACCGTCGATGGTGACGGTAAAACCGGTGACCGAAGGGTTGCACGCGACGTTGAGTTTGCCGCTGCCGTCGCTGTCGAGGCTGGCGTTGATCGGCGTGTTCCAGGTCGGGCCCTGAAGGCCGAAATCAAGCTTGCCAAAATCGCTGACCGGGCTGGAGGGATTGCTGGTGTTGGTCACTTCACAGCCGGCAATCAGGATCAGCCGCGCATGAATCTGCCCGCTCACCGCCGCTTGCGCGTCGTCAGCGAGTAATGCGAGCGTACCTGCCGCCACGACCACCCAGTGCTTGCCTGTCATTTCGCCCTTCCCTGCTCCCTGAGGATGACTCGACCAACGCGCCCATCATTGAACGCCTTCCCTGCGCAATCCGAATCCGGTGGATTGCCGACTGAAACCTTGCGATCACCAGGTGACCGTGACTTTGACCAGATCCGAGTAACGGCTGACCCGGGGGACTTGCGCCAAACGCTCGATCCGCGCGTACAAGGGCAATTCCACTGTGCCGCTGTCCGGCACTCGACCGCTGACCGGTACATCCACCACCAATGGCACGCGCCGCGCGGCGTCCTGATACAACCGGTAAGGAATCGGCTTGCTGCCCGCATCGCTGGCCATGTAACGCACTTCGCCGACACCGCCGTGCAAACCGCCATCGACTCGCATCTGATACGGCGTGTCCGGATTGCACTCCAGACGCGGCAGCCGCTGATTGGTCAGCGCCGCCCCCAGTGGCCCTGCCGGATCGTCGAGACGCGCTGTGCTGCCGAAGTCGAGCACACCCAGTTGCTCGATACCGGCCTCGCGCTGCTGGCCGATCAACTGGCAGCCGCGCTGCACATCGACCCGTACTTCGACCTGAAGATCCGCCGCGTATGCGGGTGCAACAAGCACACCCAGCAGGCCCATGACCACACGTACATTCACTGTCCCATTCCTTGTCAGGGATCGTCCGAAGGTCGTTACTGTGTTTCAGATTAGCAACGGACGACGATTGCGCCAGTCGATTGGATCCACGGATAGTTGGGTATATGTTTCGAAAGGTTGGTAACACGTCGGATCCTTTCACTCCAAATAGCTGTACGCGCCATACAAAATTGTTCAATGACCGCCCACTCTTGACCAACTGCGGTGGAAGGCCAGCGGCGCGTCTGGTTACACTAGCGCGCCGCGCTCCTGGGGAGCCGATTTTGACGAGCACGGAGTAACAGCAGTGATCGCCCAACCGCCGAAACGATCGCCACTGACCCAGCGCTGGCTGGCGTTGCGCCGCTTGTTCGGCAAAGGTCTGCCTGCCAGCGCCGGCCATGACGCCAGTGCCCGGTCGATCCGCGATTATTTCCGCAACAAGGCCCACGACCAGGGCTACACCCTCAGCCAGGGCCAGCAGCGCGTGATCGACTGCATGGCACAGCAAGCCAGTCTGCTGTTCGGCGCATCACGGCAGACGCCGCCGAGCCTGTACCTGTACGGCGACGTCGGGCGCGGCAAGAGTTGGTTGCTCGATGGTTTCTTCCAGGCACTGCCGATCACGCAGAAACGCCGCCTGCATTTCCATGAGTTCTTCGCGCAACTGCACCAGGGCATGTTCCGTCATCGCCAGCAGGACGATGCGCTCGCCCTCACGCTCGATGAGTTGTTGCAGGATTGTCGGGTGCTGTGTTTCGACGAGTTTCATGTGCATGACATCGGCGATGCGATGCTCATCACAAGGCTGTTCAAGGCGTTGTTCAAACGCGGAATTCTGCTATTGGTGACGTCCAACTATCCGCCGGAGGGCTTGCTGCCCAATCCGCTCTATCACGCCCGTTTCAAACCGGTGATCGAGCTGATCAACTCGCGCATGCAGGTCATGGAAGTCGGCGGGCCCCACGATTACCGCAGTCAGGCGCGCAATCACGCACATCAGGTATTCACCCACGGACTCTTCGTGTGGCCGGCCACGCCGGCTCAACGTCAGGCGCTGAATCTGCCTGCGCAGAATGCACCGCCCCAGCCGTTAACAGTCGGCACCCGCCAGATTCAGGCACGTTTGTGCGAGGGTCGGCGCGTCGGTTTTACCTTCGCTGATGTGTGCGATCAACCGACCGCGGTGATGGACTATCTGGAACTGTGTCGGCGTTTCGACCACTGGATCATCGACGATCTGCCGGAACTGGCTGAATGCTCGATCGCCGCGCAACAGCGCTTCATCAACCTGATCGACGTGCTTTACGACCAGGACAAACACCTGACCCTGCTCGGTAGACTGCCGCTGGGCGAAAGCCTGGCGGGCAACGCTATCGACCTGGCCCGCACGCGGAGTCGATTGGGACAGTTGCAAGAAGTGCACGCCTGATAACGTTCCAAAGATCTGGAGCAGCCTGCAACTACAGCTTTGCCGCTATCATGTCGCCCATTCCCAGCGCCCCCTCTATTGCGAAGACTTTCATGCACACCCTTGCTCAATTGCGCGCCGGCGAACTGTCGGGCATCACGCGGCTGGATCTGTCCTGCGGCCTGACCGAATTCCCGCCGGAGATCTTCGATCTGGCCGAAACGCTGGAGGTGCTCAACCTCAGCGGCAACGCCTTGAGCAGTTTGCCGGATGATCTGCATCGGCTGACCCGCCTGCGCGTGCTGTTCTGCTCCGACAACCAGTTCAGCGAACTGCCCGCCTGCCTCGGCCAATGCGCCGCACTGACGATGATCGGCTTCAAGGCCAACCGCATCGTCAATGTGCCCGGTGCCGCCCTGCCCCCGCTGCTACGCTGGCTGATTCTGACCGACAACTGCATCGAAACCCTGCCGAATGAACTGGGCGAACGTCCTTACTTGCAAAAACTCATGCTGGCAGGCAATCAGTTGCAATCGCTTCCGCAATCCCTGGGCAACTGCCATCGACTGGAACTGATCCGCATCGCTGCCAACCGCTTGACCGAGTTACCGCAGTTTCTGCTGACGCTGCCGAGCCTGACGTGGCTGGCCTACGCCGGTAATCCGCTGGAAACCGAAGCCGACGCCGCCGCCCTTGAAACCACGCCGCAGATCGACTGGACGGCGTTGCGTCTGGAGCAACAACTTGGTGAAGGCGCCTCCGGGGTGATTTTCCGGGCGATCTGGCAGCGCGCCGATGGCTCGGCGCAACCGGTCGCGGTCAAGCTGTACAAAGGCGAGATGACCAGCGACGGTTCGCCGCTGCACGAAATGAACGCCTGCATCACCGCCGGATTGCACCCGAATCTGATCCGGGTGGAAGGCCGTATTACTGGCCACCCCGACGGACAGCAGGGGCTGGTGATGCAATTGATTGATCCGAGCTTCCTCAATCTGGCGGCATTGCCGAGCCTGGCCTCCTGCTCACGGGACGTGTATGCCGATAATTGCCGGTTCAGCGCCGAGGTGGCGCTGCGCATTGCCAAGGGCATCGCTTCGGCAGCCGAGCACCTGCATCAGCACGGCATCACCCACGGCGATCTCTACGGGCACAACATTCTGTTGAACGATCAGGGCGACTGTTTATTGGGGGACTTCGGTGCGGCGTCTTTCCATGCCACCACGGACAACTTCGAAACCCACGCGCTGCAACGCATTGAAGTGCGGGCGTTCGGGATTTTGCTTGGAGAATTGCTGGCGCGCATCGACTCGGGGTTGAGTGATGATCGGCGTCAGGTACTGGAAGAACTGCAGCGGCGCTGCTGTCAGGCGGATGTGCCGGGGCGGCCGGGGTTCAGTGAAGTGGTGGAGGTACTGGAAAAGCAGTGACCGCTAGTCGGTCAATCGCGGGCAAGCCCGCTCCCACAGGGTTTGGTGGCGATCACAGAATTTGTGTACGACGCAATACCTGTGGGAGCGGGCTTGCCCGCGATGACAGTGCTACAAATGAAACAAATCAGCCAGCCAGGCCGACAAACATATCCTGCACGTCGTCATGGTTGTCGAGGCCTTCGAGGAACGCTTCAACCTCAGCCATCTGCTCATCGCTCAAACCGCTGACCGGGTTTTTCGGCTGGTAGCCAAGCTTGGCCGACAGCACAGTGAAACCTTGTTCCGGCAGGGCTTTCTGCACCGAATCCAGGTCGGTCGGATCGGTCAGGAACAGGGTCGCGCCCTCTTCACCTTCTTCAAAATCCTGGGCACCGGCTTCGATCGCGGCCATTTCCGGGTCGGCGTCCGGGGTGTCCGGCGAGGCTTCGATCATGCCCACATGGTTGAAGTCCCACGCTACGGAACCGGAAGCGCCCAGTTGGCCCTTGCGGAATGCCACGCGGATTTCCGCGACGGTGCGGTTGATGTTGTCGGTGACGCACTCGACGATCAGCGGCACCTGGTGCGGGGCGAAACCTTCGTAGGTCACGCGATGGTATTGCACGGTTTCGCCCAGCAGACCGGCGCCTTTCTTGATTGCTCGGTCCAGGGTCTCCTTCGGCATCGAGGCTTTCTTGGCCTGTTCGACCACCAGACGCAGGTGTGCGTTGGTGGCGGTATCGGCACCGTTGCGAGCAGCAATGGTGATTTCTTTCACCAGTTTGCCGAAGATTTTGCCCTTGGCGTTAGCTGCCGCTTCTTTGTGTTTAACCTTCCACTGTGCGCCCATTACTCACTCTCTTGATCTGTGGCGCCGAGACATCTATTGGCCGACGCGTGGCGGCAAGTTTATACGGCCTAAAGTCGGCAATCGACCAAAAAAATCCAATGCGGAATCGACTTCTTCACCAGTGCTTGTAGGGCAATTCTGAAAAACGCCTTTGACATAACCATTCAGCGCTGCGGTTTCGTACCCTCTGAGGCCCGTATTGCCTGACAGAGCCTGTTCGAATGCTCAATGACAAGGAAAGTCCGTTCACCCTTACCCTGACCGCCAGCGGGTTATGCCTGCCGGTGCTGCGTTTCAAAGGCGAGGAAGCGCTTAACCAGCCCTACCGTTTCGACATCGAGCTGATCGGCCTGGCACCCGCCGTGGCGCCAGGCACGCTGTTGCAGCAACCGGCATTTCTGCGCCTGGACGATCATCACGGGGTTCACGGCATCATCCACAGCGCCAGTTGCGAACATCGCGGAACGCACCGGATCGGCTATCGCCTGACAGTGGTGCCCCACCTGCAAAACCTGGCCCGGCGGTGTAATCGGCGCGTGTTCGTGCAACTGAGCGTGCCGCAGATTCTCCAGCAGTTGCTCACTGAAAATGCGCTGCCCAGCGATAGCTACCGGATGGAAATGACCGTGGGGCAATACCCGGTGCGGCCGTTCTGCATCCAGTTCGAGGAAAGCGATCTGGCGCTGCTGCACAGACTTTGCGAAGAGGAAGGCATCCACTATCACTTCGAACACCGGCCCGACGGTCACGTTGTAGTGTTTGCCGATGACAGCCTGAGCCTGCCGCAGGAACCGGCGCTGCTGCCGTTCAAGGCTGATGAGCAAGCGCCCTCGCCCACTATCAGTGCGCTGTTCCAGCATCACCACGCCGCGCCGATGCCGACGCTCCACGCCGTACGCAATCGAGGGCAGCAAACTCTCGGCGAAGATGCCGCCAATCAGAACCCGTCGAATCCGCCCACACCGCCGCCCTCGCTGGAACAGCGCTACAGCGAACAGCGCAGTCGTCGGCATCTGGAGCGACAACGTTGCCAGCATCGCTCGATCAATGGACGCAGCGACTGTATCGGCTTGCTCAGTGGGCATTTGTTGCAGGTGACGGAGCATCCGGTCAGCCACTTCAACGAGCAATGGCGAATCACCTCCATCCGCCACCATGGACAACATCCATCGATCCTTGACCCTACCCCGACGGTGCACCGTTATTACAACGATTTCAGTGCCCAGCCCTGGTCCACCGACTTTCGCCCGCCGCTCAAACAACGGCGCCCGAGTATCGCCGGCTATCATCTGGCGGAGGTCATTGGCACGCCGGGGCAAACGGCGCGGTTTGACGAACTCGGCCGGGTCGCCGTCAGACTGTGGCCCTCGCAACCATCACCAGCCACCGAAACCGAAGCGATCTGGCTACCGACCGCCATGACCCGAGCCAATAGCCGAATGACGCCTGATGAGTTGCCCGCCGCCGGCAGCGAAGTATGGGTGAGCTTCCTCGACAGCGATCCCGACCGACCGATTCTGTGCCTGGGCTACACCCGCAATCCGGAACCCCGGGCAACACAACCCGCATCCGACAGCGGTTTATTGCTCGACTGGCTGCTCAATCGCGCTACATGACCTGCACGAGCTGTCGAGTGAAACGAGGCTGCGACCTTTTGATTTCGCTTTTAACCATCAAGATCAAAAGATCGCAGCCTTCTGCAGCGCTTACAGAGATAAGTGGTGTACTCAGCCTTTGTCAGCCTTGCCCGCCGCCGCCGCGAATTTTGCCAGGCGCACGTCCAGATGCCGGGGCCGGCGCCCGTGGTCTTCGGCGCGTTCCTTGCGGCGGATGGCGTTGCGCACCATCAACGATCCGAGATAGCGGATCGGCTCCGGCGGGAAGTAACCCAGCGGCCCGTTGACCAGTGGCGAGCGCGTCCACGGGTTATCCAGCCCTTGCACCAAGGAGGCGAGAATCTGCCCGCCCATGTGACACGGCCCCACGCCGCTGCCGGAATACCCAAAACCGTAAAACACATTACCGCTGTTGCTCATCTGGCCGAAAAACGGCAGCCCCGTCACCGAGCGATCGGACGGCCCGTTCCAGGTTGCATCGACTTTGACATCAGCGAACGCCGGAAAGAAATCGCCAAGACTGCGCTTGAGCAATCCGGCATACGGCGATGGCTGATCGAACACGGGCAGCATCCGCCCACCATAAGCGAAGGTGTTGCCGCCCTTGCCGAGCATGATCCGGCCGTCCGGAGTGTTGTGGTAGTAGTGCACGAAAATCCGTGAATCAAGCACGGTGACGCCACTGGTCAAACCGATTTCCTGCAAAAGATCCGGGCGCGGTTCAGTGATCAGCATGTCGCTGGAAACGATCGCCACGCTGCGCTCGAACTGCGGAAACGCCCGGGCCATCCACGCGTTCATCGCCAGCACCACGCGGTCGGCGATCACGCTGCCGTTCGCGGTATGAATGCGCGCTGGCCGCCCCTCCTCCAAACCGGTCATCGCGGTGTTTTCGTGAATCTTCACCCCTAGTTGCAACGCCACCCGCCGCAGCCCGCGCACCAGTTTGCCCGGTTGTACACTGGCGGCAGCCGGGGAAAACCAGCCTTCCAGATGCTTGTTCGACCCAGCCATGCGTTGTACATCCGCGACCGGGCGCTGGCTGAACGAGTTGATGCCGTTGCGCTCCAGCGCCGCGATCACGGCGTCTGTCGAGCCGACCTGCGCGCGATTGGTGGCGGTGTACAGCGTGCCGTCGAGGCGGTAATCGGCATCGACGCCAAATTGCTCGCAGAATTCGCCGATGGCGTGGATGCTGCGCTCCGATTCCTTGACCAGCCGCACCGCTTCTTCGACGCCAAACAAGCGCTCGAGGGTGAAGTACTTGGCCGACCACGACAGCGCGCAACCGCCGTTTCGCCCACTGGCACCAGCGCCACAGATGTCGGCTTCGATCAACAAGACATCGAGTTCGGGGTTCTGTTGCTTGAGCATGATCGCCGTCCACAACCCGGTGTAACCACCGCCGACAATGCACACGTCACTGCGCACCTCGCCTTGCAGCGGCGGGCAAGTTGCGGACACATCGGCCTGCAAGGCCTGCTCCAGCCAAAACGGTCTCATGGGATTCTCCAGTCAGTTGGCCACGCCACAGCCTGCCGCGAGTGCCACAGCAGGCCGCGAGGCAAAGGGTTTCAGGAACGCAGAGGTTTGATCGTCAACGGGCAATTGGGGATGGACGCGCGCGGCTCCATCACGCCGACCGGACGGCTGTTCCAGTGTGGGATCAGCACCAGCGCCGAGAACAGTGCGCAACCGGCGAAGACGATGAACACCGTCACCGTATCGAAATAACCCGGCAGCAAACCGCCGAGCACCGCGCCAACCGAGCCGCAACCGTTGACGAATCCGGCAGCGGTAGCGCCAGCCTTGGCTTTACCGAAGTCGATAGCGGCCGCGCCGCTGATCATCGAGTCCGGGCCATACAGGGTCAGGCCCATGACAAACAGCAGCGCCACCACCAGCAACACACTACCGGTCTGCAAAGCGCCCATGAACAGCGCCAGGGTTACGGTCAGCGCCAGCAGACTCAGCACACAGGCCGGCATGCGCCGGGCGCCGAACAGTTTGTCCGAAGCCAGACCGATCAGGATCGGGCCCAGCAGACCGGCCAGTTCGAACGAGGTCGGAATGATCGCGGCCCCCACCTTGCCGACACTGGGCATCTGCTCAAAGACAATCACTGGCCCCCACAGCAAAATCGCGTAACGCGCCGGTTTCAACATGAAGTACGCCAGCCCCAGCACCAACACCGTGCGGTTGCGCAGGATCTCCTTCAACGGCTCCCAGACGCTGAGTTTGCTGTTGGCCTCGATCTCTTCAGCGCTCAGTTCCGGCTCGGGTTCCACTGCCGGCAGACCGACGTCCTCCGGTTTGTTGCGCTGGAAGATAAAGAACAACACCGCCACGACCGCGACTACCACCGCACTGGAAATAAACGCCGCGTGCCAGGTGCCGACCAGCGTGTACGCCCACCAACCGGCGAACGGCGACGCCACCAGACCGCCAAACGCATAGCAGGAACTCCACAACCCAAGCACTCGCCCACGTTGTGCGGAAGGGAAAAAACTGCCGAGGTTTTTGCACAACCCCGACCAACCGGTGGACTGCGCCAACCCTTGGATCAACATGCAGGTGGCGAAGATCGGCAACGTTGCAAAACTGCCCATCACCAGCGCCGCAGCAGCGGAAATCAGCAACCCGCCGAGCACCACGACCCTTGGGCCAAAGCGGTCGGCAAGCATGCCCCAAGTAAATTGGCCGATCGCGTAAGCCGCCAGATAGATGGCATCGAGATTGGCCATGGTCATTTTGTCGAGCATGAAGTTCGGGTCTTCACCGATGCCCAGCTTGGCCACCGAAAACGCTTTGCGGGTGAAGTAGAAAGCGGCGTACGCGAGCCAGGTAATAGCGAAAATCTGCATGCGCCAACGCGCAATGGTACCGATGTGCTTGTTCATTGTGGTTCTGACCTCAGGGTGTGAGTGTGCCGGCAGAATCGTTAAGTAAACGCCTGTGTTTTTTATTGTTGAGCACTGCGATATCACCCCATCCCTAAAGCGATACCGGTCAGATGAGTCCTGCTGTTGCACGCACAGGCTCATCGCCAGCGTTGCGGCCCGAACGGGCAGTCAGCGATGGCGTGAGCGGATCAAAGCAATTACTGTTTAATAAATAAAATCGATTTATCGTATTTCACTCATAAGCTCAGCTTGTTACTGGAGGCTTCATGTCGGTGTCCCACGCCCAGCTCAAAGCCTTCCACGCCGTGGCCGTGCATGGAAGCTTCACCAAAGCCGCCGAGCGGCTTTTCCTCACGCAACCGGCGATTTCCGACCAGGTGCGCAAACTGGAAGAACGCTTCGGCGTTTTACTGTTTCATCGTAATAAACGTTCCGTGCGTTTGACTGACCTCGGCGAACGCTTGCTGGCGATTACTCAACGCCTGTTTGTAATTGAAGCCGAAGCACAGGAGCTGCTTCAGGAATCCCAGGCCTTGCAGACCGGCAGCCTGATTCTGGCGGTGGATGCGCCGGTGCATGTGCTGCCGCAGATTGCACGGTTCTGCGAGCGCTATCCGGGGATCAGTGTGAAGATCGAAACGGGCAACACCGATGAATCGCTGTTTCGGCTGTTCAACTATCAGGCCGATCTGGCGCTGCTGGGTCGGGATGTCAGTGATGAACGTTTGCTCAGCGTGCCGCTGCGCAACGATCCGATGGTGGCGTTCGTTTCGCGCAATCATCCGTGGGCCGAACGTGAATCGATTTGTCTGGCGGATCTGGATGACACACCGCTGGTGTTGCGTGAACACGGTTCAGTGACGCGGCAGACACTGGAAGAGGAAATGGCCCGGGCCGGATTTCGCATTCGCCCCGCGATTCAGGTTGAGGGGCGGGAAGCGGCGCGGGAAGCAGTGGTTGTCGGGATTGGTGTGGGGGTTGTTTCGGCGGCGGAGTTTGGGGCGGATTCGCGGGTGTGTGCGTTGCCGATTACCGATTGCACCCGGCGGCTCACTGAAACACTGGTGTGTTTGCGTGAGCAGAGTTCACGGCGAGTGGTGGCGACTTTCCTCGATATGGTCCGCGAAAGCCTTGTGTAAACCGTGATGCCCCCATCGCTGGCAGGCCAGCTCCCACGGGGGTGTCAGTCGTTATCAAATGTTGCGCACACCATAGAAACCTGTGGGAGCTGGCTTGCCAGCGATGAGGGCCGCGCGGTGTATCAGACTGGCGCCAGACCAAAGAATGCCTGAATCAAGCGCAACTCCCGCCGCCGCTCCATGCAGCCGATCATGTGCCGATTGACCAACCCCTCGCCGACAATCGGAATCGCCACCACTCGTGGGTCATGGCTGACCTCCACCGACGACACCACCCCAACCCCCAACTGCGCCGCTACCGCCTCAGTCACCGCTTCACGGCTGTCCAGCTCCAGCAGCACACGCGGCTGGATCGACGCCTGCGCACAAGCCTGATCAAACGTGCGCCGGGTAATCGAACTCGGCTCGCGCAGCACCATGATCACCTGATCAAGCTCCTTGAGCTTCACCTCTGCGACACCCTCTGCCCAAGGGTGTCCGGCGGGCACCAGCGCGCAAATCCGAGATTCATTCAGTGCTTGCAGATGCAGTCCCTTGCGCGGCTCGACTTCAGTCAGCACCGCTACATCGGCGTGCTCCGATAACAGTGCGGCGAGGGTTTCCTGCGCATTGCCCAGACGCAGATTCACGGTAATCCCCGGATACCGCGCGCGCAGGCTGGCGAGCATCGGCATGACCATGTGCGGCCCATCAGCCGCCACTTCCAGGCGCCCGGTCAGTAACTGACGGTTGGCTTCGAGCATCGTCTGCGCCTCTTCGGCCAGACCGAACATGGCCCGGGTGATCGCTGCGAGTTTGGTGCCCTCCTCGGTCAGTTCCACCCGTCGCGCGGTACGCCGCAACAGGGTGATCTGGTAGTGCTCTTCCAGCGACTTGATGTGCCCGGTAACCGCCGGTTGGCTGATGAACAACCGCGCGGCGGCGCGGGTGAAGCTGCCTTCACGGGCGACGGCATCGAACGCCCGAAGCTGAAACAAGTTCATGAATAACTCTCACTGATGGCTGGCATAACAACAAACAATTTGATTGATACAACGGCGAATTGCAACGTATGCCCCGTAGCTTCATCCCACAGCGCTTCCCGAGGACACACGAATGAGTATTGCCGAACCCATCCTGCTCACTCCCGGCCCGTTGACCACTTCGGCCCGCACCCGCCAGGCGATGATGGTCGACTGGGGGTCATGGGATGATCGCTTCAACCAACTGACCGCCAGCCTCTGCGAGCAATTGCTGGCGATCCTCAACGGCGCCGCCACTCACCATTGCGTGCCGTTGCAAGGCAGCGGCACTTTCGCGGTCGAAGCGGCGATCGGCACATTGGTGCCACGCGACGGCAAAGTGCTGGTGCTGATCAACGGTGCGTATGGCAAGCGCCTGGCGAAGATCTGCGAAGTCTTGGGTCGCTCGTTCAGCACCTTCGAAACCGCTGAAGATGAACCGACCACTGCTGCTGACGTTGATCGTCTGCTGCGCGCCGACAGTGATATCACCCACGTCGCGCTGATCCACTGCGAAACCAGCACCGGCATCCTCAATCCGCTGCCGGAGATTGCCAACATTGTCGAGCAACACGGCAAACGCCTGATCATCGACGCCATGAGCTCCTTTGGCGCATTGCCGGTGGATGCGCAAAAAGTGCCGTTTGACGCGTTGATCGCCGCGTCCGGCAAATGCCTGGAAGGCGTACCGGGGATGGGTTTCGTCTTCGCTCGCAAAGAGGCGCTGGCCGCTGCCGCCGGCAATTCGCAGTCGCTGGCGATGGATCTGTTCGACCAGCACGCCTACATGCAGAAGACCGGTCAATGGCGCTTTACCCCGCCGACTCACGTGGTCGCGGCGCTGCACGAAGCCCTGCTGCAATACAACGAAGAAGGTGGCCTGCCGGCGCGCCATGCACGCTACGCCGCCAACTGCCAGGCGCTGATGGAAGAGATGTCTGCACTCGGTTTGCGCAGCTTCCTGCCGGCAGCGATTCAGGCGCCGATCATCGCCACCTTCCATGCGCCCAAAGACCCGCGCTATCAGTTCAAGGATTTCTACGAACGGGTCAAGGCCAAGGGCTACATCCTCTACCCCGGCAAACTGACCCAGGTCGAAACCTTCCGCGTCGGCTGCATCGGCCACGTCAGCCCGGCGCAGATGCGCGAAGCGGTCGCGGCGGTAGGTGAAGTACTGCGCGAGATGGAAGTGTTAGAGATCTGACCCACACCACCACTCTCCTCTAGGAGCGAGCCTGCTCGCGATAGCGGCCTGGCACCCATTTGGGTGTCGACTGACACGACGCCATCGCGAGCAGACTCACTCCTACATTAAATTGCATTCCAATACAGGATTCAGACCAACATGAACTACGCAAACCCAACCAAACTGCAAGCTGCCATCCTCGACTGGGCCGGCACCGTGGTCGACTTCGGTTCTTTCGCCCCGACGCAGATATTCGTCGAAGCTTTCGCCGAATTCGACGTGCAAGTCTCCATCGAAGAAGCGCGTGGGCCGATGGGCATGGGCAAGTGGGATCACATCCGCACCCTGTGCGATCAGCCGCAAGTCGCCGAGCGTTATCGCAAAGTGTTTGGCCGCACGCCCACCGACGATGACGTCACCGCGATCTACAACCGTTTCATGCCATTGCAGATCGAGAAGATCGCTGAGCATTCGGCATTGATTCCCGGCGCCCTGGAAACCATCGCCAACCTTCGCCAGCAAGGGATCAAGATCGGCTCCTGCTCCGGCTACCCGAAACCGGTGATGGATAAAGTCGTGGAACTGGCCGCCACCAACGGCTACGTTGCCGACCACGTGGTCGCCACCGACGAAGTGCCGAACGGCCGCCCATGGCCGGCGCAGGCACTGGCCAACGTGATTGCGCTGGGCATCGATGACGTCGGCGCTTGCGTGAAGATCGACGACACCGTGCCGGGCATTCTCGAAGGTCGCCGTGCCGGAATGTGGACCGTGGCACTGATCTGCTCGGGTAACGCGCTGGGTCTGGATTACGAGGGGTTCCGAGCATTGGGCAGTGATGAACTGGCCAGCGAACGCAAGCGCATCCACGCGCTGTTCGAAAGCTCGCGCCCGCACTACATGATCGACACCATCAGCGATCTGCCGGAAGTGATTGCCGACATCAATAAGCGTCTGGCCAATGGCGAGATGCCGCAGTCGAGCTGACCTGCCCCGCGCCGTATGAAAAAACGCCCCTGTCCTCGCGACAGGGGCATTTTTTTGGCTGCCCCTTGATTCAGCGCATTGAAAGACCGATCAGCCTCAGGCAAATCCGCCAAAGCGGATTACAGTTAAAACATGCCGTCGCCCAAGAACGGACCGTTTCGCCCCTGATCTGTGAGGAAACACCGTATGCCGTGGACAAGTTCCGAATCTCGCTACAGCACCGTGTCGGTCCTGCTGCACTGGTTGATGCTGGTGTTGTTGGTACTGGTCTACGCCAGCATGGAATTTCGCGGTCTATTCCCCAAGGGCAGTGGCGGACGCACGCTGATCAAAGAAGTCCATTACATGCTGGGCCTGACCGTGTTCGTGCTGGTGTGGTTTCGCCTGCTGGCCCGCAGCGTCGGCACGGCGCCAAAAATCTTCCCGGCTTCGCCGCAATGGCAAACTCTGCTGGCGCGGCTGATGCACTGGGCGTTGTACTTGTTCATGATCGGCATGCCGATTCTCGGCTGGTTGATCACCAGCGCCGAGGGGCATCAGGTGATGTTCTATGGTTTCGATCTGCCACTGCTGGTCAGCGAGGACAAGGCGTTCGCCAAACAGGTTGAAGGCTGGCATGTGTTGATCGCCACGGCAGGTTACTGGCTGATCGGGCTGCATGCGCTGGCGGGGATCTATCACCATTACGTGGTGCGCGATAACACGCTGCTGCGGATGATGCCCAAGCGCGGCTGACCCTCACGGGGTGGCCGCAAACCCGCGTCGCCCCTGTAAACCGCCGGTGTGCACGAAGATCAGTCGCGTGCCGCTGGCAAACCGGCCCGCTTCGACCTGCTGCTTGAGCGCCAGTAACGCCTTGCCGGTGTACAACGGCTCCAGTGGCACACCACTGAGTTGTTCGGTGATGTCGATAAACCCGAGCAACGCAGGATCGACCTTGGCAAAACCACCCCGGCTGGCGTCGAGCAACGTGTAATCCCCTGCTGACGATCCTGCTTCGCGAATGATCGCTTCGACGTGTGGCGCCACGCCATGATTGTCAGGCACGGCCAATGCGCCGTATACCGGATGCGCCCCGGCCTCCGCGAGCACCAGTCCTGCAAGGGTCGTCCCGGTGCCGCATGCCAGCCACCAACCGTGGTAATCGATCCAGCCCAGATCGCTCAACTGCGTATCGACCTGAACCTTCAGCGCCGCGCAGCCCAGTGCTCCAGGCAATCCCCCACCGCCCTCCGGCACCGCATGCAGCGCCGGATATTGCGCCTGCCACGGCAGCCAGAAACCCGGCTCATGCCGAGCCCGATAGCCGCCATAACCCAGCCAATGCAGCTGCATGCCGAATTTTTTCAGATCCTTCACCGTCGGCGTTTCCTGCGGATGCCCGCGCAACAGCCCCACAGTTTTGAACCCAAGCCGTTTCCCCGCTGCCGCCAGCGCATGCAAATGATTGGAATGCGCCCCGCCCAGACTGATGAAGCCTTCGGCGCCTGCACGGTCGGCGGCGTTGAGGTGTTCGATGAGTTTGAACCACTTGTTGCCGCTGATCAGCGGGTCGATCTGATCGAGGCGCAGGATCGCGACTTCGATTCCGGCGGTGGTGAGCCAGTCGAGCTGAAGCGGTTCGAGAGGGGCTTGAGGTAGCCAGTCGGAGGGAGGCAAAAGCATGGGCGGCGATTCGATCTGGACAGAGCCCGCATTCTAGTCGCTCATCAGCAGCCATCGCGAGCTTGCTCGCGAAAGCGGAGTATCAGCCAATAACTATGTCGACTGACGCCCCGCCTTCGCGAGCAAGCTCGCTCTCACAGGTTAAGCGGCGGAGCTTAAAGTTCAGCGGCGAGGCGCGAGCCTTGGTTGATCGCGCGCTTGGCATCCAGCTCCGCCGCCACGTCGGCACCGCCGATCAGGTGCACGTTCTGCCCGGCGGCCACCAGCCCGTCGTGCAGTTCACGCAGCGGATCCTGCCCCGCGCAGATCACGATGTTGTCCACGGCCAGCAACTGTGGCTCGCCGCTTTCGCCAATGCGAACATGCAGGCCTTCATCGTCGATGCTCAGGTATTCGACGCTGTTGAGCATCTGCACCTGCTTGTTCTTCAGCCCCGTGCGGTGAATCCAGCCGGTGGTCTTGCCCAGACCGTCGCCCACTTTGGTTTTCTTGCGCTGCAACAGGAACACTTCACGGGCCGGTGCGTGCGGCGCAGGTTTGATCCCGGCCACGCCACCACGCGCCTCAAGATGAGTGTCGATGCCCCACTCTTTCCAGAACGCGGCGCGATCCAGACTGGTGGCCACACCTTGATGCACGAGGAATTCCGACACGTCGAAACCGATACCGCCGGCGCCGATCACCGCCACACGCTTGCCCACCGGTTTGCGCTCGAGGATCACATCCAGGTAGCTCAACACCTTGGCATTCTCGACGCCCGGAATCGCCGGCACACGTGGCGCAATGCCAGTAGCGAGGATGATTTCGTCGTAACCGCCCTCAACCAGTTTGGCCACATCGACGCGGGTGTTCAGGCACACCTCAACGTGGGTGGTCTGCAACTTGCGCTTGAAGTAACGCAGTGTCTCGAAAAACTCCTCCTTGCCCGGTACGCGCTTGGCGATATTGAACTGGCCACCGATCTCGCTCGCCGAATCGAACAACGTCACTTGATGCCCGCGCTCGGCGGCCACGGTGGCAGCGGACAACCCGGCAGGCCCGGCACCGACCACGGCGATTTTCTTGATCTGCTGCACCGGCAGATAGTTGAGCTCGGTTTCATGGCAGGCACGCGGGTTGACCAGGCAGCTGGTGAGCTTGCCGCCGAAGGTGTGATCGAGGCATGCCTGGTTGCAGCCGATGCAGGTATTGATTTCGTCGGCACGGCCTTCGGCTGCTTTATTGACGAAGTCCGGGTCGGCGAGGAACGGCCTCGCCATCGAAACCATGTCGGCATCGCCTTCAGCAAGAATCTGCTCGGCGATTTCCGGAGTGTTGATGCGGTTGGTGGTGATCAGCGGAATGCTCACCGAACCGCGGAGCTTGGCCGTAACCTTGCTGAACGCCGCACGCGGCACTTTGGTGGCGATGGTCGGAATCCGCGCCTCGTGCCAGCCGATGCCGGTGTTGATGATGGTCGCACCGGCCTGCTCGATGGCTTTGGCCAGAATGACGATTTCTTCCCAGGTACTGCCACCCTCGACCAGATCGAGCATCGACAGACGGAAGATGATGATGAAATTCGGCCCGACCGCTTCCCGGACGCGACGCACGATTTCTACCGGCAGGCGCATACGGTTTTCGTAGCTGCCACCCCAGCGGTCAGTACGGTGGTTGGTGTGCGCGGCGAGGAACTGGTTAATGAAATACCCTTCCGAGCCCATGATCTCGACGCCGTCGTACTCGGCGGTCTGCGCCAGCACGGAGCAGGTGACGAAATCGCTGATCTGCTTCTCGATGCCTTCCTCATCCAGCTCTTTGGGCTTGAACGGGTTGATCGGCGCCTGAATCGCGCTCGGCGCTACCTGTTTCGGACTGTAGGCATAACGGCCGGCGTGAAGAATCTGCATACAGATCTTGCCGCCTGCCTCGTGCACCGCGCGGGTGACGATGCGGTGTTTGAGCGCTTCTTCCTCGGTGGTCAGCTTGGCCGCGCCGGAATACACACCGCCCTCATCGTTCGGGCCAATACCGCCGGTGACCATCAGGCCAACACCGCCACGCGCACGCTCAGCGAAGTACGCCGCCATACGCTCGAAACCGCCCGGTTTCTCTTCCAGGCCCGTGTGCATCGAACCCATCAGGGTGCGGTTGCGCAGCGTGGTGAATCCCAGGTCCAGCGGGGCCAGCAGGTGCGGGTAATGAGCGGCGGTCATCGGTAACTCCACAACGAGCAATCACGGAAAATTGCGGGAGCTCTGTGTCCCCCGTCAGTCATGTTCGACAGACTAAGAGTCGCATCGTTGTCACTCAATGACCGTAACTGACAAGTTAATGATCAAAATGCGCAGCGGCCCTTGGCAAGCGCGGGCAGGCGCCCTACCCTAGTCGACACACCCTGTACCCGGTTGTTGTTGGTTTTCATGCGCAAACTTCTGTACCTGTTTTTCTCGATGGCCATCGTGGCCGCCCTGACCACCTACGCCATGTGGGCGGCGGATCGTCCCGCCGGGCATTATCTGTCGGACCTGCGCATCAAACTCGCGGTCGATGAGGGTACGCCCGGCGACCGTGGCAATCTGCTCGGCATCCAGCCCGAACTGTTTCCCACCGACTATCAAAGCTCAGAGCGTCTGCACCGCAAACTCGCCGCGTATTTGCAGCAAGCCCAGGATCAGGGCTTGTTGAATGACAAGACCGTGGTGGTGTTGCCGGAACATGTCGGCACCTGGCTGATGATCAGCGGCGAAAAAGACGAGCTGTACCAGGCCCCGACCCTCGCCGAGGCGATGAACTGGATGGCCGCCAGCAATCCATTATTGTTCGCTCGCGCCTGGCTTAGCGCCAAAGGTAGCGATCGGCTGAACGACGCCCACCTGCGCATGAAATCACGCGCCATGGCCAAGGATTACCAGGCGCTGTTCGGCGGCCTTGCCAAGGAATTCCATGTGACGCTGGTGGCCGGCTCCATCGTGTTGCCCGAGCCGAGCATCCGCGACGGCCAGCTCAAACCCGGCAGCGGTGCGCTCTACAACAGCAGCGTGGTATTCGGTCGCGACGGTGCACCGCTCGGCCAGCCGCAGCGGCAAATGCACCCGATCTTCGATCAACGTGACATCATTCAGGCCAGTGAACAGACAATCAACGTCGTCGACACCCCGGCCGGACGGCTTGGAGTGCTGATCGGCAGTGACAGCTGGTATCCGGACAACTATCGCAAACTCGACGAGCAAGGCGCGCAATTGGTTGCAGTGCCGGCGCAGGTGCTTGGCCATGGCGCGTGGGATAAGCCTTGGCGCGGCTACAAGGGTTCAAGTACACCGAGTTCAGTCAGCCTGAAACCCGGTGAAGTCAGCGAAGGCCAGGCCTGGCATCGTCTGACTTTGACTGCGCAACCACCCAGCAGCCGCGCAATTGCCGGTATGAGCGTGTTCCTGCGCGGCCAGTTCTGGGACAAATCCAGTTCCGGGCAGAGCTTTCTCAGCAGCAACGGCCAGCAGTTCGCCGACGGCGATACCCGTGGCGCACGTTTGCTGAATATCTGGTTGTAAACGATGAAGCCGCTGCCGATGCGCCTCGGGGATCTATCGGTGGGTTTCGTCCATAGCCTCGCCGATGCCGTACGCAGCCATGGCGCCGATCCCCAGCCTTTACTGGAGCAGTACGGTCTGGACGCTGCGCGTTTGTCCGAGGCCGGGGCCCGGCTGTCGATTCCGCGTTATATGCGTTTGGGGCACAGTGCAATTCAACTCACGGAGGATCCGGCACTGGGCCTGCGCATGGGTCAGCTCAGTCGTTTGAGCCAGGCCGGATTGGCCGGCGTCACCGCATCGCAGGCCCCGACTGTGCGTGAAGCGGCACGTTGCTTGATTCGCTTCGAGCCGCTGTACGGCTCCAACTATCGCGGCCAGTCGAGCTTTCACGAAGACGCCAATGGCGCCTGGCTGCGCTTCTATTCGATCAGCCCGTACAACGCCTATAACCGCTTTGTCGTGGATTCAATCATCACTGGATGGCTGCAGCAATTATCCAGCGTCAGCCGCGAACCGCTGCGCGCCGAACGCATCGAAATCGAGTTCGAAGAGCCGGATTATCGTGAAGCCTACAACGCATTGGGAGATGGCCCGATCCAGTTCGGTGCCGAGCGCAACCAGTTGCGCTTGAGCCTGGACAGCCTCGCCCAGCGTAACCCGGAGCACTGCCCAAGCACCTGGAAGCATTTGATCGCGTTGTGTGAGCGGGAGCTGGAGCAACTGACCCGCACCCGCAGCCTGCGCGAACGCATCACGCAATTGCTTGGGCCGTTGCTCAATGGCGGCCGGGAACCCGACCTGGAAGAAGTGGCGGCACGCCTGAAGCTGCCGACGTGGACCTTGCGGCGCAAACTGGCCGAGGAAGGCACGCAGTTTCGCGCGATCCTCAATGACACCCGGCGCGATCTGGCGATGACCTACATTCGCGACACCGAACTGGCGTTCGGTGAAATCGCCTACTTGCTGGGCTTTGCCTCAGCCGAAGCATTCCAGCGCGCATTCAAACGCTGGAGCGGTCAGACACCCGGCGAGTTCCGCCGCAGTCATCGCAAAACAGCCTGACGCGCTACAGCTCGGTGGCGTCTTCTGCCGGCTCCGGCGGGTCTAGCTCATAAGCCTGGAATTCGAGCAGTTCTTCTTGATAGTCATCCATTGTGTAATCCCCCTACTGCTCTCTTCGATAGTGTCCCGAGCATAACGTGCCCGTATGAAGGAAAAATGAAACGCGGCCTTCATGAATAAAACGTAGCAGGCGGTCAGGAATTTATCGCGGGGATTTTTCGTAAGAGGATGTTTTCGGACTTTTGAAGCCTGCATCAACCCCCTGTAGGAGTGAGCCTGCTTGCGATAGCGGTTTATCAGTAACATCAATGCTGGATGTATTGACGCTATCGCGAGCAGGCTCACCCCTCCAGGGGGTGGCTGCTGGATTATTGGCCGGTGGCTGGCATCGCCGGAATCGGCTCGGACGGCGGCGGGATGTCCGTCGGATTGGCCGGTGGCGTGATGGTTTCTGTGGCCGGCGCTGGTTCTGCACTCGGCGCTGGTGTGATCGGCGTGGAATCCGCTGGCGGCGCAACCGGCTCTGAACTGACCGGTGCGGTCTCAACCGGAGCAGGCGCAGTAACAGCAGGTGCAGGTACCGGCTCTGCGGCCGGAGCCAGAGGCGCTGGAGTGACTTTGGGTTCAGGCACGCCCAGATCGGTCTTCGGCTTCTCTTCGATATGCGCCGCTTTCTTCGTTTCTGCCGGCAGGAACTGCTCGACCAGCGTGAAGAAGCGCTCATAGAACTTTTGCGCCGTCACCGTCTCGCTGGCGACCTTGACCATCGAATCGTCCGAGGAGCCGATCGGCATCGACACCGAACCCAGCACACCGACACCCAGGCTGGCCGAGTTGTTGGTCTTCTTCAGAGCGTAACGATCCTGCAGGGCGTTGGCGAACATCGTGGCATGGTGCCCGGCAGTACCGTCATCTGCGCAGACCACGTTGAAGCTGATCTCCATGTGGGTATCGCCGGTTTGCTGGAAGCTCTTGTGACCGCTGACCAGTTTCGGATCGCTGCTCGTGATGATGTAACCCTGGCTGAGCAAAGCACGACGGGCCGCTTCACAGCTGACCGAATCGGTCACTGGATAATTGCGCGAAAACGTACCGGAGTCATCGAAGTTCTCATGCTCATACATCGGCTTGTCTTTCGAACAACCGGCAACAGCAGTCAACAACAGCGCCAACCCGACAACACGCAGGGGAGTGAAAATCAACATTGAACATCCTGAGAGAAAACAGTCCGGGGCGTATTGTGCAACAGATCGCGGCCCCGCGGCGTATGGATTAGTGTCTTAAAACGGTTACAACTCTATCGACCCTCGATTACAGGGGAAAGTCGTTGCGACAAATATTCGGTAAAAGCCGCTGATTTTGCAGGGGCGTGGCAGCTTGAC
This sequence comes from Pseudomonas sp. FP2196, assembly GCF_030687715.1. Taxonomy (GTDB): domain Bacteria; phylum Pseudomonadota; class Gammaproteobacteria; order Pseudomonadales; family Pseudomonadaceae; genus Aquipseudomonas. The sequence goes on from NZ_CP117445.1 coordinate 3,938,492, forward strand.
GGCCACAGTACTCAGAAATGACCGGCTCAACCCAACGCCCACAAAAAAGCCCCGGCTATCTGGCCGGGGCTCTCGTCTTGCAAACTCAGTCAAACATCAAAAACGCTTGATCTCTGCCTGGGCCTCCAACTGCTTGCGATACGCCGCAAAGTCTTGCTGACCTTCACGCGACGCAAGGAAGCGACGGTACTGCGCCTTCTCTTCATCAGTCGGTGCAGCCGCTTCGTTGACGCCGTTCAGACGCACGATCATCAGGCTGCCATCGGGCAGAGTAACGCTGCTGAACGTTGGCTTGTCCTTGGCAGCCGGCTTGGGCATGCGGAACAGCGCTTGCAGCACCGCAGGATCAACCCCTTCCTGACCACGGGTGGCCGCTTCGGTGGTTTTCCAGTTCTGACCATCAACCGCCTTGTCCAATGGAGCCTTGCCATCGCGCAGATCAGCGATCAGCTTCTCGGCCTTGGTCTTGGCAGCAGCGCTGGCGTGCTCTTTGGTCAGTTGGGTGCGGATAGCCGCATTCACACTTTCCAGAGGCAATTGCGCGGGCTTCAAGTGTTCCTTGGCGCGCAGGACGATCACGGTTTCCGGATCCAGCTCGATGGCGGTGCTGTTGGCGCCCTCATCGATCACTTCAGTGCTGAACGCAGCAGTAACCACGGCACGGTTGGCCGCAACACCTTCGCCACCTTCACGGCCAAACGGCTTGGAAGTGTGCACAGTCAGTTTCAGATCCGCCGCTGGCTGTGCCAGGTCGGACGCCTCGAACGCAGAGTCTTCCAGTTGCTTGGTCGCCTCGACGAAACGCTGCTCGACTTGCGCGGCTTTCAGCTCGCGGGTCAGCTTGTCTTTAAGGCTGGCCAGGGTCGGTACTTCAGGTGCTTCAACACCCAGCAGTTTGATCAAGTGGTAACCGAAATCTGTGCGAACCGGCTCGGAAACCTGATCTTTAGCCAACGAGTACAGGGCTTTTTCGAACGCTGGATCGTAGACGCCAGGACCTGCATAACCAAGGTCACCGCCAGTGTTGGCCGAACCCGGATCCTGCGAGAACTCTTTGGCCAGCGCTTCGAATTTCTCGCCCTTGGCCAGACGCGCCTGGACTTCTTCGATCTTCGCCTTGGCCTGAGCCTCGGTGGTCTTGTCGTTCACTTCGATCAGAATGTGCGCCGCGCGACGCTGTTCCGACAGGTTGGCGATCTCTTTCTGATACGCCGCTTGCAGGTCTTCGTCCTTGACGGCAACCTGATCGAAGAACGAAGCCTTCTTCAGCTCCAGATAATCAATGACCACTTGATCCGGGGTCATGAATTCCTTGGCGTGCTCATCGTAGTAAGCCTTGACTTCATCGTCGGTCAGCTTGACCGCGGCCGGATCAGACTTAACGTTAAGGGTCGCGAAATCGCGGGTCTGTTTTTCCAGACGGGCGAATGCCAGCACTTCGGCGTCGGTGACGAAACCGCTGCCCGCCACACCGGCGCGCAGTTGGCCGATCAGCATTTCCTGAGCCAGCATCTGGCGGAATTGCATACGGCTGTAACCCAGTTGACGGATTACCTGGTCGAAACGCTCAGAGCTGAACTTGCCATCAACCTGGAATTCAGGCGTCTGCAGAATCACTTGATCCAGTGCACCTTCGGAGAAAGCGAATTTCGCCTGTTCAGCACCTTGCAGCAGCAACTTGCGATCAATCAGACCCTTGAGGGCCGATTCGCGAAGCATTTTTTCATCGAGCAAGGAAGCGTCGAAGTCTTTGCCCAGCTGTTGCATCAGCTGACGGCGTTGCATATCAACGGCCTGGCTCAGCTCGTTCTGGCTGATTTCTTCACCATTGACCTTGGCCGCCTCATTCTTGCTAGTGGTGGCCTGGAAAATGGCATCGAAGCCGGTCAGAGCCATCAGTGCAACGATGACCCCGATAATGGTCTTGGCAATCCAGCCTTGTGAATTGTCCCTGATATTCTGCAGCATGCGTCCCCCAGAAACGGTTGAACTTCAAAATTAGGCAACCGTGGAGCGTGGGTAGAATCCGGATAGAAGAAAGGCGCATCCGAGGATGCGCCTTCTCGTAACTGGCGGAGCGGACAGGGCTCGAACCCTCGATCCCGGCGTTACAGATGTCTATTCAAGCCACCTGCTCTACCGCTCCGCTGCCAAGTCAGGCATTACCCCGACCCGGATGGGTAAAAACTTGAAAACTTAGTTAACAGCTTCTTTCAGTGCTTTACCGGCTTTGAAACCTGGTTTCTTAGCAGCAGCGATCTCCAGCGTCTTGCCGGTCTGTGGGTTACGACCAACGCGAGCTGGACGATCAGTCACGGAGAAAGTACCGAAACCAACCAGAACAACAGAGTCGCCAGCCTTGAGAGCGCCAGTGACGGATTCGATTACAGCGTCCAGCGCACGGCCAGCAGCAGCTTTCGGGATATCAGCGGATGCAGCGATAGCATCAATCAGTTCCGACTTGTTCACTCTAAGTCCCCTTATATCTATTTTGAGATGATTCTAAGTTTTTTGGTGAAAGCAAAAACGAGTGCTGAATGGCCTACAGACACTTAAGAGCCGCTTTATAACAAGGGCTCTAAAAAGCTGTCAAGGAAGCCACCCAGTCAAAAACGTATTAATGCGTGCTAATTCTTTCCTTAGAGTCAGACTCACGTTTTTCGTCCTTGGCAACTATCTCCGGAGCCACATCCGGCAAGGGCTCCGGCGCGTATTGCAGCGCAATTTGCAGGACCTCGTCAATCCATTTAACCGGTTTAATCTGCAGATCCTGCTTGATATTGTCAGGAATCTCCTTCAGATCGCGCACGTTCTCTTCCGGAATAATCACAATCTTGATTCCGCCGCGGTGTGCCGCCAACAGTTTTTCCTTCAGACCGCCAATGGCCAGCACCTGACCACGCAGGGTGATTTCGCCAGTCATGGCGACATCGGCGCGCACCGGGATCCCGGTCAAAGCCGACACCAACGCCGTGCACATGCCTACACCGGCGCTAGGACCGTCTTTCGGGGTAGCCCCTTCCGGCATGTGGATGTGCGTGTCGCGCTTCTCGTGGAAGTCCAGAGGAATTCCCAAACTCTTCGCGCGGCTGCGCACCACGGTCAGAGCAGCAGTAATCGATTCGACCATGACGTCGCCCAGCGAACCCGTCTTGATCAACTGACCTTTACCCGGAACGACTGCCGCTTCAATGGTCAGCAATTCGCCGCCAACCTGAGTCCAGGCAAGGCCGGTGACCTGACCGATCTGATCCTGCTGCTCAGCCAGGCCGTAGCGAAACTTCCGCACACCAAGGAAGTGCTCCAGCAAGTCAGCTGTCACTTTCACCGAGAAACGCTTTTCCAGCGCGTGCTCTTTCACCGCCTTGCGGCAGACCTTGGCAATCTGACGCTCAAGGCCACGCACACCGGCTTCACGGGTGTAGTAACGAATGATGTCGCGAATCGCTTCCGCGTCGAACTCCAGCTCGCCTTTCTTCAGACCATTGGCTGCGATCTGTTTTGGCGACAGGTATTTGACCGCGATGTTGATCTTCTCGTCTTCGGTGTAGCCCGGCAGACGGATCACTTCCATCCGGTCGAGCAGCGCCGGCGGGATATTCATCGAGTTCGAAGTGCACAGGAACATCACATCCGACAGGTCGTAATCGACTTCCAGATAGTGATCGTTGAAATTGTGGTTTTGCTCGGGATCGAGCACTTCCAGCAATGCCGACGCCGGATCGCCACGCATATCGCTGCCCATTTTGTCGATTTCATCGAGCAGGAACAGCGGGTTGCGCACACCCACTTTTGTCATCTTTTGAATCAATCTTCCCGGCATCGAACCGATGTAGGTCCGGCGGTGACCGCGAATTTCCGCTTCATCACGCACACCACCAAGGGCCATACGCACGAATTTGCGGTTGGTGGCGTGGGCAATAGACTCCGCCAGCGAGGTTTTACCCACACCTGGAGGACCGACCAGACACAACACCGGGCCACGGATTTTTTTCACGCGTTTTTGCACGGCGAGGTATTCAAGGATGCGCTCCTTGACCTCTTCGAGACCGTAGTGATCGGCATCGAGAATGTCTTCTGCGCGCGCCAGATCCAGACGCACCTTGCTCTGGGCCTTCCACGGCACCTGCACCAGCCAGTCGATGTAGGAGCGCACCACGGTGGCCTCGGCAGACATCGGCGACATTTGCTTGAGCTTGTTCAACTCGGCAGTGGCCTTGGCCAGTGCATCTTTCGGCAGACCGGCAGCGTCGATACGCTTTTTCAGATCTTCGATTTCATTGTGGCCTTCGTCGCTGTCGCCGAGCTCTTTCTGAATGGCCTTCATCTGCTCGTTCAGGTAGTACTCGCGCTGACTGCGCTCCATCTGCTTTTTGACGCGACCACGAATGCGCTTTTCGACTTGCAGCAGATCGATTTCGGCGTCGAGCAACGCCAAAACGTGCTCGACCCGGGCCGACAAATCGATGATTTCGAGGATTTCCTGCTTCTGCTCGATCTTCAGCGCCATGTGTGCGGCCATGGTATCGACCAGGCGACCCGGCTCATCGATGCTGTTGAGCGACGACAGGACTTCAGCCGGGACTTTCTTGCCCAACTGCACATATTGTTCGAATTGCGACAGCAGCGTGCGCACGAACACTTCGGATTCGCGCTCGGCAGCGTCGACTTCTTCGATCAGTGACACTTCGGCACGGCAGTGGCCGTCGACGACGCTGAAGCGCTCAACGGTACCGCGCTGCTCACCCTCGACCAGCACCTTGACGGTGCCATCAGGCAGCTTGAGCAGTTGCAGAACAGTGGCGATGGTACCTACGCGATAGAGAGCGTCTTCACCGGGATCATCATCAGCCGGGTTTCTCTGGGCCAACAGCAGGATCTGCTTGTCGCCCGTCATCGCTGCCTCGAGGGCTTCGATGGATTTCTCGCGCCCCACGAACAGCGGGATAACCATGTGCGGATAAACCACGACATCACGCAATGGCAGGAGAGGCAATTCGATGGTTGTCTTCATGATTTCGCCTCTACGGCGGCCATATGGCCGTAATCAGATGGAATTAAGCTTGAAACCAAGATGGGGGCTGCCTTGAAAAAAAACAAGCGCAAAGCAGATGTAAAAAACGACATAAAAAAAAGAGGCCCGAAGGCCCCTTCTTTATTCCGGCAGAGTGGACGCTTAAGCGTCCGGTGCTGCCTTGGCTGTCGGCTCACTGTTCTCGTAGATATACAGTGGCTTGGACTTGCCTTCTATCACGCTTTCATCGATCACGACTTTGCTCACCTCGGACTGCGAGGGGATTTCATACATCGTGTCGAGCAGTACACCTTCGAGAATCGAGCGCAGACCACGGGCACCGGTTTTGCGTTCCAGGGCTCGCTTGGCGACCGATTTCAGCGCGTCGGAACGGAATTCCAGATCCACGCCTTCCATCTCGAACAGCTTCGCATACTGTTTGGTCAGAGCGTTTTTCGGCTCGGTGAGAATCTGCATCAGCGCAGCCTCATCCAGCTCGTCCAGCGTCGCGAGGACCGGCAGACGACCGACGAACTCCGGGATGAGACCGAACTTGACCAGATCGTCAGGCTCGACTTCACGCAGGGATTCACCGACTTTCTTGCCCTCTTCCTTGCTACGTACTTCTGCGTTGAAGCCGATGCCACCCTTGGTGGAACGGTTCTGGATGACCTTCTCGAGACCCGAGAACGCACCACCACAGATGAACAGGATGTTACGGGTGTCGACCTGCAGAAATTCCTGCTGCGGATGCTTACGGCCACCTTGCGGCGGTACGGAAGCGACCGTGCCTTCGATCAACTTGAGCAAGGCCTGCTGCACACCTTCACCGGATACATCGCGGGTGATCGACGGGTTGTCGGACTTGCGGGAAATCTTGTCGATTTCGTCGATATAGACAATACCCATCTGGGCTTTCTCTACGTCGTAATCGCACTTCTGCAGCAGTTTCTGAATGATGTTCTCGACATCTTCACCCACGTAACCGGCCTCGGTGAGGGTGGTTGCGTCGGCGATGGTGAACGGAACGTTCAGCAAGCGGGCCAGTGTTTCGGCCAGCAGGGTTTTACCGGAGCCTGTCGGGCCGATCAGCAGGATGTTGCTCTTGCCGAGTTCGACGTCGTCAGCCTTTTTATCACGCTGGTTCAGACGCTTGTAGTGGTTGTAAACCGCTACGGCCAAAACCTTTTTCGCACGCTCCTGACCAATTACATACTGGTCAAGGATGCCGCTGATTTCTTTAGGCGAAGGCAATTTATGCGCGCTGCTTTCGGCCTGGGCTTCCTGCACCTCCTCGCGGATGATGTCATTGCACAGGTCGACGCACTCGTCGCAGATAAAGACCGAGGGGCCGGCAATCAATTTGCGCACTTCATGCTGGCTTTTGCCACAGAAGGAGCAATAGAGCAGCTTGCCGTTGTCCTCGCCGTTGCGGGTGTCAGTCATTCGTTCGATCCAAATCCGATAGGCTTGCAACACAAGATGAAGGCTATTGCGGGCTTTTTCAAGCCCGCCGCTGATCAGACGCGCCGACCAAGCCTATTTTGAGCTGCTTATTTTAAGCTGGGCGCTGGTTGATCACTTCGTCGATCAAGCCATATTCCTTCGCAGCTTCTGCACTCATGAAGTTATCGCGGTTGGTATCGCGCTCGATTTCTTCCAGAGTGCGACCGCTGTGCTTGGCCATCAGCGTGTTCAGGCGCTCGCGAATGAAGAGGATTTCCTTGGCATGGATTTCGATGTCCGACGCCTGCCCCTGGAAACCGCCCAGTGGCTGGTGAATCATCACACGCGAGTTCGGCAGGCAGAAACGCTTGCCTGGAGCACCTGCTGTCAACAGAAATGCGCCCATGCTGCAGGCCTGGCCGATGCAAGTGGTCGATACGTTGGGTTTGATGAACTGCATGGTGTCGTAGATCGACATGCCCGCTGTCACCGAACCGCCCGGGGAGTTGATATAGAGATGGATGTCCTTGTCCGGGTTTTCCGCTTCAAGGAACAGCAGTTGCGCGCAGATCAGGTTAGCCATGTAGTCCTCTACCGGACCAACCAGAAAGATCACTCGCTCCTTGAGCAGGCGCGAGTAGATGTCATAGGCGCGTTCGCCACGAGCAGATTGCTCGACAACCATCGGAACCAGGCCGCCTGCGGCCTGGATATCAGAGTTCTGCTGAATATACGAATTACGGAACATGCTCTGCAGTCACTCCCAAATAGTTATGTCTTGAATACGCATAAGCCAGCTCGAGAGCTGGCTTATGTGAGCACTTCTTAACGCAAAAACAATCAGTCGGCTTGTGGAGCTTCTACCGGCTTGACCGCTTCTTCGTAAGAGACCGATTTGTCGGTCACGCTAGCTTTCTGCAGAACAGTATCCACAACTTGTTCTTCCAGCACAACCGAACGAACTTCGTTCAGTTGCTGGTCGTTCTTGTAGTACCAGGACACAACCTGCTCAGGCTCTTGGTAAGCCGAAGCCATTTCCTGAATCATTTCACGAACGCGGGCTTCGTCAGGCTTGAGGTCGAACTGCTTGACCACTTCAGCCACGATCAGACCCAGCACTACGCGGCGCTTGGCTTGCTCTTCGAACAGCTCGGCCGGCAGTTGGTCAGGCTTGATGTTGCCACCGAACTGCTGAACAGCCTGCACGCGCAGACGGTCAACTTCGTTGGACAGCAGAGCCTTAGGCACTTCGATCGGGTTGGTGGCCAGCAGACCGTCCATTACCTGATTCTTGACCTTGGATTTGATCGCCTGACGCAGTTCACGCTCCATGTTCTTGCGAACTTCGGTGCGGAAACCGTCGATGCCGCTTTCCTTGATGCCGAATTGAGCGAAGAACTCTTCGTTCAGCTCTGGCAGCTTTGGCTCGGAAACGGTGTTTACAGTCACGGTGAACTCGGCGGTTTTGCCAGCCAGGTCCAGGTTCTGATAGTCCTCAGGGAAAGTCAGGTTCAGAACGCGCTCTTCGCCAGCTTTAGCGCCAACCAGGCCTTCTTCGAAGCCAGGGATCATGCGGCCGGAACCCAGAACCAGCTGAGTACCCTTGGCGGAACCGCCAGCGAACACTTCGCCGTCAACCTTGCCAACGAAATCGATGTTCAGCTGGTCTTCGTTCTGGGCAGCACGATCGGCCACTTCGAAACGGGTGTTCTGCTTGCGCAGGATGTCCAGCATTTTGTCCAGGTCAGCGTCAGCCACGTCAGCGCTCAGGCGCTCAACGGTGATGCCTTCGAAGCCGGCAACGGTGAACTCAGGGAACACTTCGAATACGGCAACGTATTCCAGATCCTTGCCAGCTTCGAGCGACTTAGGCTCGATCGAAGGCGAACCCGCCGGGTTCAGCTTCTGCTCAACCACAGCTTCGTAGAAGGAGGACTGGATGACATCACCAACAGCTTCCTGACGAGCGTCAGCACCGAAACGGCGCTTGATTTCGCTCATTGGCACTTTGCCTGGACGGAAGCCAGCAATCTTGGCCTTTTGGGCAGTCTGCTGCAGACGCTTGTTGACCTGAGTCTCGATGCGCTCTGCCGGCACGGTGACGCTCATGCGGCGCTCGAGAGCAGTAGTATTTTCAACAGAAACTTGCATGGATATTCCTCGTTGCACAGACGTTAGCCGGCCGTTTCCGACCCCAGAATCAAGGGCATGCATTCTAGTGGGTCAAACTCAAGAAGTCACCCTACTGAAAACGGGTAAAAAAACAGCAGGCAATTTGAAGGCGGGGACAAACGGTTATGACCCGCCCTGTTCGCAAATACAGCTAATCTCGCCAAGGCTCTGCGTCGACCTCTTCTATATATAGAAGCGCCGCTGCATCACCCTTCCTGCGACCCGAACCGGCGCTCGCCGAAAATTCGAATCCGTAAAACAAAAAAGGCGCCAGACTGTTAAATCTGGCGCCTTTCGAAATATGGGGTGGACGATGGGGATCGAACCCACGACAACGGGAGTCACAATCCCGTGCTCTACCAACTGAGCTACGCCCACCATATTGCGTAACAAAAAAGCCAAATAACTTCTTTGTTGAACCTCACCAGCCCGAAGACATGAATGAAGCTTTAATTGGTGCGGATGAAGAGACTCGAACTCTTACGCCTCGCGGCGCTGGAACCTAAATCCAGTGTGTCTACCAATTCCACCACATCCGCGGATGAAGCTTTCAAAGCAAAGGCGCCAGACTGTTAAATCTGGCGCCTTTCGAAATATGGGGTGGACGATGGGGATCGAACCCACGACAACGGGAGTCACAATCCCGTGCTCTACCAACTGAGCTACGCCCACCATATCGCGCTACTTGTGCCAAAGCTGCCTAATGGCGCACCCGGCAGGACTCGAACCTGCGACCATCCGCTTAGAAGGCGGATGCTCTATCCAGCTGAGCTACGGGCGCCTTATTAATCTGTACTCTTAAAGGACTACAAACTAAGTGCTTTCCAGTGTTGCAGAACCTTGATTCCGCTTCACCTTCTTAACCAGTGCTAGGCTGTGCCCGACAAGTGCGACGAATAGTATAGAGCGCTCCTAAGGTCGTCAAATCCTTTTTGAAAAAAATTCATTTAATTAAAGGAGTTAGGGGAATTTGCTGACCAAGCGCCTTTGCCCTCACCGCACGACATGCGAGAATGCGTTCTCATTTTTTCCCCTCTCGATGGTTAATCACGCGCAATGACTGCACAACTAATCGACGGCAAATCGATCGCCGCCAGCCTGCGCCAGCAGATCGCCCAACGAGTTGCCGAGCGTCGCCAGCAAGGCCTGCGCACTCCCGGCCTCGCGGTGATCCTGGTCGGCAGCGATCCTGCCTCTCAGGTTTATGTCTCGCACAAGCGTAAAGACTGTGAAGAGGTCGGCTTCCTCTCTCAAGCCTACGACCTGCCCTCTGAAACCACTCAGCAGGCGCTGACCGATCTGATCGATCGTCTCAATGACGATCCGGCAATCGACGGCATCCTGCTTCAACTGCCATTGCCCGAGCACCTGGACGCCTCCAAGCTGCTGGAACGCATCCGCCCGGACAAAGACGTTGACGGTTTCCATCCTTATAACGTCGGCCGTCTGGCCCAGCGGATTCCACTGCTGCGCCCTTGCACCCCAAAAGGCATCATGACCTTGCTGGAAAGCACGGGCGCTGATCTTTATGGCATGGATGCAGTGGTCGTCGGCGCTTCCAACATCGTCGGTCGCCCAATGGCGATGGAGCTGTTGCTGGCCGGCTGCACCGTGACCGTGACCCACCGCTTCACCAAGGATCTGGCTGGCCATGTCGGTCGCGCCGACCTGGTGGTCGTGGCCGCCGGCAAGCCGGGACTGGTCAAGGGCGAGTGGATCAAGGAAGGCGCGATCGTGATCGACGTCGGCATCAACCGTCAGGAAGACGGCAAACTGGTGGGTGACGTCGTGTACGAAACCGCCCTGCCCCGCGCCGGCTGGATCACTCCGGTACCGGGCGGCGTCGGCCCGATGACCCGTGCCTGCCTGCTGGAAAACACCCTTTACGCAGCAGAAACCCTGCACGCCTGATCGGTATTTACGGCAGTAAAAGAACCCCGCCTTGCGCGGGGTTTTTCTTGCCTGAGAAAAAACACTAACCGTTCGCCGGAAACCCCTCTTTTTACAGGCGTTTTCACAAGATTTTCAGCTCGTTCAAACAACCATCGACAGATCTTCAGCCATACTCCTAGAATGCGACGCTTTGAAGAAATAACCCGTTACAAACTAACGGAATATCCAACCTTTATGAGTTCGCCCGCGTGAAAATTCGTCTTTCGATACTGAGCCTGTTTTTTGCATTTACAGGCACATTCATCACGCCAACGATCAACGCTGCGGAAACCACCGCTGCCCCTCGTGACGCTTCGCAACTGAAGATCGCCTCCGGCAGCGCCCTGCTAATGGATATGCAGACCAATAAAGTCATCTACTCCAGCAACCCTGACGTGATCGTGCCGATCGCTTCCGTCAGTAAACTGATGACTGGCCTGGTTGTGGTTGAAGCGCGACAGAACATGGACGAATGGATCGATGTCGATATCAGTCAAACGCCGGAAATGAAGGGCGTGTTCTCCCGAGTCAAACTGAAGAGTGAACTGCCGCGTCGCGAGATGCTGCTGATTGCACTGATGTCCTCGGAAAACCGCGCGGCCGCCAGCCTCGCGCATCACTATCCGGGTGGCTACGCAGCGTTTATCGCGGCAATGAATGCCAAGGCGAAAGCGCTGGGCATGACCAGCACTCATTTTGTCGAGCCCACCGGTCTGTCACCGCGCAACGTGTCCACTGCCCGCGACTTGAGCAAGTTGCTGGTAGCCGCGCACAAACAACCGCTGCTCACCCAACTGAGCACTACCAAGGAAAAAACCGTGGCGTTTCGCAAACCCAACTACACCTTGGGTTTCCGTAACACCGACCATCTGGTGAACAAGGACAATTGGGACATCAAGATCACCAAGACCGGCTTCACCAATCAGGCCGGGCATTGCCTGGTGCTGGTAACGAGCATGGGCAACCGTCAGGTTGCCCTGGTGATTCTTGATGCATTCGGTAAATACACGCACTTTGCCGATGCCAGCCGTATCCGCAGTTGGGTCGAGACCGGCAAGAGCGCCAGCGTTCCAGCGGTGGCTCAACAGTACAAGGCCGAGAAAAACCTGAAGGCGCGCCAGAGCGGCGTAGTTGAAGCCTCCAAGTAAACAGCAGCACAAAAAAAGCCCCGAGTGATCGGGGCTTTTTGTTTTCTGCGAATCAATCATTAGGCAATGGCATTTGATCATCGTCGGGAATGCCATCGCCCTTACTCGGATCTGGCGCAAGCCCTGGCGCCACCAACGGCCGGGCCATTGGATCGCGCAATGGACTGTCCGGATCCAGCACCGGATCCACGCCCTCTTCAGGCGTAGTCGGCACACTGTCCGGCTTTTGGTCATCGAAGCTTGAATCGGTACTCATATGCACCTCGCATCAAGGTTTAAGATCGGCTAACGGATCATAGGGTTTGGCCGGTTTTTGGTCGTCCTCGCCTGGCTTCACATCCTTCGGCGCCTTGGCGGGACCGATCGGATCGACTTGCGGATCGGCGACATCCGGCGAATCCGGGTCAAACCCCAGATCATCACCTGAGGAATGCTCGGAAGAATGCGGGCCTTGAGGGGATGGAGAATCTGTCATGTCGCCTCCTGATTTGCCCGCGAACTACGGGCTATAACCGTGAGAGGCCTGCCGGGTGCAGTCGTGCCCGGCAGATGACGAACGGAACTCAGTGCGCAGCCAGTGCCTTGCGCGCCTGCGCCGCCTCCCGCTCCTGACCCGCGCGTGATAGCTCATCGGCAGCCTTGAGCCAGCGCTGACGATCAACCGATGCCGGAATCTGCGAAGGCTTCTGGATCAATATGGCCCAGCCGCCGGACTTTTCGAATGCCGATTCAAAAGCACTGAAACTCATCAATTCGCGACGGTTCATGCCCGCACGCAACAGCACGTTCTGTTTATTACGATCGTAGCCGGAAAGAATCGCGTAGCGCGGTTCAGCCCAGAACGCCGAGCCTTCGCTGAAGCGCACCATCACTGGATAACCCGCCGCGACCTGGGTTAGCAATGCAGGCAGGTTCTTGTCCAGCGGATACACGACCATGCCGTATTCCCGAGCCAGGTTCTGGATATTTTGCTGCAACTTGTCTTCGTCGCCAGGCAGGTGCAGCGGTTTTTCCAGCAAACCCGGGGTAATCACGATGCCCTGCTGCGACAACAGGCTGGCCAACACTTGCGGCCCGGACTGATTGGCTTCGCCGCGATAGAACGTGCCGCTCAGCTCGACCCGCTCCGGCAAACGCTTGACCTCGGGCGCAACATTGCCTGCACACCCGACCAAAAGGGCCGCGCAGCCAACCGACAACAGCGCTGCACGAATTCGAGAAAATACCTGCACCTTCATCACTCTCTGTTCAAACGCCGGTCATCGTGTTCCGGCAAGGCCAACGATCATAGGACGGCGCAAAGCTGCGGTATAGCCTTAAACCGCAGACACGTCGATTGCATAGAGCGAACTGATTGGTCTTCACCGACCTTTGGTCAATAGCCTGAAACACCTGGTTGACTAGACTGTCACTGAAACAGAGCGAATTGAAAAAGTGAGTGCCCGAAGCAGGGCAAAGAGGAGGCACTGATGAGCCTGACAATGACCATTGTAATGTTGATTGCCGGCTGGCTGGCCGTTGCCGCCGCCATGCTGTGGGGCGTCTTGCGGATTGCGCGGCGCCATCATCATCCCGTTCAATCTACGCCAGTCGAAACGGTTGAAAAGCACCGCGTGCGCCACGCGACTGCGCATTGATCTAAAGCAAGAGCTCCTCACCCCAGCCCTCTCCCAAGGGAGAGGGCTGGGGTGAGGAGCCGGTTCTAAAACATGGCAAAAATTTCAAATCAAAAAAAAACCGCCTGAGCTCGGAAGTTCAGGCGGTTTTTTGGCTTGTCAGCGCTTACGCGTGCTCAACCAGTTTCTTCTGCCGAGCCCGACGCGACAACATGTTCAGCACCTCAATCCCCGCCGAGAACGCCATCGCCGCATACACATAGCCTTTCGGTACGTGGGCGCCGAAGCCTTCAGCGATCAGCGTCATGCCGATCATGATAAGGAAGCCCAGGGCCAGCATCACCACCGTCGGGTTATCGTTGATGAACTTGGCAAGCGGATCAGCCGCCAGCAACATCACCAGCACCGAGACCACTACCGCGATGATCATGATCGGCAAGTGTTCGGTCATGCCGACTGCGGTAATGATGCTGTCGATCGAGAACACCATGTCGAGCATCAGGATCTGACCAATAGCCGCAGCAAAGCCCAGGGTCACCGTCGACGTGGCCGACTTTGGATCTTCCGGCGCCGGATCCATGCTGTGATGGATTTCCGTCGTTGCCTTCCACACCAGGAACAGACCACCGGCGATCAGGATCATGTCCTTCCAGGAGAAGGCATGGCCGAGGATTTCGATCACAGGTTCGGTCAACTGCACGATGAAGGCGATGGTACTCAACAGTGCCAGACGCAGAATCAATGCCATGCCGATACCGATGCGGCGCGCTTTCTGCCGGTGTTGCTCGGGCAGTTTGTTGGTCAGGATCGAGATAAAGATCAGGTTATCGATACCGAGCACGATTTCCATCACTACCAATGTGGCCAAAGCAACCCAGGCGGTGGGGCTGGCGGCGAGTTCCAACAGATATTCCATGGTTCAGTCCTGACTCTGTGTAATACGGTTTAGATGGTTTTGGAGGACGATTCGGATTGTTCCGCATCTTTTTCCGTTGATTCTTTTTTCTCGATCAACCCGCCAGTGGCATCACTGAGCGCCTGTTCGGCGGCTTTGTGGGTATCGTCGATGGCTTGCTTGGCGCTTTCAGCCGCCTTGCCCATCAACTGCTGGGCGCTTTTCTCGGCCTGATCGCAACCGGCCAGAACCAGTAAAGACGTAAATAACAGTGCAGTGATTTTGAATTTCATGGGGCTTCCTTCGAATGAACAGACAGGGTCACAGACCGGCCGTCGATGGCTGGGCATTCTAGGGAGGCAAACACTTCAGGAAAATTCGTATTTTTAGCGTCTATACTTCGGTTTTTACGAACCGAAGAACGCCATGCTCAATTACCGACAACTGCACTACTTCTGGGTTGTAGCCAAGACCGGCAGCATTGTGCGCGCCTGCGAGCAACTGAACCTGACCCCGCAGACCATCAGCGGGCAGATTTCCCTGCTCGAGCAGACCTACGGCATCGAGTTGTTCAAACGGGTTGGCCGGCAGCTGGAACTCACCGAAGCCGGGCGTCAGGCCCTGCCCTATGCCGAACAAATGTTTCAACTGGGCGGTGAACTGGAACTGATGCTGCGCGCCCAGCCCAATGAACAGCAGATCCTGTTCCGCGTCGGCGTCGCCGATGTGGTGCCGAAATCCATCGTTTATCGCCTGATCGCGCCGACCATGGAGCTGAACGAGCCGATGCGAATCACCTGCCGAGAAGACAAACTTGAACGACTGCTGGCGGATTTGGCCATTCAGCGTCTGGATCTGGTGATCTCCGACAGCCCGATGCCATCGCACCTGGACATCAAGGGCTACAGCCAGAAACTTGGCGAATGCGGGATCAGTTTTTTCGCCACTGCCGAACTGGCCGCACGCTACGGGCAGGATTTTCCGCGCAGCCTGCACGGTGCACCGCTGTTGATTCCCGGGGCGGAAACCGTGGTGCGCAGTCGTTTGCAGCGCTGGTTCGCCGAGCAGCAGATCCAGCCGCAGATCGTCGGCGAGTTCGATGACAGCGCCTTGATGCAGGCATTCGGCCAATCCGGCAGCGGGATTTTTATCGGTCCGAGCGTGATCGCCGAAGAGGTGACGCGCCAGTACGGCGTTCAGTTGATTGGCCAGACCGACGCGGTGACCGAGTCGTTCTACGCCATTTCGGTGGAGCGCAAGGTCAAGCACCCCGGCATCGTTGCGATTACCGAAGGTGCCCGACGCGAGTTGTTTACGACTTTATGAGGCGTCTGCGCAGATTTCGCGCGGCTTGAGCGTCATCAACACCATGGCGAGGAATACCGACAGCAGAATGAACCCAGCAGCGGCGAATCCGAGAAAGCCCAGACCCGCGCTGTCGATCACCCGACCACCGACCATGGCGCCCAGGCCAATCCCCAGATTGGCCCCGGCAATATTCAACGAGGCGGCGAAGGCCGGCGCTTCTGGTGCGGCTTTCATCAGGCGCACATGGCTGACCAGGAACAACGCCGCCTGGGTCACGCCCCAGATGCCCATCGCTACCGCCAGCCCTAGCGGCGAATGAATGTTCGGCACCAGAGACACCATGCCGGCAATCATGAACGCACAGAACAACACCGACGCCCCCAGCGGATGCCGGTCCACCGCACGACCACCCAAAGAGTTGCCGATCAGACCGACCGCGCCAAAGCCCATCAGGCACCAGCCAACCACCGTGCCGTTGAAACCGGCCAAGCGCTCAAGGATGTCCGCCAGATAGGTGTAAACGGTAAACATGCCGCTGAACACCAGGATCGACAGCACGATGTGACCGATCATCAACGGGCTGCGCAGGATCTTGAACTGCGAGCGGAAGCTGACCTGATGCTGGTGCAGATTGGTCTTCGGCAGGTAAACAAACAGCAACAAGGCTTTGGCAAACGCGATCACCGCGAGGATGCCGAACGCGCTGCGCCAGCCCAATGCATCGGAAATCAGCGTGCCGACAGGAATGCCGAACACCGTGGCGCAGACGATGCCGAAGCCGATTTTGGCGATGGCACGGCCGGCGAAGTCCGGGCCGACGATGTCCACGGCCGTCTCGCTGGCCAATGCCCAGAATACTGGCAGCCCCAGCGCCGGGATCAATCGGGCAATCGCCATCACCCAGATGTTCGGCGCCAGTGCGGCAACGGTATTGGCCAGGCCGAACATGATCAGAATGCTGATGAACAGCTTGCGCCGCTCGAAGCGGGCGAAATACGCGGTCAGGAAAGGGCCGAACATCGCCACGGTAAAGGCGAACAGGGTCACCAGCAGACCGGCCTGGGGGATGGTGACCGCAAGGTCGCGGGCAATCGCCGGCAGCAGGCCGACGATGACGAATTCCGTGGTCAGTACCGTGAATCCGGCGGCAGACAACAGAAGGATGGGCAACAGCATGGGGAACTCCAGCAAAACGACGACACCAGCGATGACCGGAAGGCCCGCTGGCAGAACTTGAAAATGAGGATGGAGAATCTTAACAGAGTGTTTCCAGCCTGACTTGCACAAAGCTGCCGACTTGCCGATCAATCGGGTGGCAGATCGTCACAGGCCTGAAGGATAAAGCCTACGCTGTGATAAAGTCCGCGCCCTGAAAAACGTACAGCCTGTTCAACCCCAAGTTTATTGGCGTTGATACAGCGTCAGCCCTTTCGGCTCGTGACGGTGGCCTGCCCCCGATTTTGCCATCGCACTCACGCAGTCTTGCACCCAATAAAAAATCAGAGATGCCGTTATGACCGCTTCTTCCCCTTCGCTATTGCACCGCCTCAAGAACCTGAGCCTGGTCACGCAGATCCTGATCGGCCTGATTGCCGGTATCGCCCTGGCGATGTTCGCCCCGGACGCGGCGAAAGCATGCGCATTTATCGGCAAGGTGTTCGTTTCGGCGCTGAAAGCCGTGGCACCGATTCTGGTGTTCGTGCTGGTAATGGCCTCGATTGCCAACCACAAGCACGGCCAGGAAACCCACATTCGGCCGATTCTGTTTCTCTATCTGCTGGGCACGTTCGCAGCGGCGGTGGTCGCGGTGGTGGCCAGCATGGCGTTTCCGTCGCACCTGGTGCTGTCCACCGACAACATTGCAGTGACCGCACCGGGCGGCATCACTGAAGTGTTGCAAAGCCTGCTGCTGAGCGTGGTCGACAACCCGGTGAGTGCGCTGATGAACGCCAACTTCATCGGCATTCTGGCGTGGGCGATCGGCATGGGCGTTGCGATTCGTCATGCCGGCGACACGACGCGCGAAGTGCTGGGCGATCTGTCCAACGGTGTCACCGTGATCGTGCGCGTCGTGATCCGCTTCGCGCCGCTGGGTATTTTCGGTTTGGTGGCGTCGACCCTTGCCTCCTCCGGTTTCGGCGCGCTGATCGGTTACGCGCACCTGCTCGCTGTGCTTTTGGGCTGCATGCTCTTCGTAGCACTGGTGATGAACCCGCTGATCGTGTTCTGGAAGCTGCGTCGCAACCCCTACCCGCTGACCCTGAAGTGCCTGCGTGAAAGCGGTATCACCGCGTTCTTCACCCGCAGTTCGGCGGCGAACATTCCGGTCAACCTGGAATTGAGCAAGCGTCTGGGCCTGCATGAAGACACCTATTCGGTGTCGATCCCGCTGGGCGCGACCATCAACATGGCCGGCGCGGCGATCACCATCACCGTACTGACCCTGGCGGCCGTACACACCCTGGGCATTGCCGTGGATATTCCGACTGCGATCCTGCTCAGCGTCGTTGCGGCAATCTGCGCGTGCGGTGCGTCGGGTGTGGCCGGTGGTTCGCTGCTGCTGATTCCGCTGGCGTGCAGCCTGTTTGGTATTCCAAGCGAGATCGCCATGCAGGTGGTGGCGGTCGGTTTCATTATTGGTGTGTTGCAGGATTCGGCCGAAACTGCGCTGAACTCGTCTACTGATGTGCTGTTTACCGCAGCGGCGTGCCTGGGCGAAGAAGAGAAAGCCCAACGCACCGCGTAACCCTGTAGGAGTGAGCCTGCTCGCGATTGCGGAATGTCAGACAAGTACCCGCTGGCTGACACACCGCGATCGCGAGCAGGCTCGCTCCTGCACAAAAGCAACAAAAAGCCCGCCAAGGCGCAAACCTTGGCGGGCTTTTTTGATGCCGGGTGTTTTAGAACGCGCCCATGTAATCGCGCTTGCCCACTTCAACACCGTTATGACGCAACAGCGCATAAGTCGTGGTGACGTGGAAGAAGAACTGCGGCAAACCGTAAGTCAGCAGGTAAGCCTGACCGCTGAAGCGCTTCTCTTTCGGCGTGCCCGGACGGGTGACGATTTCGATGCCTTCCTTGCCGTTGATCTGCTCAGGCTTGATCTCGCCGATGTAGGCCAGAACCTTGGCGATCAAGGCTTGCAGCTCGGCGAAGGTGGTTTCAGTGTCGTCGTATTTCGGCACTTCGACTTCCGCCAGACGCGAGGAAACGCCTTTGGCGAAATCCACGGCGATCTGCACCTGGCGCACCAGCGGGAACATGTCCGGGTACAGGCGCGCTTGCAGGAAGGCGTTCGGGTCGATGTTTTTCTCGCTGGCGTGGGCTTCAGCCTTTTTCAGGACATCGCTCAGAGCGTTGAGCATTTGTTGAAAAACCGGGACAGATGCGGCGTACAGGGAAATAGTCATGGCAGTCTCGTGGTAGTGGCTGGGTAGAACGTGGGGGCGATTATAGCCATGCTTGGTGACTACACGGCTTGCCTTTTGTTTGGCAAGGATTAGGCTAGGCGCCTTCGACTGCTGAGGGAACGCGCGATGACCACTGAACAAGAATCCACCTTCGACGAGCCACGGCTCAATGCCACGGAAATCCGCATCCTGGGCTCGTTGATCGAGAAACAGGCCACCAGCCCGGAAACCTACCCGCTGACCCTCAATGCACTGGTCACGGCTTGCAATCAGAAAACCAGCCGCGAACCGGTGATGAACCTGACCCAAGGCCAGGTCGGCCAGAGCCTGCGTGCTCTGGAAGGACGCGGTTTTGCCAAGCTTGTTATGGGCAGTCGCGCCGACCGCTGGGAGCACAAAGTCGACAAGGCGCTGGAACTGGTGCCGGCGCAGGTGATTTTGTCGGGTTTGATGTTTCTGCGCGGCCCGCAAACCATCAACGAATTGCTGACCCGCAGCGGACGCATGCACGAGTTCGAAGATGCCGAGCAGGTGGTGCATCAGCTTGAGCGCCTGATTGCACGCGGGTTGGCGGTGTTGATTCCACGCCAGGCCGGGCAGCGCGAAGATCGCTACACCCATGCGCTGGGTGATCCGGCGGACATCGAGGCGATTATGGCGGCGCGGCAGAATCCGGGCGAACGCGGTGCGGGTAGCGCAGTTTCTGTGGAGCGCATCGAAGAGCTGGAGGCGCGGATTGCGGCGCTGGAAGAGCGTCTGGCGCGCCTCGAATAACCCCCCGTACTGTTTGTAGGAGTGAGCCTGCTCGCGATAGCGGTGTGTCAGTCACATCTTATTTGAATGACACACCGCTATCGCGAGCAGGCTCACTCCTGCAAGGGGTCTACGCACTATTCCCCATCCCAGTAATCAACCCCGTCCGCCTGGCGTGCCACCGCGACAAAACCCGAAGCATTGCCCTGGGCATCAACCTTGAAGTTGTCCATCACCGCATATTTGTTCGAATCCGGGTATTCACAGATGTCCGGCTGCTGCTGAGTGCTGACCGCCAGATAACGCAGTTCAGCCGCGCTGGTGTTGATGATCTGATGCGCCATTTCCGGGCCGCCCGCAGGGCAGGCAATGACATCACCGGCGCGGATCGGAAAACGCTCGGCGCCCAGACGCACCTCGCCTTCCCCGGCCACTACGTAGAACATCTCCTCATTGACCCGATGACTGTGAAAAGGACTGCCGCGCATGCCCGGCGGCAGTGCATACAGTCGATAACCGAGTTTCTGCGCACCGAGTTGCTGACCGATTCGGGCCATGCGCTGCTGATAACGCCCGGCGGTTTCGCCTTCAGGGGCCAAGGCTTCGGGCAAGGATTCGAGCTCGACCTGATGCAGGTTGAGGATAGGCGGATGCATGCTGAACCTCGGTTTTTTTTGTGGGTGGGCAAGTCTGTGCTAGCGGGTCATGCAGTATAGGCAATGGACACCGTGGCGCGGCCATCGCGAGCAGGCTCACTCCTGCAGGGGAATGCATTTCAATGTGGGAGTGAGCCTGCTCGCGAAAAGGCCCTATCAGGCACCACACAATCCTGGCTGATCAGCTCCGGGCAAATGCCACCGCCGCCTGAAACTGCTCCTCGGTCGGCCGCACACCGGTGTACAACACAAACTGCTCCAGCGCTTGAATCGCGATCACTTCCAGCCCGGTAATCACCCGCTTACCTTCTGCTCGTCCACGCACAATCAGTGGTGTTTCCGAAGGAATCGCCACCACATCAAACACGGTCTCAGACGCTTGTATCACCTCAGGCTCAAATGCCAGTTGCCCCGCCTCCGGGCCGCCGTCCATGCCCACAGGCGTCACGTTGATCAGCATCTGCGGTCGCTCATCACCCAGCTCAGCCTGCCAGCGATACCCCAGCGAATCCGCCAGCGCTCGTCCGGCGCGCTCATTGCGCGCGACGATCAAACCGTTTTTATAGCCGCCATCACGCAAGGCGCTGGCCACCGCTTTGGCCATGCCGCCACTGCCGCGCAGGGCAAAGGTCGAATCCTTGGGCACCGCGTGGGTTTCCAGCAGCTGTGCGATGGCGATGTAATCGGTGTTGTAAGCCTTGAGGTGGCCCTTGGTATTCACAATGGTGTTGATCGATTGAATCGCCGCCGCCGACGCATCGAGCTCATCGACCAGCGCAATGCAGGCTTCCTTGAATGGCATCGATACGCCGCAACCACGAATGCCCAACGCCCGGATTCCGCCGACCGCGCCGGTCAGATCCTGGCTGCTGAAGGCCTTGTAATAGAAATTCAGGCCCAGTTGCTCATACAAATGGTTATGAAAACGCAGACCGAAATTCCCTGGGCGCGCCGACAGGGACATGCACAGTTGGGTGTCTTTGTTCGGGTTCATCTGCATGAAACTTCTCCTTCAAACGCACTTTCGGATGGACGGGATTAGCCAGCCCATCGGGTTCTGTTCGATCATATCGCCTGTCTGCACCGGGCCTTGGCGGGACGGTAAAGAAGGCGGTACAGACCTTACACAAAATTTACTCACCGGCCGTGCTGTTTTTCAAAATGTTGCTGTCTTAGAAGTATCCCCGCGACAACTTTGGGCCTGGTGCAGGCCCGGACGCCGGGTCGAAGAACCGAGGAACTATCATGATTCGTAAACTCCCCATTATGGCCTTACTGATTGGCGCACTCGCTGTCACGGGCCAGGCAGAAGCCGGTGGTGGCCATGGCTGGCAAGGCCCTGCGGTGTTTGGCGCGATCGTCGGCTCGGCCATCATCGGCTCGGCGCTGATCAACCAGGACCGACCGGTGTACGTGCAGCAACAGCCGGTTTACGTTCAACCGCAACCGGTCTACGTGCAACAGCCGCCACCACCGGTCTACTACCAGCCGGCGCCGGTTTATGTACAACAACCGGTGTACGTGCAACCGGCCCCGGTTTACTACGGCCCTCCCCGTGGTTATTACGGTCGCCCTCATGGCTACTACGGCGGCCCACGCTGGTGACCGAAACACAGAGCCCCGCTTTTATAGCGGGGCTTTTTTATGACCGTCGGTCGGCAGGCGTCTGAAAAAATCTCGCCAAGGTCGCTGTGAGGACAGTTTCAACAGCTAAAGTCGGCATGATGGATTTGACTGTTGGGTGCCAAACATTAAACGGTCATCTTTTTGTCATGACGGAACTGCAATCTGAATCCGTCCGCAAACAACAGGTTGATAACAACAAGGACGACTCTATGCCAACACAAAACCCGCACCGCATCGTCGGCCTGTGCACCTCAAGCAAGGTGTACAGCGCACTGACAGAACTCAAGCACCTTGAAGGGCACCGCTGCGCCAAGTTTCTTTCGCTATTGGCGGAAAATCTTGTGCACAAGGGCTTGCTCAATGAGCGTGAAGTCATGCACATGCTTGATCAAGTGGTCGATTGAAGCAGCCCTCACTCTTATCAATGACCACTATCAAAAGCGTTGATTGTCCCTGAGAACGGCAAATCCCTAAGGTAGCCCCATCGTTTGATGGAGGTATTTGTCATGGCTCAGGTTCAAATCATGTCGGTAATCGGCAGCGCCGTTCCCGCACCACTCAGAGAGCTGGGCTTGCTCGCCTGTTGGTATGTAGTGCGCGACGGCGAGGCGATCAGCGGCCCGCTCACCTCGTTGCCGGCGGCGCAGGCCTTGTCGCAACAGTTCATCAGTGCCCCGTTTCACGCTTAAGGCAACTGCACCTTGGGCTTGGTCTCGACGAACAGCGCCCAGCTGGACATGAACAGCGCAGCGATCAACGGCCCGATCACGAAGCCGTTCAAGCCGAACACCGCCAGACCGCCCAAGGTCGAGATCAAAATCATGTAGTCGGGCATCCGAGTGTCCTTGCCCACAAGGATCGGCCTCAGCACGTTATCCACCAAGCCAATCACGAACACCCCGAACAACCCCAGCACCACGCCCTGCCAGATCATCCCGCTGAGCAGGAAGTAAAGCGCCACCGGCGCCCAGACAATCCCCGCCCCCACCGCCGGCAACAGCGACAGAAACGCCATCAAGACCGCCCACAGCAACGCGCTGGGGATATCGAGAAACCAGAAAATCGCCCCGCCCAACGCGCCCTGTGTGATCGCCACCAGCACGTTCCCCTTGACCGTTGCGCGCACAACCCGGTTGAACTTCAATTGCAAACGGCGCTTGTGATTTTCCTCCAGCGGTAAGGCGGTACGCACCTTGCGCGCCAGTTCGGGGCCGTCACGCAGTAAGAAAAACAACAGATAAAGCATGATGAAAAAACTCACCACAAACTCGAACGTGCCCTGGCCAAAACTGAACGCCTGACTCGCCAGCACCTGGCTGCCCTGCATGGCTGCCTTGACGATTTTTTCGCGCAGCGCATTGAGTTCGCCCATGCCGAACCGATCGAGCAGATGCTGAAAGTATTGCGGCAGACTGTGTTTGAATTGCGCCAGATACGCCGCGATATCCAACTCGCCGCTCTCGATATTCTTGTAAACCGCCATCCCCTCCTGCACCAGCAACAAGCTGATGATGATCACCGGCAGAATCGCGATCACCAGACAGATGCTTAACGTGCACAAAGACGTGAGGTTGCGCTGCCAGCCGAATTTTGCCTGCAAGCGGCGCTGCATCGGCGCAAACAGAATGCCGAGAATCACCGCCCAGAACACCGCGCCGTAGAACGGCAACAGAATCCAGATAAAGGCCACCGTGACCAGCACCAGCAGCACCGTCAGGGATTTGAATTGAAGACTTTTTACGTTCATGTCCGATCCATGTCAGTCGGGCGTCAAACACGCCCGGTGCTTAGTCAGCCGAAGCGTGCACGAGTGCCATCTTTATTCATGGAGCATAGTTGCGGATCGGCGCAAGACCGTCAGCGAACCGGTAACGGCACAATGGGTCAGCAAAACGTAGATCCAGATCAATAAGCCTTACCCGCAACCGCACTACCCTGCTGCGCTTTTGCGACCGACGCCGCCATGACCTCCACGCTCCCGCTTATTGCCCCCGAACTGCTCGCTCCTGCCGGCACGTTGAAAAACATGCGTTACGCCTTCGCCTACGGTGCCGATGCGGTCTACGCCGGCCAGCCGCGCTACAGCCTGCGAGTGCGTAACAACGAATTCGATCATGCCAATCTGGCGCTGGGCATTCGTGAGGCCCAGGCGCAAGGCAAGCGTTTTTACGTGGTGATCAACATCGCGCCGCACAACGCCAAGCTGAAGACATTTCTCAAGGACCTGGCGCCCGTGATCGAGATGGCACCGGACGCGCTGATCATGTCCGACCCTGGGCTGATCATGCTGGTGCGTCGGCATTTTCCGCAGATGCCGATCCACCTTTCGGTGCAGGCCAATACGGTGAACTGGGCCAGCGTCGAGTTCTGGCAGCAACAAGGCCTGAGCCGGATCATCCTGTCGCGGGAACTGTCGCTGGAAGAAATTGGCGAGATCCGCGAGCAAGTGCCCGGCATGGAGCTGGAAGTGTTTGTCCACGGCGCGCTGTGCATGGCCTACTCCGGGCGCTGCCTGCTGTCGGGTTACATGAACAGGCGCGACGCCAATCAGGGCACCTGCACCAACGCCTGCCGCTGGAAATACTCGGCGCAGGCGGCCACGGAAAATCAGCTCGGCGAAATCGTCCAGACATTCCAGCCCGAACCGACACTGGGCATCGGCGCCCCGACCGATCAAGTGTTCCTGCTGCAGGAAGCCAACCGCCCCGAAGAGTTGATGCCGGCCTTCGAGGACGAACACGGCACCTACATCATGAACGCCAAGGACCTGCGCGCGGTGCAGCATGTCGAGCGGCTGACCCGCATGGGCGTGCATTCATTGAAGATCGAGGGCCGGACCAAATCGCACTTCTATTGCGCGCGCACCACGCAGGTGTATCGACGGGCGATTGATGATGCGGTGGCGGGACGGGAGTTTGATCGAAGCTTGATGAGCGATCTGGAATCGCTGGCCCAGCGCGGTTATACCGAGGGTTTCCTGCGTCGCCATGTGCATGACGAGTACCAGAACTATCTACACGGCAGCTCAGTGTCGGAGCGCCAGCAGTTTGTCGGCGAGTTGACTGGTGAGCGGCGTGATCGGCTGGCCGAGGTCAAGGTGAAGAACCGTTTTGCGCGGGGGGATCATCTGGAGTTGATGACGCCCAAGGGCAATTTTCATTTCGATCTGCATGAACTGCAGAACCTCAAGGGTGAAGCCATCGAGGTGGCACCGGGGGATGGGCACACGGTGTATCTGCCGATTCCGGATGCGGTCGATTTGCGGTTCGGGTTGTTGATGCGCGATGTGGTGGCCGATTGAAAGGCCCCTGTAGGAGCTGCCGCAGGCTGCGATCTTTTGATCTTGTTTGCAAGAATCAACGCTGCGGCAGCTCATCCAGGGACGGTGGGACTAGGTAAACTCTTCGCGCAACATCGCCACAAACGCCTCACGCGCCGGATGTACTCCGGCGTTTTCATGCCAGTAAAACAAGTTGTCGATGGCCGTCAGTTCGGGGAACTCAACCCCCACGCACCCCGCGCCTTTCGCATATTGTTCAAACACCCCTTTGGGCACCAACGCCACGCCCGCTCCGGCACTCACGCACCCGACAATCGCCCCGTAACTGGCAAGGCTGACAATCGGCAGCGCCTTTCCCTGTCGCAATAACCAATGCTCCAGTGCCGCCCGATAAGGACACCCCTGCGGCCACATGAACACGGTTTTGTCCTGCAGATCATTGATGTCGCGCACCGGCCCGAAAGACGTTGAAGCGATCAGCAGCAATTCTTCACGATACATCGGCGTGCGTTTGAGCTGCGAGCGCTCGACGTCCACCGCCACTATCGCGCCGTCGAGGCGATGGCTGACGGTATCATCGAGCAACTGGCCCCAGGTGCCGGTGGTGAGCTCCAGCGCCACTTGCGGATAACGCTGGTGAAACTTAGCCAGCAGCCGCGGTAACCGCCCGGTGGCTGAGGATTCGATGGCGCCGATGCGCAGTGGCCCGGAGGGTTCTGCGCTGGGATCGACCGCGCGTTTGGCCTGCGCCGTCAGCGCGAGAATCTTCTCGGCGTAGGCGAGAAACGTCAGCCCCGCCGGACTGATCCGCAACCCACGGCCCTCGCGCAGAAACAGCGCCACGCCCAATTCGGCCTCCAGCGCCTTGATTCGTGCGGTGATATTCGACGGCACGCAGAACAATTTTTCCGCGGCCCGGGCAATGCTGCCGACTTCGGCCACGGTCTTGAACATACGGATTTGTGCCAGCTCCATACCCATCACTCTGAGTGAACATTCGAAGCAGTATAAGTCAGTTGTGGCGAATGATTGGCCGCCCGGATACTCGGCGCATCGACCCCACTGGTGCGCTGATCATGCAATCCCCTTCTCCCGTGAAAATTGTTCTGGCGATGGCATTTGTCGTCGGCTGCTGGGCGTATTCGCCAACCGGCATTCACATTGCCCTGCAAGTCTACGATCCCGGACATCTGGCGTTGCTGCGGTTTCTCCTGGCGTCGCTGTGCATGGCGGTGATCGCTGCCTTCAAAGGTATTCAGCTACCGCGTCTGGGCGATGTGCCGCTGCTATTCGCCTTGGGTTTCTTCGCAGTCAGCCTGCATCACGTCGCTCTGAACATCGGCCAGCAAGGCGTCAGCGCCGGTGCGTCGAGCGTGTTGGCGCAATCGAGCCCGTTGTTCAGCACGTTGCTCGCGCGTTTCGTATTCAAGGATCAGGTCAGCCCCTGGCGCTGGGGCTGTGTGCTGCTCGGCTTTGTCGGCGTGGTGATTGTGGTCAGCGGTGATCGCGGCCTGGGCGAGATTGACGCGCATGCCTGGCTGATCTTGCTCGCAGCAGTTTCATGGAGCATTTACTTCGCGCTGCAAAAGCATCACGCACGGCGTTATGACGGCTTGAGTCTGGCGTGCTATGCGGTCTGGTCAGGGACGTTGTTATTGCTGATCTATCTGCCGGGGTTGAGCGAAACCGTGATGAAAGCGCCGTTGCCGGTGCAATGGGCAGTGTTGGCCTTGGGCGTGTTTCCCAGCGCGCTGGCCTATCTGGCGTGGGGATTTGTGCTCAAACATGTGGATTTGAGTCGGGCGACCATGACGCTGTATCTGATTCCGCCGACAGCGATGGGCATTGCTTCGGTGGGATTGGGCGAGCGGCCGACGTGGATGGTGCTGGCGGGGTCCGCGGTGGTGTTGATCAGTGTGTTGGCGTTGAATCTGGAGCAACGGATTCCAGTGCTTCGAGGTATGCGGGCCTGACCATGGTTGGGTGTAAAGGCTGATGCCGCCTTCGCTGGCAAGCCAGCTCCCACAGGGATTGAGGGAGTGCCGGAAATTTGCGGACACTCGAAAACCTGTCGGAGCTGGCTTGCCAGCGAAGAGGCCAGCGCGGATAGCCAGTGATGGACTGCCCGGCCGGATTCTACCTAGCGCCGATCATCCGACAACGGTGTCGGTTCATCCGCTGGCGGTACATCGTCATCCGCCGCCGGATCCTTCCAGTCCTCGGGCCGATCAGCATCGCTCAAAGGATCGCGCCCCGGCGCCATCCCCGGCGGCGCATCGTGATCGGCCAGTGTCGGCTCATCCGTGCCTGGCATCGGACGGGTTGGGTCGGTGGGCAGCACTCCACCCTGAAACAGCAAATCGTTAGACATCACGCACCTCACCAAGGAGGTCCGGAAAACCCGGGCCGTACAAGTTGGAAGCGAGCCGCTGGACGGCGTGCTATCGAATAGACCAACGGCGATCAGCCTTGAGCAATAAAGCGGTCGCGGCTGTTGGTCAGGTGCAGCCACATGGCGGCGCGGGCGGCATCGGGGTCTTGTCGTTTGATGGCATTCAAAATCGCCTCGTGCTCCAGATTGGCCAGTTGCCCCAGTTTGCTCAAATCCGCCGCGCCCCGCTCGGCCGCGTTGACCCGGGTGCGCGGAATCATCGCGCTGCCCAAGTGCTGCATGATCTCGCTGAAGCAGACATTGCCGGTGGCCTCGGCGATCAGCAGGTGAAAGCGTCGATCAGCCTCGACGCAACTGTCGTTGTTGGCCAGCAGGCGTTGATAGTCATCCAGCGCCTGACGCATCAGCAGCAATTGCTGTTCGGTTCGCCGCTGCGCCGCCAGCGCGGCCGCTTGCGTCTCCAGGCCCATGCGCAATTCGAGAATGCTGCGCACTCCCAGCGCCGTATCGACGTTCAGCCGCAGTCCCTGCTCCGGCGCGCGCTCAATCACAAACGTGCCGATACCGTGACGCGTCTCCACCAACCCTGACGCCTGCAACTTGGAAATCGCCTCGCGCACCACCGTGCGGCTGACACCGTGCTCCTGAACGATGGAATTCTCCGACGGCAGTTTGTCGCCGGGCGATAGCTGACCGAGCAGGATGCTCTGCGTGAGTTTCTCCACCAGGTCATGGGCCAGGTTGTGCGCACGTTTGCGAGCGGGGGCGTCGAGATCTTCTTGCATGGGTTATTCCGTGGTCGGGACGTGCGGATCGTAGCACCGGGCAGTGGTGGGACGAGATTGATTTTAGATCTGAATGGCCGACCAACTTGTATGACAACACTCCAAAATACGGAAACACCTCACGCTTACTGAATGCCTCCCGGTGACCACAGGGTTCCTGCCTTAAAAATATCAACGCTCATAAAAACCTGAAAGGCCCAATGAAATATGGGTAGAACCCTAAAAAGGCATAAAAAAATCTCTCCCAATAGAAATTTAATCACCCTTCCCTACTTGTAGGACAAAAAAATCAGGTTGTATGATGTCTATCAACAAAGCAGCACCCAAGCCCTACCCCGCATAAAAATAATCAGTGGGAGAAAACCAAGTGAAAACCTCCGTCTCCGGGATAAACGAGGGCGTCGACTCGACACTCGCGTCCGCCATCTCGAAAGTGAAACGCCACGTCCTGCCGCTCTTCGTGATCATGTTCATCGTCAATTACATTGACCGGGTGAACATCGGCTTCGTCCGCACCCACATGGAACACGATCTGGGCATCGGTGCCGCCGCCTACGGCTTCGGCGCCGGTCTGTTCTTCATCGGCTACGCGCTGTTCGAAGTCCCCTCCAACATGCTCTTGCAGAAAGTCGGCGCACGTATCTGGCTGACCCGCATCATGTTCACCTGGGGCCTGGTCGCCGCCGGCATGGCGTTCATCCAGAATGAAACCCACTTCTACGTTCTGCGCTTTTTGCTTGGCGTGGCCGAGGCCGGCTTTTTTCCCGGTGTGATCTATTACTTCACCCGCTGGCTGCCCGGTGTCGAACGCGGCAAGGCCATTGCGATTTTCCTCAGTGGCTCGGCCGTGGCTTCGTTGATCTCCGGCCCGCTGTCCGGCCTGCTCCTGCAAATCAACGGACTGGGCATGCACGGCTGGCAATGGATGTATTTCATTGAAGGGATGTTCTCCGTGGGTCTGTGCGTGTTCGTCTGGTTCTGGCTCGACGCCAAACCCCACGATGCGAAATGGCTGACCCGCGCCGAACAGGACGCCTTGGTCAACGCCATCGACGACGAGCAAAAGGCTCGCGAAGCCGCCACGCCGATCCGGCCGTCGATAGGCAAACTGCTCAAGGACCGGCAGATCATCCTGTTCTGCCTGATCTACTTCTTCATTCAACTGACGATCTACGCCGCGACCTTCTGGCTGCCGAGCATCATCAAGAAAATGGGCGACATGAGCGACTTCCAGGTCGGCCTGTTCAACTCGATTCCGTGGCTGCTGTCGATTATCGGCATGTATACCTTTGCCACGCTCTCGGCCAAGTGGAAGCACCAACAGGCGTGGGTCGCCACCGCGCTGTTGATTGCAGCGGCGGGGATGTTCATGTCCACCACCGGCGGACCGATCTTCGCTTTTGTCGCGATCTGCTTTGCCGCGCTGGGGTTCAAGTCCGCCTCGTCGCTGTTCTGGCCGATTCCGCAGGCGTACCTGGATGCGCGCATCGCTGCGGCAGTGATCGCGTTGATCAACTCGGTCGGCAACCTCGGCGGCTTCGTCGCGCCGACCACCTTCGGCCTGCTCGAAGAACACACCGGCTCGATTCAGGGCGGCCTCTATGGCCTGGCTGCGACCTCGATCATCGCCGCGATCATCGTGTTCTTCGCCCGTACCACCGCGAAACCCGCGCCGGCTATCGCCGTGGTTGATGCCACGCCGAAGCACGCCTGACTTTCCGTTTCCAAGGATAAAAACAATGAACGCAAACGACACCGCCAAAGCCCCGATCATCACCGACATGCAAGTCATCCCGGTGGCCGGCCACGACGGCATGCTGCTCAACCTGAGCGGCGCCCACGGGCCGTTTTTCACCCGCAACATCGTCATCCTCAAGGACAACGCCGGCCACACCGGCGTCGGCGAAGTGCCCGGCGGCGAACGCATTCGCCAGACCCTGGAAGACGCACGCAGCCTGGTGATCGGCAGCCCGATCGGCACGTATCAGAAGATCCTCAATCAGGTGCGCCAGACTTTCGCCGACCGCGATGCCGGCGGCCGGGGCCTGCAAACCTTTGACCTGCGCATCACCATTCACGCGGTCACCGGCCTGGAAGCCGCCCTGCTCGACTTGCTCGGCCAGCACCTCGACGTGCCAGTCGCTGCGCTGCTCGGCGAAGGTCAGCAACGCGATGAAGTGAAGATGCTCGGCTATCTGTTCTACGTCGGCGACCAGCGCGAAACCGACCTCGCCTATCGCAGTGAACCGGACGCCGATAACGACTGGTTTCGCGTGCGTCACGAGAAGGCCATGACCGCCGAATCGGTGGTACGCCTCGCCGAAGCGGCTCACGCGAAATACGGCTTCAAGGACTTCAAACTCAAGGGCGGCGTGCTCAGCGGCGATGCAGAAATCGAAGCGGTGACGGCGCTGGCCGAACGCTTCCCCGATGCGCGCATCACCCTTGATCCGAATGGCGCGTGGTCACTGAAAGAAGCCATCCGCTTGTGCCGCGATCAACATCAGGTTCTGGCTTACGCGGAAGATCCGTGCGGTGCTGAAAACGGTTATTCGGGTCGCGAGGTCATGGCCGAATTCCGCCGCGCCACCGGACTGAAAACCGCCACCAACATGATCGCCACCGATTGGCGCGAGATGGGCCATGCGATTCAGTTGCAATCGGTGGACATCCCGCTGGCCGATCCGCACTTCTGGACCATGCAGGGCTCGGTGCGCGTGGCGCAGATGTGCCATGAGTGGGGCCTGACCTGGGGCTCGCACTCCAACAACCACTTCGATATCTCGCTGGCCATGTTCACCCATGTCGCCGCCGCAGCACCGGGCGATATCACCGCCATCGACACCCACTGGATCTGGCAGGACGGCCAGCGCCTGACCAAGGCACCGCTGCAGATTGTCGGCGGCTGCGTGCAGGTGCCGAAGAAACCGGGACTGGGTGTCGAGTTGGACATGGATCAGGTGGCCAAGGCCCACGAACTCTATAAAGGCATGGGTCTGGGGGCGCGGGATGACAGCGTCGCGATGCAGTTTCTGATTCCGGGGTGGAAATTCGATAACAAGCGGCCGTGTCTGGTGCGCTGAACCTGATCTGCAATCCACCACTGTCCCCTGTGGGAGCGAGCCTGCTCGCGAAGGCGCTATAACAGCCAACACTTCTGTCGACTGACACATCGCTTTCGCGAGCAGGCTTGCTCCCACAGGGGGCTCTGTATTAACCAGAGATTTGTAACAACCAGTCTTTGAACGCCAGCATCGCCGCCGTCTCCGGCCGCGACTGCAAACGCGTCAACCAATAACTCCCAGTGGTGATCTCGATCGCAAACGGCTGACAGATCGCCTCCGCCGCCAGTTGCCGCGCGAACATCAGTGGCGGCGCCAATGCCACCCCGCCGCCCTGCAACGCCGCCTCCATCATCGCCAGCGACGAGTCGAAGACGACGCTCTGCGGCGGTGCTGCCTGCGTCGCCAGACCCGCTGCCTGAAACCACTCCGGCCACTCATCGGTGCGGTAAGAACGCAGCAGCGTTTGCTGCAATAAATCTGCCGGCGCGTGCAATTGCCGGGCAATTTCCGGCGCGCACAACACCGACAGCGGCGCATCAAGCAGTCGTGTCGCCTCAATGCCGTGCCACGCTCCGGCGCCAAACCGGATCGCGTAATCAAGCCCTTCTGCAGCGACATCCACGCGATTGTTGTTGGTCGACAGCCGTAAATCTATGAGCGGATGTTTCGCCCGAAAGTCCGAAAGCCTCGGTAATAACCAACCCACGGCAAAGGTGCCCACCGCGCCCACGGTCAACATCTCGCGATGCTGTCCGCCGGCGAGGCGTTCGAGAATCTGCGCGATGTGATCAAACGATGTGCTCAACACCGGCAGCAACGTTTCGCCTTCACTGGTCAGCATCAGCCCGCGAGGCAGGCGTTTGAACAGGGTGACGTTGAGCTGCGCCTCAAGGCTTTTGACCTGATGACTGACGGCAGCCTGGGTCACACACAACTCCACGGCAGCGCGGGTAAAGCTCAAATGACGCGCCGACGCTTCGAAGGCCCGCAGTGCGTTGAGCGGCAATTGAGGTCGAATCATGCCCAGTCCCAAATTTTTCTAATGGCTCATCCGAGATTTCATCGTTTGTCGACGAATGCCAGACTGCCTAAATTGTCGGCGCTGATCAGCCGCCTAACGTTGCAATTGCCCGCAGTCTAGCGGGATAACACCCTCAACACTCATGGAGAGTGGTTCATCTATGTCATTCATCACCCCTACCAAAGTCATTTCCTATAGTGCTTTTGGCCTTTTCTTCGGTGCCGCCGCCTGCATGGCAGCACCGCAAACCGACGAACAACTGCAAGCACTGGTCAAAGGCGCCGTCACGCCCGTGATGCAACAGCAGAACATCCCCGGGCTGGCTGTTGCCCTCACCATCAACGGCAAACCGCATTACTTTAACTACGGTGTCGCCGCCAAAGACACCGGGCAGAAGGTCAGCGAAAACACCCTGTTCGAAATCGGCTCGGTGAGCAAAACCTTCACCGCGACACTCGCGGGTTACGCTCAGGCCACCGGCAAACTGGACCTGTCGACCAAGGCCAGCAAGCTTTGGCCGGAACTCAAAGGCAGCGCCTTCGACAACATCAGCGTGTTGCAACTGGGAACTTACAGCGCCGGCGGCTTGCCGCTGCAATTCCCCGCCGAGGCGGATTCGGCTGACAAGATGCTCGGCTATTACCAACAGTGGAAACCGGTTTATCCGGCGGGCAGCCATCGCCTGTACTCCAATTCGAGCCTTGGGTTGTTCGGCTATCTGACGGCGAAAAGTCTGGGCCAGCCGTTTGATCAGGCCATGAGCAAAACCCTGCTACCGAAACTGGGCCTCAAGCACACTTACATTCAAGTGCCCGCGTCCGAAGCCAAGCTCTACGCTCAGGGTTACAACAAGAACGACCAACCGGTTCGGGTCAGTCCGGGCGCACTGGATGCCGAAGCCTACGGCATCAAAACCAGTGCGGCGGATCTGCTG